>NZ_CP102578.1:2882115-3200192 GCF_042230915.1 Archangium gephyra | reverse complement strand
GCGCCCGCCCTCCGTCAGCCGTTCAACCGGCGCGCGAAAGCCCGCCCTCCGAGGATGGCGTCCTCCATGGACGAGTACTCCCACTGCCCGTAGCGCCCCGCGGTGTGGATGCCCGCGTGCTCCAGGAAGCGGAGGATCTCCGTCTTCGCCGGCCCGTACGCGTCGTCATAGAGGACATAGGCGTGGGGAATCTCGCGCGCCCGGGCGAAGAGGATGTCGTCCGCCGAGCCCACCATCCGCGAGCGCACCAGGTCCTCCACCGCGTACGCCTCGGCCTGGGCCATGGAGAGCTCGCCGTGGTGGCTGTACTCCACATAGAAGGTGGAGGTGTCCGCGGGCGCCAGCGGCGCGTACACCGCCGAGGGCGAGCCGATGCGGTACGTCTTGAACTCGGGCTCGGGCAGGTAGATCCAATGCCACGGCTGCGGATTCTTTCCCCGGGCGGCCACGCACACGTACGTCACCGTGGTGGCGCGCAGCCGTCCGGCGGCGGCCAGCACCTCATCGGGCACGCCGGAGCCGCCCTTGCCCACCAACCGCACCAGCCCCGGCAGGGAGATGGTGGAGAGCAGCTCCGAGTAGCCGAGCGTGCGCCCGTCCGACAGCATCACCTGCCGGGCCTTCCAATCGATGGCGGTGGGCTCGGTGTTGACGCTCAGCTCCCCGCCCTTCAGGTGAGCGAGCATGGCGCGGGCGAGGCTCTCGATGCCGCCCTCGCGCGGGTACACGAAGGAGGCGTTGTAGCCCAGCGCATCGCTCCCCACGCCCAGCGCCCCGTCCACCACCTCCTTCAAGGTGGGACGCGGCACGAAGCGGCCCACCCAGGCGGCGGACAGCTCGGACGGGTCCACCGTCCAGAGCTTCTTGTTGTAGGGGAACATGAAGTTCTTCGCGAACCCCTCCCCCATGTAGCGCAGGATGAACTCGGCGAAGTCACGCGGCTCGCGCTCGCGCAGCGCCCGGCCCTTCTCCCCGTACACGGCCTCCACGTAGCCGATGAGGTTCTCCGCCACCACCTCAGCCGGCAGCCCGTGCGTGTTCACCTGGTACGGAAAGCGCGTGAAGACGCCCCGCGAGTAGATGGCCGCCTTGCGTTGAATGGTGACCAGCTGGTCCGGCAGCCAGCGGGTATTCACCAGTTCCTTGATCTCCGGGTCTCTGAGGTGCAACCAGTGGCCCGTGGGATCGAAGGAGCACCCGTCGATGACCTCGGTCTTGATGAGACCGCCGACCCGCTCGGACTTCTCGATGAGGCGCCAGGGGCGCTGCAGGAAATGAGCGGCGGACAGCCCCGCGAGGCCCGCGCCGAGGATGACGATGGGTTCCATGGAAAAGCCGGGTCTACCACCTTCGGCACCACCCCGGGCAACAGGAGCGTCACCCGGAGTGCCCGGGAGAGGGGTCCCCTGCCCGCCTGCCCTGCCGCCGGGGGCGCTGTCCGGTGGGGCGTCTCGTTCTTTGCCGCCTGGAAAATGCCTCTGATAACCTTCGCCCGCCGCGGGAGCGCGGCCGCTCGCGACCGTCCAGCCCCCGCTGAAGGAAACCCATGAAAGTCTCCTGCCCGTCTTGCCAGACGAATTACAACATCGATGACAAGCGGATCCCGCCGGGCGGCGCGAAGCTGAAGTGCGCCCGGTGCCAGAACACCTTCCCCATCAAGGCCGAGGAGCCGGTGAGCGCGCCCGCTCCCGCCGCCGTCCCGCTGCCCGGCCCCACCGCGCCCCAGGCCAATCCGTACGGCGGCTACGACGACTACCAGCGGCCCGCGGAGTCCGAGGCCACGCGCGTCGTCGCCCTGCCCGTGCCGAGCGCGGCCTACCGCGACGCCACCGCTCCGCAGGCCATCCCGCTGCCCGGTGCCTCCGAGGATTACTCCGATCCCTCGCAGGGCTACGGCGAGGCGCCCGGCTACGACACGAACGCGGGCGGTGCCATCCCGCTGCCCGGCGCGAGCGATCCGTACGCGGGAGATCCGTACGCGAGCAACCCGTACGGCAACGCGCCGCAGGCCGACGCCGTGCCCCTGCCCGGAGCCTCCGACGGCTACGCGGACAACGCGGGAGATCCGTACGCGAGCAACCCGTACGGCAACGCGCCGCAGGCCGACGCCGTGCCCCTGCCCGGAGCCTCCGACGGCTACGCCGACAACGCGGGTGGCTTCGACTACGCCGAGGACCCGTACGCCGCCGCGCCCCAGGCCGACGCCATCGCCCTGCCGCCTCCTCCCGCCGGCGCCGAGGAGCCCTACGCGTACGCCGCCACGCCCGGAGGCGCCATCGCCCTGCCGCCGCCTCCCGCTGACAACCCGTACGGTGCCGACGACTCGTTCCTGGGCTCGCCCCCGCAGCACACGTCCGAGGTGGACACGTTCGCCCTGCCGCCTCCTCCCGCGGCCGATCCGTACGCCGCCGGGGGAGATGATCCGTTCGGCCTGCCGCCCGCGCCCGTCGAGCCCGAGGCCGATCCGTTCGGCCTGCCTCCCGCGCCGGCCGCGGATCCCTTCGCCGCCGACTCCGGTGTGGACGATCCGTTCGGCCTGCCTCCCGCTCAAGTCGAGCCCGAGCCCGAGGCCGATCCGTTCGGCCTGCCTCCCGCGCCCGCGGCGTCGGCGGACCCGTTCGCCGACGAGGATCCCTTCGCGCTGCCGCCCGCGCCCGCCGCGCCGGCCGCCAACCTCGACTTCTCGGAGCCCTCGCCCTCCACGGTGGACGTGGGCATGGACTTCTCCGAGCCCCCGCCCGCGGCGCCCATGGCGTCCGCTGACGCCTCCATCCCCGACGCGCTCGAGTTCGATCCCTCCGCGCCGGTTGCGGGCGATGACCTCGAGGCGGACCTCTCCGCGCCGCTGCCGCCGCCCACGCCGGGCACGGCCGATGGCCTGGAGATGCTCAGCTTCATCGACGACGCGGCCAAGGACAGCGGCGCCAACAAGGCCGCCAAATCCAACGTGCGCCGCTTCCACGTGCGCCGCCGCTCGGGCAAGGTCTTCGGCCCGTTCGAGGAGGGCGTCGTCGTCAAGATGCTCGAGGACGGCCAGCTCCTGGGCAACGAGGACGTCTCCAACGACGGGGAGTCCTGGACGCCCATCGGCACGGTGCCCACCTTCGCCGCGGCCATCCAGAAGCTGATGGAGGGGCCGGGGACGCCCGCCGTGGCCGCCGCCGCGCCCGCCTCGCCCGCCGCCGAGCCCGGCTCCAAGGCCAACCTCAACTCCGCCGCCAACATGGAGAAGCTGCAGCAGATGTACGGCGGCCGCATGGCTCCGGTGGCGGTGACGGACAGCACCACCAAGCTGGAGATCTTCCTCGGCAAGGTGAAGCAGCGGCTGCCGCAGGTCATCGCCGCCGCGGCGGTGCTGCTGGTGCTCATCGTGGGCTTCAGCTTCAGCGCCACGCGCTACGGGGCCTTCGGGTTGAAGAAGTTCATGCCCGCCAAGGTCAAGTCCGGCTCGGCGGAGGACACGGACGTCCAGGCCGCGCGCAAGGCGCTGCTGCAGGACTCCTTCCAGGGCTACAAGCAGGCCCACGCGCTGACGGGGAAGGTGCTCTCCGAGAACGAGTACCCCGAGGTGCGCGCCATCTGGTGCCAGGCCGTCTTCCACCTCCAGCGCCGCTACTCGGCCGCCAACGGCTCCGATCTGTCGCGCTGCCGCTCCGAGGAGGAGGCCGCGAGCCTGGAGCTGCTGGGTGAGACCAACGTCGAGTACACCAAGTACCTGGTGGGCAGCGCCCTCGTCTCCAGGGACGTCGGCACGGCCATCCAGCTCGCCAAGGACGCCTGGAGCCGCGACGCCAACCAGGGGGATGTGGAGCTGGGCCTGCTGCTGGCCGAGGCCCAGGCGGCGCAGAAGAAGGACAGCGCCGAGGCCATCGACACGCTCAACCGGGTGCTGAAGACGAAGCCGGACCTGGCCCGGGCCCACCATGCCCTGGGCAACCTCTACCAGGCCGGTGGCAAGGCGGACGAGGCCGCCAAGGCCTACGAGGCCGCGCTCAAGGCGGACGACACCCACCTCAGCTCCTCGGTGGAGCTGGCCGCGGTGGAGCTGCTGCTGCGCAAGGACGCGCAGAAGGGCCTCGCGGCCGCCGAGCTCGCGCTCGAGGAGAAGAGCCAGGCGCAGATGAGCGCCCCGGAGCTGTCGCGTGCCCGCACCTTCAAGGGCATCGCCCTCTACCAGCTCGCCCGGCTCGATGACGCCGAGAAGGAGCTGCGGGCCGCGCTGGAGAAGGACGCCAACGCCCTCATCCTCAAGAGCTACCTGGCGCGCGTGCTCCAGGCCCAGCGCAAGTTCGCCGACGCCCTGCCCTTCCACGAGGCGGTGGCCAAGGCCGAGCCGCAGAACCTCGAGGCCACCGATGGCTACATCAGCACCCTGGTGACGCTCGGGAAGATCGAGGACGCGCAGAAGCTGGTGGAGGAGGCCGCCAAGCGCTTCAAGGACAACGCCCGCATCGAGTACCTCTACGGCCGCGTCGACGAGGCGAGCGACAGCAACAGCTCCGCCGAGGAGCACTACACGCGCGCCCTCAAGGCCGACGAGAAGCTCGTCGAGGCCCACGTCGCCCTGGGCCGCCTGCAGCTGCGGCTGCGCCGCAACGAGCAGGCCAAGGCCCGCTTCGAGGCGGCCGCGGCCCTGGCCCCCGACAGCGCCTGGGTGCAGCTGGGCCTGGGTGAGCTGGCGCTCGCCGAGGAGGACACCGTGCGCGCCAAGGAGGCCTTCGAGAAGGCTGTCTCGCTCGAGGCCACCCTCGCGGATGCCCACCTCGGGCTGTCGCGCCTGGCGCTGCTCGCCGGGGACCTGGAGAAGGCCCAGAAGGAGGCCGAGACCGCGCTGGAGCTGGATCCGCACACGCTGCGCGGCGGCCGCCTGCATCGCGGCATCGTGCTGTGGCGCCAGGGCAGGCTGGACGACGCCCTCACCGAGCTGACCGAGGCCAAGAAGGTGGAGCCGCGCTCGGTGGCCACGCTCGTCACCCTGGCCGCGGTGCAGATCGACAAGGGCCACGCCACCCCGGAGGACAAGCCCGCCGAGGCCTCCAACCACTTCAAGGAGGCCGAGGTCAACCTCACGGTGGCGCTCAAGAGCGAGTCCACCAACCCCGAGGCCAACTTCTACATGGCCCAGGTGAAGGTGGCCCAGGTGAAGGCCGAGGTGAAGGCCAGGCAGAAGGCGGCCCAGGCCAAGGCGGAGAAGGAGAACAAGGAGCCAGAGCCGGTGCCGGCCGGCGACTACAGCCAGGCCATCGAGAGCATGACCGCCGCGGTGGAGCGCGCGCCCAACCGCGCCGACTACCACTACGCCTTCGGTCTCCTCTACCAGGACGCCAAGCAGCTGCCCGAGGCCATCAAGGAGTGGCAGGAGGCGGTGAAGCTCGCTCCGAAGATGGCCGAGGCCCAGGAGGCCCTCGGTCTGGCCCACCTGGAGCGCAACGAGTTCGAGGAGGCGCTCACGGCCTTCCAGGCCGCGCTCAAGGCGGATCCCAAGCGCACCGGGATGTACACCGCCATCGGCAACACGCACTTCGCCGCCGCGCGCTGGCGCGAGGCCATCCGCTCCTACGAGCAGGTCCTCAAGGCCGACCCGGGCCAGACGGCCGTCTACTTCAAGCTGGGCCGCGCCTGGGGCGAGCTGAACCAGTACCCCAAGGCCATCGACGCGTACCTGAAGGCCTCCAAGAACGAGCCGAAGCGCGCCGACATCTGGTACCACCTGGGCTACGCCTACAAGGAGAAGGGCAAGAAGAAGGAGGCCGTCAAGGCCTTCCAGGAGTACATGGCCAACAGCAAGGCCGACGCGGTGGAGCGCAAGGAAGTCGAGGACGAGATCAGCTTCCTCGAGTAGTCCTCCGGACTCCCGGGCGTCCGTTTCCGGGCGCCCGGGTACTTCCTGCCTTGCCCGGCCCGCGCGGGGTGACTACAACCCGCCAGCCATGTTGGATCTCAAGTACGTCGCGCAGAACTTCGATGCGGTGGTCGCCCGGCTGCAGTCCCGTGGCGGCAGCCTGGACCTCGGCCCCTTCAAGAGCCTCGTGTCGGAACGGCGCGACCTCTATGTGGCCATGGAGTCACTCTCCGCGCGCCGCAACACGGCCAACGAGGAGATGAAGCGCAAGGCCAAGGAGGACCCGGCCGCGCTCGAGTCGCTGCGCGGGGAGATGCGCACCGTCTCCCAGACCATCAAGGAGAAGGAGGCCCGCCTCAAGGAAGTGGAGGAGGAGCTCAGCCGCATCCTGCTGGTCATCCCCAACATCCCCCATGAGTCCGTGCCGGTGGGCGGCGGCGCCGAGGACAACGTCCAGGTGCGCACCTGGGGCGAGAAGCCCAACCTGCCCTTCACGCCCAAGCAGCACTTCGAGCTGGGTGAGAAGCTGGGGATGCTGGACTTCGAGCGCGCCGCCAAGGTGTCCGGCTCGCGCTTCGCCTTCTACAAGGGAGCGCTCGCCCGGCTGGAGCGGGCCCTGGTGAGCTTCATGATCGACGTGCACACCCCCAAGGGGTACGTCGAGATGCTGCCGCCCTACCTCGTGCTGCGCGAGACGATGATGGGCACCGGCCAGCTGCCCAAGTTCGAGGAGGACGCCTTCAAGACGGTGGGTGAGCCCGAGCGCTTCCTCATCCCCACCGCCGAGGTGCCCGTCACCAACTACCACTCGGATGAAATCCTCGACGGGGACCAACTGCCGAAGAAGTACTGCGCCTTCAGCCCGTGCTTCCGCGCCGAGGCGGGCTCGGCGGGCAAGGACACCCGCGGCCTCATCCGCCAGCACCAGTTCCACAAGGTGGAGCTGGTGAAGTTCGCCACCCCGGAGAGCAGCCTCGACGAGCTGGAGAAGATGACGGATGACGCCTGCGACATCCTCCGGCGCCTGGGGCTGCACCACCGGGTGATGCTGCTGTGCACCGGGGACATGGGCTTCGGCGCCCGGAAGACCTACGACATCGAGGTCTGGCTGCCCGGCCAGGGGACGTACCGGGAGATCTCCTCCTGCTCGGACTGCGGCGACTTCCAGGCGCGCCGGGCCAAAATCCGCTACCGGGCCCAGAAGGGGGACAAGCCCCAGCTCCTCCACACGCTCAATGGCAGCGGCCTGGCCGTGGGGCGGACGACCATCGCCATCCTCGAGAACTACCAGCGCGAGGACGGAAGCATCGCCATCCCCGAGGCGTTGGTGCCCTACATGGGAGGCCTCAAGGAGCTCCGCCCGCTGTAGGGGGCGGATTCGGCATGCTGTCAGCTTCCGGGGCCCCATAACGTTGTTGCAATGGGCCCCGGATGATGTAGAAGGGCGGCCCACGCAGTTCGGGTGGCCCGCGCGGCTCCAAGCAGTGGAGGAGTGGCCGAGCGGCTGAAGGCAGCGGTCTTGAAAACCGCAGGTGGCGCAAGCTTCCCGTAGGTTCGAATCCTACCTCCTCCGAGTTTGTTCTTGTCGTATGCGGTTCTTTGACAGTAAAGGCAGTGGAGAGATGGCCGAGAGGCTGAAGGCACAGGTTTGCTAAACCTGCATACTCGAAAGGGTATCGAGGGTTCGAATCCCTCTCTCTCCGCCACTCATCTTGGTTGTGGTAGCGCGAAAGTGGTTGTGGTACAGAGGTCGCGGTTGTGGTAGATGCGGTGAAGGAAACGGCAAGCTCCCTTAGCTCAGCTGGATAGAGCGTCGGACTACGAATCCGAAGGCCGGAGGTTCGAATCCTCCAGGGAGCGCCAACCTTTCCCCTCATCTCATTCCCTCATGAGTCTGGACGAAGCTTTCATGCAGCAGGCGCTCGCGCTCGCGCGGGAAGCCGCTGGACTCGGGGAAGTCCCTGTCGGTGCTGTGGCCGTACACGATGGCAAGGTCATCGGCGTCGGCTTCAATCGCAGGGAGATCGACCGGAATCCCCTGGCCCACGCGGAGATCTTCGCGCTGGACGCAGCGGCCAAGGCGCTCGGCGCGTGGCGGCTCACGGGTGTCACCCTGTATGTGACGCTGGAGCCGTGCGCGATGTGCGCTGGAGCGCTGGTTCAGTCGAGGGTCACGCGGCTGGTTTTCGGAACGAAGGACCCGAAAGCCGGAGCCGTTGGTTCGCTCTACAACCTCGCAGAGGAGCCCCGGCACAACCACCGGCTCCAAGTGATGAGTGGGGTTTTGGCGGACGAGAGCCGCCAGATGCTGAAGGATTTCTTCGAGCGATTGCGCGAGAAGAAACGCGACAAGTGAATATTGGAGAGCTGGCCGAGTGGTCGAAGGCACCTGACTCGAAATCAGGCATACCGGGAACGGTATCGTAGGTTCGAATCCTACGCTCTCCGCAGAGTGTCTCATGGAGAGGTGGCCGAGCGGTTGAAGGCGCACGCCTGGAACGCGTGTATATCTGAAAGGGTATCGTGGGTTCGAATCCCACCCTCTCCGTAGTGTGTTGTCAGTACAAAGAGCTTGTGGTCGGGACAACGTGGGGACGTGAACCCCGCCAGGTCCGGAAGGAAGCAACGGTAGCGCACCTCCGCGTGTGTCCCGGCCGTTCTTGTGAAGGAGCTGGGTCTTCTGAAAAGAGGACCCGGCTCCTTCTTTTTTTGCCCTTCAGTCCCGCGCGAGCACCGTCTCGCGGCCCACCCGGGCCACCACCCGGAAGCCGGCCGACTGGAGTTCCGCCAGGGCCCGGCCCTCAAAGGTGACAGCGCGGTTGAAGCGCGCATCCCTCATGGCCGCCTGGAAGTTGGCGTCCTGGGGCCAGTCGCAGGTGCTCCAGGGGATGTTCTTGCCGATGTAGAAGAAGCCCCCCGCCCCCCACAGGCCCTCGTTGACGATGAGCAGCCCGCGGGCGCCGTCGTCCCGGGTGGCCGCGACGATGGCGCGGAACTGATCTCCCCGCAGGTCTCCCGGCGGAAAGAAGTGTCCCGCCAGCAGCGTGGTGGCCAGGGCCACCGTCCCCAGCCCCCACCTCGAGCGGGCCTCCTCGCGTCCCAACACGAGGGTGGCCAGGGCCGGGGCCGCGGCCAGCGTCAGGAGCACCAGCGCCGGGTAGAGAAAGCGCTCCTCCTTGTGGGCCGTGGTGGTGATGGCGAGCAGGTAGGCCGCCGCGCAGAAGAGCGGAAGCGGAATGGCGAGCCGCTGGCGCAGGGAGGAGAGCCCCCGGGGCAACACGGCGAGGAGCCAGAGGGGCAGCCCCGAGAGGAAGGGCCAGAGGTAGAAGCCCGGGGGAGAAGCGCCGAACTGCCTCGCGGCCTGCCCGGAGAGGATGTTGAAGTCCACGTAGGCGAAGAAGGAGTGGAAGGGTCTGCCCCACGTCGCCCAATCGAGGGCCCCCAGGCCCAGCGCGACGCCCAGTCCCCCGAGGCACGTGAAGGCGAGCACCCGCCAGCGCCAGGCCGCCGCCAGCCAGACGAGCGCCGCCAGCACCACCACCGCCGAGCCGTAGCGCGCCACCACCGCCAGTCCCAGCGCCAGTCCGCCCACCAGGCCCGCGCGCACCGGGCGTCCGGTGCGGTCCAGCGCCTCCATTGCCACCACGAGGAAGGCGGTGGAGAGGGACTCGCCCAGCGTGCGGCCCGCGAAGACGAGCACCGGCCCGTAGAGGCCCACGACGAGCAGCGCGAAGAGGCCTCCCGCGGCTCCGGCCCGGCGCTCGGCGTAACGGTAGGTGGCCCACAACATCCACCCGTGCAGCGCCACCTGCGGCACGGCGAGCAGCGCCCGGTATGCCACCGGGTGCGTGAGGCCCAGCACGTCCGCCAGCCGCAACAGCCACGCGGCCACGCCAGGCAGGGCCCAGTTGCGCAGGCCCGCGCGCCACTCCCAGGCCAGCACCCCGTAGCCGTGGGCGCGGAACCAGGCCGGCTCGAGCAGCTGGTACACCTCGTCCGGGTGGATGCGCCCGAGCTGCGCCACCGCGATGATCGCGGGCAACAGCCCTACCCCACCTAGCAGCACCACGAGCGGCCAGCGCCGTCGCATCCCGGACAGCGGCGCCTCGGAGGCCGGAACGGCGGACGGCGGAGGAGCGGAGACGGGCGCGGGCACGGTCATGGGAGGGGCCGCGCGACTCTCCCCGTCCTCCCGTGGAAGCGCAAGTTGGTGCCCTGGGACAGGGAGTGAAGGGCCCGACCTCGGGCGTCTCCTTCATGGACTTCCAGGGAGGACCGCAAAAGTAGAGCGGCCGGTGCATGGAAACCGTGCGCTGGCGTGTTCTCCGTGTTTAGATTCGCCGCCCCCATGAGCTACCTCGTCCTCGCCCGTAAATGGCGCCCGCAGACCTTCGACGACATGACCGGCCAGGAGCACGTGGTCCGGACGGTCGCCAACGCCATCAAGATGAACCGGGTGGCGCACGCCTACCTGTTCTGCGGCCCTCGAGGCGTGGGCAAGACGACCGCCGCCCGCCTGCTCGCCAAGGCCCTCAATTGTGAGCACGGGCCCACCCCCGAGCCCTGTGGCAAGTGCCAGGCGTGCACGGAGATCGCCGCGGGCACCTCGGTGGACGTGGCGGAGATCGACGGTGCCTCCAACAACGGCGTCGAGAACGTCCGGGAGATCCGCGAGAACGCCAAGTACCTGCCGCAGCGCGACCGGCACAAGATCTACATCATCGACGAGGTCCACATGCTCTCGGGAGCCGCGTTCAACGCGCTCCTGAAGACGCTCGAGGAGCCGCCCGGCCACGTGAAGTTCATCTTCGCGACCACCGAGGCGCACAAGCTCCCGGACACCATCCTCTCGCGCTGCCAGCGCCACAACTTCCGCCGCATCTCCGCCGCCGTGATGCTCCAGCGGCTCAAGTACATCTGCGAGCAGGAGAAGGTGGCCATCTCCGAGCGCGCCCTCTCCATGGTGGTGCGCCAGTCCGAGGGTGGCATGCGCGACGCGCTCAGCCTCCTGGATCAGATCTTCTCCGCCTGCGGCCCCGAGCCCAAGGACGAGGACATCGCCGACGCGCTGGGCACCATCGATCGCACGGTGGTGCAGGACTTCGCCGAGGCGCTGGTGCGCAAGGACGCGAAGCGCGTGCTCGAGCGCGTGGAGGAGGTCTTCAACCGCGGCACGGACCTCAAGCGCCTCACCGAGGAGCTCGCGCTGCAGCTGCGCCACCTCTTCGTCGCCAAGACGCTGGGCGAGGCCCCCGCCGAGCTCGCCGAGTCCGAGCGCAACGCCCTCACCGCGCTGGCCAAGGACGCGGAGCCGGCGCAGATCTCCCGCCTCTTCGACGTGGTGCACGGGTGCGTGTGGGACGTGTCGCGTGCGGCCCATCCCCGGCTCGCGCTGGAGATGGCGCTGCTCAAGGCCATCCAGCTCTCGCCGGTCGGCTCCATCCCGGAGCTGCTCGCCCGGGTGGATCGCCTCGCCTCCGGCCTGGGTCCCGAGGACGCGCGCAAGGTAGCTGCTGGGGCGCCTGGAGGTCGCTCCAGCCCCGCCAACTTTCGCTCCCACTGAGCGTCTCCCGGAGCCCGCCCGGGCCCCTGCCCCGCCGCCTCGCGCGCCCGAGCCCGCCACACCTCCCGTGGCGGCACAGGCCCCGTCGCGTCCGTGGGAGGCCCGGGCTCCAGCTCCGGCGGCCCCCGCCCCCACTCCGGCGCCGCGAGTCCCGGCACCTGTCCAGGCGTCCGAGCCCGCTCGGGCCGTCATGCCTCCGGCCTCGTCTCCGTTCGGCATGTCCCGGGGTGGCCCCGTGCCCGTCGCGCCTCCCCCCGCGGCGCCCGCCCCCACGCAGCCCGTGGTGCGCGTGACGAACGTGCGCCTGCCCCCGCAGCCGCCGCAGCCCCCTCCTCCCGTCGACGACGAGCGCTACTTCCCCGAGGAAGCCTCCCCCGAGGGCTGTGCCTCCGGCGAGTGCCTTCCCGACGTGCCGCCCGCCCCTCTCGCCGAGCCGGAGCCGGAGCCCGACTCCGTCCGGCCCTTCGACGTCCACCACGCCGCGCGCTCCGTGGCACCCATCGCCACCATGGCCGCTTCGGGCCGCGACAACCCCCGGAAGCCGCTCCAGGACCGGTGGCGCGCGACGGTGGACACCGTGCGGGATGCCTCGGGCCGGCACGCCAAGTCGCTCGCCTGTGGCCGCCTGCTGTGGATCCGCGAGGGCGAGGTGGCGATCGCCTACACACCCAAGGACGGCTTCCACAAGACGACCGTGACCGGCGGCGGTGGGCGCGCCATCGTCGAGAAGGCCCTCTCCGAGCACTTCGGCCGTCCCACGAAGCTCGTGGTGCAGGACTGCGCCGAGAACGAGGTCCCGGGTCCTGGCGCGGGCCTCATCAGCATCGCCCAGGAGGACGCCCAGGAGCGCGCCGCCTACGAGAAGAGCACCGAGGGCCGGGTGCGCACCCACCCCGCGATCCGCGCCACCCTGAAGTTCCTCGGGGGCGAGATCGAACACATCCAGGTGTACGACCAGCCCGCGCGCCCGGTCGCCGCCCCGTCGACCGACCTCCCCGACGAGAGCCCCTGACAACCGGCGCGCCCGACGCTAGGGTGCGCGTTTCGCACCACACCGAGCGGTCTTCCGATGCCCGCTCGCACGTCCCACGAGGAAGCTCATGCCCGGCATCGACTTGAACTACTTCATCCGTCAGGCCAACAAGCTCACGGAGAAGATCGAACAGCGCAAGAAGGAGCTGGCCGAGGAGACCGTCGAGGCCAAGGCCGGCGACGGCCGCGTCACCGTGGTCGCCAACTGCGTGCAGGAGATCAAGAGCATCAAGATCGACAAGTCGCTGGTGGACCCCAACGACCTGGGCATGCTCGAGGACCTGGTCACCGCCGGCGTCAACGCCGCCCTGGCGAGCAGCCGTGAGAAGATGCAGCGCGAGCTCGGCAAGATCTCGGGCGGCGTGAAGATCCCCGGCATTACTTGATACCGAATGACTCCTGATCCGCTCAACCGGCTGGTCGCCCAGCTCGCGAAGCTCCCCGGCATCGGGGAGAAGACCGCGCAGCGGCTGGCGTTCCACATCCTGCGCGCCCCGGGCGAGTACGCCCAGGAACTCTCCGCGGCCATCCGCGAGGTGAAGGAGAAGGTGCACCTGTGCGCCCGCTGCTTCTCCCTCACCGACTCGGAGCTGTGCGGTTTCTGCCGGGACCACCGGCGCGACGAGCGCGTGCTGTGCGTGGTGGAGACGTTCGCCGACCTGATGGCGCTGGAGCGCACCCGCGAGTTCAAGGGCCGCTACCACGTGCTGCACGGCGTGCTCTCGCCGCTGGACGGCGTGGGCCCCGAGCAGCTGCGCATCAAGGAGCTGCTCACGCGGCTGGGGGACGGCCATGTCGAGGAGATCATCCTCGCCACCAACCCGGACGTGGAGGGCGAGGCCACCGCGCTCTACCTCATGCGGCTGCTCAAGCCGATGGGCATCCGGGTGAGCCGCATCGCCCAGGGGCTGCCCATGGGCGGCGACCTCGAGTACGCCGACCAGGCCACGCTGGCCAAGGCGCTCAGCGCCCGGCGCGAGCTGTGAGCCTCCGCGGCTACCGCGTCACGCGGTAGCCGAAGGGCAGCACCACCGTCACTTCCTTGTCCCGGTGCGGGGGGAAGCGCAGCCGCTCCACCTGCTTCTCCAGGCACTTGCCCACGGGCCGCGCCGCCAGCGGCCCCTGGGTGGCCGCGTCCGCCTTGCCCGAGGAGAAGATGGTGAAGCGCACCTGCACCTGGCCCTCGTCCGCGGGCAGGTCGCGCTTGTACTGCTCGAAGCACGACATGATGCGCGCCCGGTTGCGCGACACCACCTGCTGGATGTCCGAGGCCTCCAGCGTCACGCGCTTCACCGTCCGCGCCGCCGCCTTCGCGGGAGGGGGCTCGGCCTGCTCCGCGGGTGGAGCCGTGGCGGGCTCCGGCGCGGCGGCCAACGCCGTCTGGGCGGGCGGCGGGGTCTCGGCAACGGCGGCCACGGCGGTTCCGGGTGAAGCGGTTTCCGGTGACGCGGGCACGGGCGCGGGCTCCGTGGGAGCAGGCGGAGACACGGGAGCTGGGGGCGGAGCGGCCTGGACCACGGGCTGCGGCGCCGGCGGCGCCATCTGGCGCCCCACCACGAAGGCCCCACCCGCCAGCAGCAGGCAGCTCGCCACCACGCCCATGGCGATTCCACGCCAGCGCGAAGTCCCCGCCAGCGCCCCGTTCGTGCCGGGCTGAGGGGGAACGACGCCCGTCCGCGCCTCGGAGGAGACCGAGGGCATGGAGCCCGACGGCATCAGCGAGGCGCCGACGATCGTCACCGGTACGGCGAGCCCGGACTCCTTCAGCGTCGTGATGGTCGGGATGCGCGTCTTCTCCGCGTAGCGCTCCTCGCCGAAGCTCTGGCGCAGGTACTCGGCCAGGACGGAGCCCGTCGGCCGCTGGGGCTCCCGCGACAGGAGGTGCTCCAGGTCATCCGCGAACTCGGCGGCGGTGGCGTAGCGCTCGTCGGGGTCGGAGGCCATCGCCCGGAGCACCACCATCTCCAGCTCCGGGGACAGGTCCGGCCGCAGCTCGCGGGGCGGCTGGAAGTTCCCCTCCAGCAGCGCGCTGAGCACCGCCAGATCGTTGTCCCGGGCGAAGGGCCGCACGTGGGTGAGCGCCTCGTAGAGGCTCACGCCCAACGAGAAGACGTCCGCGCGCCGATCCACCTGGGCGCCCCGGGCCTGCTCCGGCGCCATGTAGATGTACTTGCCCTTCACCACGCCGGTGCGCGTGTGGGCCTGGCGCGACTCGTACTTGGAGATGCCGAAGTCCAGCACCTTCACCTGGCCCTCGTACGTCACGTACAGATTCGAGGGCGAGATGTCGCGGTGGACGATGTTCAGCCGCCGGCCCGTCTCATCGGAGAACTCGTGGGCGTAGTGCAGGCCGCGCGCCGCGTCCGCGAGCACGCGCATCACCAGCGGCACGGGCACGTACTCCCCCCGGAAGCTCGCGGTGCGCACCGTGGTGGAGAAGTCCTCCCCCGCCAGGTACTCCATGCAGATGTAGTAGCACCCGTCCGTGAAGCCCAGGTCCTGGATCTGCACGATGTTGGGGTGGGAGAGCTTCGCCGCCAGCCGGGCCTCGTCGCGGAACATCTCCACGAACTCGGGCATGCCCGACAGGGACGAGAGCATCCGCTTGATGACGACGTTGCGCTCGAAGCCGTCCGCACCGAGCCGCTTGGCGAGGAAGATCTCCGCCATGCCGCCCTCGGCCAGCTTGCGCACCAGCACGTACTGGCCATAGGCGCGCAGCTGAGCGTCGGGGCTCCCTCCAGCTACCTTTCCGGCTTCGGGGGTCGTCATGCGAGCCTCACTTCAGGGTGCGCACCGTATAGACGTCCGGTGCACCGGGGCGGGACAGCTTGAAAACGAGTTGGGGCGGGCGGCCCTCGGGAGTCACCCAGGTATTGAACCGGTGTTTCGAGTCGAGGGACAGCGGCTGCCCGTTCACGAAGAGCTTCGCATCCACGGGAGCCACGCCGGTCACGCGCACCCGAGGGCCCGCGCGCACGCCATCCCGGGGAGCACTGACGATGAGCGTGGGCACCGAGTTGTCGAAGACGAGCTCCAGCTTGTTCATCCGCCCGCCCCGCATCGCCCGGCCACCGGCCCCCACCGGGGTGATGGACCAGAGGAAGCTGCCCTCGTCCAGGATGCCGGCCTCGAGCGGAACCCGCGGCTCGGCGGCGGTGCGCTCCGCCACGGGCGTGCCCAGCGCCCCGCTGCGGTACACCGCCACCTTGTAGGAGGCCGCGCCCTCCTGCGCCTCGCAGGTGAAGGTGACGGCCGGGGGCTTGTCCTGGAAGAAGATGGTCGTCTTCTCCGGGCCTTCCGGTACCCGGTTGCGCAGCCGGTCCAGCTCGCCCTTCGCCGAGCGCTCCGGTCCGAAGGTCGCACTGCCCCGCGCCACCTCCGGGCCGTCCGCGCGCCGCACCCGCCAGTACAGCGAGCCCCGGGCCGGAGGCGTCACGTTGACGAAGCCGCCCCGGGCCGTGCCCGACAGCACCGGCACCTTGAAGGCCGCATCCGAGGCCACCTCCACCCGCACCTCGCCCTGCTCCTCCCACGTGAGGGCCACCTCCAACGGACGCCGCTGGAACACCTGCTGGCCGTCGGCGGAGGGCAGCGCGAACGGCGCCCGCGCCAACGCCTCGACCTTCGCGGTGGCCTCGCCCGCCACGGTGGCGCGCTCGCCCGCCCGGAGCGACTCGCGGGCCCCGCCGCGCACCAGCGTCACGTCACCCGCGCGCGAGTCCACGGTGAAGCCATCCCCCGTGCGCCGCACGTCGAGCCGGGCCGCCCCGCTGCTCTCCACCGAGAGCCCCGGCAGCACCACCCGGCTGGCGCGGCCCGGCGCCAGCATCAGCCCCAGCTCGCCCTTGCGCAGATCCAGCCGCGCCTCGTCCGTCGAGCCCGCCCGGGCCACGTCCTCCACCACCAGCTCGCCCCCCGAGCCCAGCGAGAGCGTGGACTCCGAGCCCTCCAGCTTCAGCAGCGCCGTGCCCTGGCGCACGCGCACGCTGTCACCGGCCTTGAGCGCCTCGCCATTCCGGTCCACCCCGCGCCACCGGGCACTCCCCTTCTGGCGCCACTCGGCGCGGCCCGTCGCGGCGTGCACCGTCACCTCGACGGGGGCCAGCTCCAGCACCCGCGTCGTCACCCCCTCCACCTTCACCGATGCCACCTGGCCCTGCTCGGCGCGCACCGTCTGCCCGTTCTTCGCCACCACCTCCACGGTGCCCAGCAGCACCTCCACGCGGCCCTCGTCCGCGCCCACGTCCACCTTCACCTCGCCGCCGTCCGCGCCCACCCGGGTGAGGCCGAAGGGGGTGAGCAGGGTGAGCTGCACGCTCGGGCCCGAGGGCGCCTGCGTCCGGTCCGCCGGCACCCGCGCCAGCACGAGGCCGCGCGACACCGCCATCACCACCCCGCTCGAGTCCTCCTCGAGGACGAAGCGCGCGTCCGGCCCCACCTCCACCGTGCGCCCGTCGGCGAAACGCACCGTGACGGCACCGTCCGCGCCCGTCTCCACCGCGTCACCGCGCGACAGCGGGCCTCGCACCGCGGGAGACGCCTTGCCTCCACGCTCCAGCCGCGCCTCGCCCGTCACCTCCACCAACTGCGCGAGCACCACCACGCCCGCGTCCGGCGCCACCACCTCCGCCGGCTTCTGCGCCACGGCGACTGCGGGAGGCGGTGCGGGCGGAGACACGGGCTCCTCATCCCCGCAGGCGGTGGCCAGCAGCAGACACAGAGCGGAGGCGATGCGAGGGCGGAAGGGGCTCACCGGGATTTGGGGAAGAGATCGACGTTGAAGATGGCTTGTTCGCCGTCGCGTACGGTGACGACCTTGGTCTGGGACACGTGTCCGGGAGCCGAGAAGATGAGTCGATACCTACCTTGCTTGAGCTGGACCTGGAAAGTCCCCCGGGCATCCGTACGGCGGCGGATCTTCGCCTCGGGGATGACGAGCAGGGCCTTGAGCGGCTTTCCCTTCCGCACGCTCCGCACCTGACCGGACAGGGTGGCGAGCGCTCCCTGCCGCCCGGACACCAACGAGACGGCCAGCTCCGCCTCCGTCCCGGTGACGATGACCACCGCCTCCTGGGTAGCCCGGAAGCCCTCGGCCGAGATCTTCACTTCCAGTGGACCCGGGCCGAGCCCCTCCAAGCGGACCTGCCCCGCCGCGTCGGTGAGGACCTGGGTGGTGCCCACCGCCACGGCCGCGCCCGGCAGGGGATTGCCCCCGCGCGCATCCGTCACCGTCACGAGCAGGGTGCCCACCCGCGGCTCCGGGCTCGCCCGCACCACCAGCTCCGTGCGCTCCCCGGCCGTCACGGTGGCGCGCGCCTCGGCGGGCAGGTAGCCCCCCGCCTCCACCCGCGCGAGCACTTCTCCCGGCGGCAGCACCACGTCCGTCACCCGCCCATCCACCCCCGCCACCCGGGGCGCCTGCTCCACACCGCCCGCCGTCAGCACCACCCGGGCCTCGGGCAGCGGGCTGCCGGAGTCCGCGTCCACCACCGACAGGACGAGCTCGCCCGTCTCCGGCCGCGCGCCGGCCTCCGCCCCGCCCAGGGAGAGCTCGAAGGCCACTCCCGCGCGGCTGATGCTCTGGCGGGACACCCCGCCGTCCGCCGTCGTCAGCGCGTCCTGCACGTACTGGTAGTCCAGCACCAGCGCCCCACCCCACTCGCCCCGCCGCAGCACCGGGACGAGCACCGCGGCCCCGGCGGCGAAGCCATTCGAGGCGGAGCCAATCGCCACGGGCACCTCCCCGCGCACCTCCGCGCGCAGGCGCCAGGGCAGCGGCACCAGCACGCGCGCGCCCACCAGCGCGGCATGGCGCGCCATGGGGACGAGCCGCACCTGTCCCGTACTGGAGGAGAAGACCGGCAGCTGCGCGAAGCCGTAGCCGGCGCTCAGCTCGGCGCGCACCGGCCCCAGGAAGACGCGCGCCGCCGGGCCCACCGAGGCCCTCACCAGCGCTCCACGGGTGACGGACTCCGAGCCCAACGAGAGGCTGAAGCCCTCGCGCTGCACGCTGGCCCACCCTCCCAGCCACCTCTCGCCGAATGCGGAGACCCCCAGCGCCACGTCATTGGGCGTCATCCCCGCGTACGTCACCGCCGGCCCCGCCTCCTGGGCGCCCTCTCGGAAGGCGAGCCCGTAGCGCAACCGCACCGCCGCCCGCTCCGTGGGTACACCCTGGGCCGCCGCGCTGATCGGCACCCCCAGGGTGAGCACAAGTAGGAGAACGGCGAAAAAGGGACGGGAGCGGAACGGCACGGCCGGAGTATAGTGAAGACTCGACAGGTCCCCTCGAAACTGGAAGCGACCGGATTTCCTCTACCCCCTCCTCCCTCGGAAGATGCCCCCTCGCATGAACCCCTCCCCCCTCCCGCTGACCCCCAGCAGGCGACCTCTGTGGGCATGTGCCTGCACGCCAGCCCCGGGAGCACCTGGATCCAGGGATAGAGGTGGCTTCTTGCCGGGTTGGAAGGGCTTTGCTAAAGCTCCCCCGGTCGGGAGCGCCGCACCTAACCTCCGAAATTCATTCCGGAAACCTTCGGGGGCCGCGGGAGTCAAGGTCGAGCGAGACGCTTAGGAGCGTAAACGCCCATGGGCACGCAACTGGTGATGTATGAAGAGGAGTTCACCAAGATCAACGCGGTTTGCGACCGGCTGACCAAGGACGCGAACGCGAAGGTGGTGTTCCTCGTCGACAAGAACGGGCAGCTCATCTCTTCCGCGGGACAGACGCAGAACATCGACACCACCTCACTGGCCTCGCTGACGGCCGGTAACGTGGCGGCGATGGGCGGTCTCGCGAAGTTGATTGGCGAAAACGAGTTCCCCCATCAATTCCATGAAGGGGCCAAGGACTCGTTGTACATGACCATCGTCGGGAGCCGGGTGGTGCTGGTCGTCATCTTCGACAACCGGACCAGCCTCGGCCTGGTGCGCCTGCGCATCAAGAAGGCCAGTGACGAGCTGACCAAGATCTTCGAGAGCCTCGTGAAGAAGACGGATGGTCCCGGGGCCGGCTCGCCGTTCGCCGAGATTTCCGACGACGATATCGACAACCTCTTCAGCGAGTAACCCGAGAAGCCATGTCCTTCATCAACTACTCGTCTCGCGAAATCAACTGCAAGATCGTCTACTACGGTCCCGGGTTGTGCGGGAAGACGACGAACCTGCAGTACATCTACAACAAGACCGCCGCGGAGACGAAGGGCAAGCTCATCTCGCTCTCCACGGAGACGGACCGCACGCTC
This sequence comes from Archangium gephyra, assembly GCF_042230915.1. Taxonomy (GTDB): domain Bacteria; phylum Myxococcota; class Myxococcia; order Myxococcales; family Myxococcaceae; genus Archangium; species Archangium gephyra_B. The sequence goes on along the minus strand of NZ_CP102578.1, from coordinate 3,180,508 downwards.
TTCTTCGACTTCCTGCCGCTGTCGCTCGGTGAGATTCGCGGATTCAAGACGCGCTTCCACCTGTACACGGTGCCGGGCCAGGTCTTCTACGACGCCAGCCGCAAGCTCATCCTCAAGGGCGTGGACGGCGTGGTGTTCGTGGCCGACAGCCAGGTGGAGCGCATGGAGGCCAACATGGAGTCGTTGGAGAACCTGCGCATCAACCTGGCCGAGCAGGGCTACGACCTGAACAAGATTCCGTACGTGATGCAGTACAACAAGCGGGACCTGCCCAACGCCGTGACGGTCGAGGAGATGCGCAAGTCGCTCAACCAGCGCAACATCCCCGAGTATCAGGCGGTGGCCCCCACCGGCGTGGGCGTGTTCGACACGCTCAAGGCGGTGGCCAAGCTGGTACTGACGGAGCTGAAGAAGGGCGGCTAGCCGCACGCCGGGCGGGCCACTTCCGGTCCGCCCGCAGACGAGGTCGCTCCTTCGTGCGCTCCGCCTCCCCTACCCTCCGTGCGCTGGCCGTGGCGGTCACGGCCCTCTGGGCCCCTGCGTTCGCGCAGCAGGGCCCTTCCGCCGTTTCCGCTCCGGCTTCCCCGCAGCCCGCCGCCCCGGCGCCCGCCGCCTCGCAGGCGCGCACCGCGGACGAGGCCTTCAACACCCGGGTGCGCACGCTCGAGGAGCAGGTCGTCGACCTGAAGGAGAAGATCTACCGCTCCAAGGCGCGCCTGCAGCTCTTGCAGGAGACGGTGCTGGGCGGAGACCTCTCCACCGGAGCGCGCGCGGTGCTCGTCCACCGCAACGAGATGGGCGACTCGTTCGTGCTGGAGTCGGTGGCGTACGCGCTGGACGGCGCGCCCATCTACACGCGCACGGACGAGGCCTCCGAGGAGCTGTCCAAGAACCGGGAGTTCGAGATCTTCAAGGGCCGCATCGTGCCGGGCCAGCACCAGGTGGCCGTGCGGCTCGTCTACCGCGGCCATGGCTACGGGGTGTTCAGCTACCTGGAGGGGTACCGGTTCAAGGTGCAGTCCAGCTACACCTTCAACGCGGAGCCGGGGAAGGTGACGACCGTGCGCGTGGTGGGCTTCGAGAAGGGGGGACTGACCACGGACCTGCAGGACCGGCCGGCGGTGCGCTACGACCTCGAGTCGTCACGCGACGCGGGCAAGCCGTCGCCAGCCCCAGACGCCGCCCCGCCGCCTCCCGCTGCGGCCTCCGAAACGAAGTAGAGGGCCGGCCTTGAGCACGTCGCGCCTCCACGCCCTGCTGCTCGCGGCGGCCACGCTCGGGGCTCCCGGCTCCGCGCGCGCCGCGGAAGCACCCCGCCCTTCTGCCCGCGAGCTGTCCTCGCGGCTGGAGAAGGTGTCCGGGCAGCTGAAGGAAGCCGAGGAGAACCTCCGCTTCGTCGAGGCGCAGTTCACCCAGCGTCCCGAGCCCGGCGAGGACGAGCTGCGGCTGCGGCGCTTCTCCAGCGGGGAGATTCAGTACCAGCTGGAAGACTGGGCCGCCGCGTCGGTGCTCTTCTATGACCTGGTGGGCGACCCGAAGTTCCGCGCGGAGGAGCACTACCCGGACGCGCTCTTCTACCTGGGGGACTCGCTCTACCGGCAGCAGAACTACATCGGTGCGCGCATCTACCTGCGCGAGTTGCTCACGCTGAGCGGCACGAAGCACTACCGGGACGCGCTCGCGCGCTACCTGGAGATCGCCAGCCGGCTCAACCAGTTCACGGGCCTGGACGAGTACATCGAGCGGGCGCGGCGCCTGTCGGGTGGCCAGCTGACGCCGGAGCTCGAGTACGTCTACGCCAAGTGGCTCTTCAAGCGGACGGACCTGCCGGACGCGGAGCGGCGCCAGCGGGCCCGCGCGGCCTTCCAGCCCCTGGCCAGCACCGTCGGCGGACGCTTCCAGCCGCAGAGCGCGTACTTCCTCGGTGTGCTGGCCGTGCAGGAGGGCGACTACGCGGGCGCCGTGGAGCGCTTCCGTCCCCTCGCCTCCAGCACGGCGCAGGAGCCGGAGCTACAGCGGCTCAAGGAGCTGGCGAGCCTGTCGCTGGGGCGGCTCCTCTACGAGCTGGGACGCCATGACGAGGCGCTCGACCGGTACGCGGAGATTCCGCGCGAGAGTGAGTCCTTCGTGGACTCGCTCTACGAGATGGCCTGGGTGCACGTGAAGAAGGGGGACTTCGAGAAGGCGAAGAACGCCACGGACATCCTCCTGCTGGTGGGGCCCGAGTCCTCCGTGGCTCCCGAGGCCCGGCTCCTCCAGGGCCACCTGCAGCTCAAGCTGCGCAAGTACGACGAGGCCACCGCCGCGTACGAGGAGGTCATCGGCACCTACAAGCCGGTGCACGACCAAGTGGACGCGCTGCTGAAGGTGAACCAGGACCCCATCGCGTATTTCGACAAGCTGCTGGCGCGCAACGCGAGCACCCTGGACGTCACCACGCTGCTGCCGCCGATGGCGCTCCAGTTCGCCACCACCCAGGAAGAGGTGGCGAAGGCGGTGGGGATGCAGAAGGACCTCGACAGCAGCCGGGAGGGCGTGGACGCGTCGGAGGCCATCGCCACGCGCATCCTCCAGGCCCTGGACGAGCGCGGGCTCCAGGTGTTCCCCGAGCTGCAGGAGGGCTACCAGCGGGCGGACGCGGTGGACAGCGCGCTGGTGAAGGCCGAGCAGGGCTTGGTGCAGGTGGAGGGCGACGTGCTGCGGGGACGGCTGCGGCCCGAGGAGCTCACCGCGCTGGAGGGCGTGCGCCGCGAGCGCGAGGCCCTGGGCGTGCGTCTGGCCACCCTGCCCACCACCCCCCAGGAACTGGAGGCGCGGCGGGAGCGGATGCAGGCGCGGGTGGACGAGCTGGACCGGGATGCGTTCCAGCTGGGCTTCGAGTTGCAGAGCATGGGCGCCATCTCCACCGCGGTGCGCGAGTGGCTGGAGGACACGCGCTCGGAGCGCACCAGCCAGCCCGAGGAGGAGAAGGAGTTCCTCACCCAGCTGCACAACGAGGAGCAGACGGTGGAGGCGCTCGAGATCGAGCTGAAGCTGCTCCGCTCGCGACTGGCGGACGAGCGCGCCTCGGCCAGTGCCTTCGTCTCGGGCGAGGACCTCCTCCGCGGGCGGTACCGGGAGACACTCCAGAAGGAGCACGCGCTGCTGACCGCCGCCGAGCAGCGGCTGTCCGGAGAGGACGCGACGCTGGTGGCCCGGACACACCAGACGCGCCAGGACGCCGAGGCCCTGCGCACGCGGGTGGACATGGCCCGGCAGGTGCTGCGCGCCCAGGTGCAGCGGCGCGGGGAGCTCATCAAGGGCAAGGTGCTGGCCGAGCAGCGGCAGCTCCAGGACTACCACCAGGAAGTGGCCAGCGTGTCCGGCGACGCGCGTCACATGGTGGGCCGCATCGCCTTCGAGAGCATCCAGAAGGTGCGCAAGCAATTCTATGACCTCGTCCTCAAGGCGGACGTGGGGCTGGTGGACGTGGCCTTCACCCGCAAGCAGGACAAGACGACAGAGATCCAGAAGCTCTCCGCGCAGAAGGACAAGGACCTGCAGGAGCTCGAGAAGGAGTACGAGGAAGTCCTCAAGGACGAGAACTAGATGCGCCGCCCCCTGCTGCTCACCCTCCTGACGCTGGCCACCGCGCACGCCGCCGCGCAGGACGTGGCACGTCCGGAGCCGGCCCCCTCGCGCTTCGCGGGGCTCGGCCGCACGCCCGAGCAGGAGAAGCTGCTGGAGGAGCTGAGCGAGGCCGTCCAGCGCTACGAGGAGGAGTCCCGCGAGTACAAGCGGGAGATCCAGCTCCTCATCCAGAAGAAGTACCAGGACCGGCGCGACCGGCTGGCGGACTCGTACGAGAAGGCCATCTCCAGCATGGAGGTGCAGGAGCGCCAGGAGCGGCTGGAGGCCATCGCGCGCTTCGAGGAGTTCCTCCGGCGCTACCCCGACGAGCCCCGCTACACCCCGGACGTCATGTTCCGCCTGGCGGAGCTGTACTACGAGCGCTCCAGTGACACGCACCTCGTGGCCATGCACGAGCAGGAGGAGAAGCTGCGCGCGCTCCCCGAGGGCGCCGAGCCCCCTGCCGAGCCTCAGCCGGACTTCCAGCCCTCCATCTCCCTCTACAAGCAGCTCCTCTCGCGCTTCCCGGACTACCGGCTCAACGATGGCGCGCTGTACCTGCTCGGCTACTGCCTGGAGAAGCAGAACGCCTTCGAGGAGGGCCTCGCCGCCTACCAGCGGCTCATCCAGCAATACGCCTCCAGCCGCTTCGCCACCGAGGCGTGGGTGCGCGTCGGCGAGTACTACTTCGACGCCTACAGCGATCCCAACGCGCTCTCCAAGGCCGCCGAGGCCTACGAGGCCGCCACCCGCGACACCTCGCACCCGCTCTACGACAAGGCCCTCTACAAGCTGGGGTGGACGTACTACCGCATGGACCGCTTCGACGAGGCGGTCGACACGTTCATCGCCCTGGTGGACCTCTACGAGGCCCAACGTGCCGCCCAGGGCGACGCGGCCAGCGCCGACCTGCGCAACGAGGCGCTCCAGTACACGGCCATCTCCTTCGCCGATGAGGCCTGGGGCGGCCTCGACAAGGCCCGGGCGTACTTCGCGAAGATCGGCCCCCGCTCCTACGAGCCCGAGGTGTACCGCCGCCTCGGTGACGTCTTCTTCGACCAGACCCACCACGAGGCGGCCATCGCCGCCTACACGCTGGTGCTCCAGAAAGAGCCGCTCTCGCCGGACGCTCCGCTCATCCAGCAGAAGATCGTCCAGGCGTACGAGCGGGACCGCCGGCTGACCGAGTCCTCCGCCGAGGCCCAGAAGCTCTCCGAGCTCTACTCGCCCGGCTCGCGGTGGTACCAGGAGCACCAGCGCGACCCCGACGTGCTGGCCACCGCGAACGACCTCACCGAGAAGAGCCTCTACTCCAGCGCCATCTACCACCACCAGCAGGCCCTGGTGTTCAAGCAGGAGGGGAAGTTCGACCAGGCCAAGGCCAGCTTCGAGCTCGCCGCCACCGGCTACAGCCGCTACCTGGAGCGCTTCCCGCGCAGCAAGAACGCCTACGAGCTCGAGTTCTACGCCGCCGAGTGCCTCTACAACTCGCTGCAGTTCGGCGAGGCCGCGAAGCGCTACGAGGCGGTGCGCGACTCGGTGCTGGGCAACAAGTACTTCGCCGAGTCCGCCTTCAGCGCGGTGCTCTCCTGGCAGAAGCAGCTCGAGGGGGACATCAAGGCGGGCAAGCAGCCCGCGCCCACCCCGCTGCGCTCCAGCGAGCGTCCCGAGGGCCAGCCCCTCCAGCCCTCGCCCCTCACCGCGCTGGAGACGAGGCTGGTGGCCGCCTCCGACACCCACGTGGCGAAGCTCCCCCAGAGCGAGCGCACCCCCGGCATCGCCTACAAGGCCGCCGAGCTGTACTACGCCCACGACGACTTCCCCGAGGCCCGCCGCCGCTTCGAGGCCATCGTGAAGGCGTACCCCCAACATGAGGTGGCCCGCTTCTCCACCAACCTCATCGTGGAGACCTTCCTCATCGGCCAGGACTGGAAGAGCGTCGAGGAGGTCAGCGGCCAGCTCGCCTCCAACAAGGACGTCATCGACCCCCGGAGCGACCTCCACAAGGACCTGGTCCGCTTCAAGCTCGCCGGCCGCTTCAAGCTCGCCGATCAGCTCCTCGCCGAGGGCAAGTACGACGAGGCCGCCACCAAGTACATCGAGCTCGTCGACGAGGCCCCCCGCCACGAGTTCGCCGACAAGGCCCTCAACAACGCCGCCGTGGCCTACGAGAAGACGCAGCGCTTCGACTCGGCCCTCAAGCTCTACGAGCGCATCTACCGCGAGTACCCCTCCTCGCCCCTGGCCGATGGCGCCCTCTTCCGCGTGGCCGTCAACGCGCAAAACTCCTACGACTTCGACAAGGCCGTGGAGAGCTACCAGAAGCTGGTGAAGGACTACCCCGCCTCCAAGGACCGCGAGGCCGCGCTCTTCAACGCCGCCACCCTGCTCGAGGGCCAGCAGCGCTACGCCGAGGCCGCCGCCTCCTTCCAGCGCTACGCCGAGCTCTTCCCCAACGCCGAGGACGCCCCGCGCAACCAGTTCCGCGCCGCCCTCCTCCTCGAGAAGCGCGAGGACTGGAGGGGCGAAATCCGCGCCCTGGAAGCCTTCGCGCGCAAGTTCGCCTCGCAGCCCGCGCAGGTGGAGCTGGTGGTGGACGCGAAGCGCCGCATCGGCGATGCGTGGGCGAAGCTGAAGAACGAGAAGGAAGCCCTGCGCGCCTATGCGTCCGCCGCCGACGAGTTCGACCGGCGCAAGCTCCAGCCCGAGGCCCAGCCCCGCGCCGCGGATGCCGCCGCCTACAGCCGCTTCCAGCTCGCCGAGGCCGGATTCCGCGCCTTCGACAAGCTCAAGATTGGCGGCAAGGGCAAAGCGCTCGAGCGCAGCTTCACCGCCAAGCGCACCGGCGTGAAGTCCGTCAACGACGCCTACGCCCGCGTCTTCCCCTACAAGCGCCTGGAGTGGACGCTCGCCGCGCTCTACCGCCGCGGCTACGCCCTGGAGCGCTTCGCCAACACCATCATCGAGACGCCCGTCCCCCCCGACGTGAAGCGGCTCGGCGAGGAGGCCGTGGTGGCCTACCAGGATCTGCTCGCCCAGCAGACCGCCACGCTCGAGGACGCCGCCGTCGAGAGCTACGCCGCCACCCTCCAGGAGGCGCGCAAGAACCGCATCTCCAACGAGTGGACCAAGAAGACGCTCGAGTCGCTCCACCGCTTCCGGCCCAAGGAGTACCCGGTGCTCAAGGAGCCCAAGGACGCCATCGCCTCGGACCAGCTCTACCCCGAGGGCCTCATCGGAGGTGGTCCGTGAGCCCGCGCCGGCTGCTCCTCCCGGGCCTGCTACTGCTCGCCTCCGCCTGCGCCACCACGCCCAGGCCGGACGCCAAGGCCGCCGCCGCTGCGCCCTCCGCTGCTGCCACGCCGGACGCGGCCCCCGCAGCCCCCGCGCCGAAGCAGCCCGCGCCCCAGGACACCGCCGCGAAGAAGGCCGACGCTCCACCTCCCGCGGATGCGCTGTCCGTGGCCCAGCGCGGCGAGCTGACGGCCGCCGAGTCCAGCTACCAGACCCAGACCGAGCGCCGCCCGAAGGATGGCGCGGCGTGGACGAACCTCGGCATCACCCAGGAGCGCCTGGGCAAGCACGACGAGGCCGAGCGCTCCTACCGACAGGCGCTGGAGCTCGCGCCGGAGCAACAGGCCGCCTGGGACAACCTCGCCCGCCTCCAGTGCCGCACCGGAAAGGCCGCCCAGGCCGAGTCGTGGCTGCGCGAGCAGCTCCAGGCGAAGCCGGACGCCCTCGCCCCCCGCACCGCGCTCGTGCAGGCGCTGCTGTGCCAGAAGAAGCTCGACGCGGCCGCCACCGAGGCCAAGCGCATCCTCAAGTCCGAGGAGCGCAACGTGCGCGCCATGCAGCTGCTCGCCCAGGTGTACTACCGCGAGCGCAAGTACGAGCTGGCCCGGATGGTGCTGGAGAACGCCCGCACCGTCGCTCCCGACGAGGCCGCCACCCACAACGCCCTCGGGCTGGTGCTGCTCGCGCTCGGGACGAAGCCCGCCGCCCTCGAGTCCTTCAAGAAGGCCTCCGAGCTCAAGCCCGACTTCGCCGAGGCCCGCAACAACCTCGGCGCCCTCCTCAACGAGGCCCAGGACCACGCCGCCGCCGCCCGGGAGCTCGAGGCCGCCGTCCAGGCCGCCCCGGACTTCGTCTCCGCCCGCCTCAACCTCGGCAACGCGTACCGCGGCCAGGGGGACTTCACTCGCGCCCTCGCCGAGTACCAGCAGGTGCTGCGCCTCGCCCCGGCCCTGCCCGACACGTACTTCAACCTCGCCATCCTCCACCTCGACGCCGAGCCCAAGGAGCTGGACACGCTCGCCCGGCTCCAGGCCTGCCTCTCCTACTTCGAGCAGTACCGTGCCCGCGGCGGCCGCGACGAGCGCGTGGACGACTACGTCAAGGACGCCCGGAAGGGCATCGAGAAGGAGGAGCGGCGGCGCGAGCGCGAGAAACGCGAGCAGCTGCGCAAGGCCCAACAGGCCGAGGCCCCTGCTTCCGGCGAGTCTCCCACCTCGGATAGAGTCGCCGAGGAGAAGAAGTGAGCCCGCCCATGCGCCCTGCCCTCGCCCTCGTGCTGCTGCTCGCCGCCGCGCCCGCGTCCGCCCAGGACAGCGCCGCGCCCAAGGAGTCTCAGGGCGCCTCCCAGGGCGCCCAGCCGGCCCCGAAGAAGGACGGCAAGAAGCGCAAGGTCATCCGCCTGGAGGCCATCACCGTCGAGGGCAACATCCAGAAGCCGCAGGCCTTCTACATCCTCCAGCGCTCCAACCTGAATTTCGACGAGCTCAACAAGGCCGAGAGCTTCACGCCCAAGGTCGTCAAGAGCGTGGAGAAGGAACCCTTCTAGGGTAGGAAGGGCTCCGAGAAGACCATGGCCTCCCCCCAGCCGCACAACCGGATCCTCCGCGTGGGCCTCCTCCAGGGCACCCGCATCCTCGAGGAGCGCCACCTCCACAAGCCCGGTGACTTCACCGTCGGCCAGGATCCGAAGAGCACCCTCGTGCTGCCGCTGCCGGAGCTGCCCGCCAGCTTCCCCGTCTTCGAGTACCGCGCCGGCCAGTACAACCTCGTCTTCAACGACGACATGCAGGGCCGGGTCAACCTCGGCTCCTCGGACGTGGACTTCCACACCCTGCGCACGCAGCACATGGCCATGGAGCGCGGCGACCAGTACGTCCTGCCCCTGCAGGAGAGCGCCCGAGGAGTGGTGGAGCTCGACAAGGACCTCCGCCTCTTCTTCCAGTTCATCCTGCCCCCGGCCCCGGCCGACGCGCCCCAGCTCCCCCCGGACCTCCAGGGCAGCGCGTGGCGGGGCATGGACCGGATGTTCCTCGGCATCCTCGCCGCCTCGCTGCTGCTCCACTTCTCCGGCGCGGCCCTCATCATCGCCTCCGAGCCTCCCCCCGAGCCCGAGCTGGAGCTGGACCAGCTGGATGACCGCTTCGCCCGGGTGCTCATGCCTCCCAAGCAGGAGGAACCTAAGAAGCAGGCCACCGACACGGCCCAGGCCGCCGCGGACACCGCCGCGGAGACCAAGAAGGACAACAAGCCCGAGGCGAGCGACACCTCCTCCAAGCCCGCCACCGCCGAGGAGGCCGCCGCCCGGCGCGCCGAGGTCGCCAAGAAGGTGTCCAGCAAGGGCCTGCTGAAGATTCTCGGCTCCTCGGGCAGCGGCGGAGGCGCGTTCTCGGACGTGCTCGGCGGCAGCACGGGGGGCGGGGACATCGCCCAGGCGCTGGCCGGCGCGGGCGGCGTGGGCATCGCCACCGAGGCCTCCGTGGGCGCCAACGGCCCGCGCGGCGCGGACACGGGCAAGGTGGCCGGCATCGGCGACCTCGGCACCAGCGGCGGCGGCAAGGTGGACCTGGGCTCCAAGAAGGAGATCGAGGTCTCCGGCCGCGTCTCCGCCGCCACCCCCGAGGTGGAGAGCTCCGAGGTGGACCGGGAGGCGCTCGCCCGCTACATCAAGTCCCGCCTCAAGGCCATCCAGGGCTGCTACGAGAAGGAGCTCAAGCGCAACCCCAGCCTCAAGGGCAAGGTGATGGTGCGCTTCAACATCCTGCCGTCCGGACGCACCGGAGAGATCGAAATCGAGGAAAACACCCTCGGGAACGACGCGGTGGCCAGCTGCATCCGGACGGTTGTCCGCGGGTGGATGTTCCCCTTCAAACCAGACGACGAAGTCCCGGTGGCCTACCCGTTCGTCTTCACCCCGGCGGGGTAGACTGGAGCCAGCAACCTGCATCGCATCCCGGGGGGTCGGGGGTCATGGAGAAGCTGGCCATCATTTCATCCTCGCCGCTGTTCGAGATGCTCTCCAGCACGGAGCTGGCGCATCTGGCCGAGCTGGCCGAGCAACGGCGTTACGCCGCCGGAGAGCCCGTCTTCGAGGAGGGCGAGCTGGGCGACAGCCTCTACGTGATTGTCCGCGGAGAGGTGGAGGTGGTGCGGCGCGATGGTGGCGGGGCGAACCGGCCCCTCACCGTGCTCACCGCCCCGGACTTCTTCGGGGAGATGAGCCTCATCGACAAGGAGTACCGCTCGGCCACGGTGCGGGCGCGCACGGAGGCGGTGCTGCTGCGGCTCACCACCCAGCACCTGGCCAGCTTCCGCCAGACGCACCGCGACGGCTTCACCTTCGTCGTCATCAACATCGCGCGCATCCTGTCGGCCCGGGTGCGCGAGGCCAATGCCCGGCTCACGGCCAGGCAGGCATGAGCGGCGCCGCGCGTTGACACCCCCCGCCCGCCTCTCTAGCGTCGGGGGCATGCAGCGCGGCCCAGGAGTGAAGGACATGCCCTACATCGGAGTGCTGATCCTGGTGCTCGCGAGCGGGCTCGCCCTGGCCCAGCCCGCCCCCCGTCCGTCCCCGGCCCCCGCGGCCCCCGTGGCCCTGCAGGCGGAGAAGGCCAGCGACGTGCCGGATGGGACGAAGCTCGAGCGCAGCAGCAAGTCGCTCGGCGCCATGCGCGAGGTGCTCCGGGACGTGCTGGGCAAGCTGGAGGAGGCCCGGCGCGCCAAGGACGTGGTGAAGCTCAACTGCGTCAACGAGAAGCTCACGCAGATCAAGGGCCTGCTGCGCATCTCCGAGCAGGCGGACGTGGCGCTCCAGGAGGCCGTCTCCAACCGGGAGAGCACCTCCAGCGCCCACGAGTACACCAAGGTGATGATCGCCCAGCAGAAGGTGTCCCAGCTGCGCACCGAGGCGGAGAAGTGCATCGGCCAGCTGGCGTTCCAGGCCGACGAGAACATGTCGGTGGAGGTGGAGGAGCCGAAGAATCTGCCCGGGGGAGACCCCACCCGGCCGCTTCCAGTAGAGAACATCGTCGTCCGACCGCCGCCCGCTAGCGCGGTGCGGTGATTGCGGACAGGCTGCCTCCCCGCTCCCCGGACGGCCGTGGCCGTTGGAGGGGGGGCCAAGTCATTTCGAGCACGGACGATGTGCGTGCTATGACCCGGAGCCCGGGGTCCTGACCGTTTCATGACGCAGCTTGCCAACAAGTGGAGGGCCTTGTGCCTGCTGGCCGTGGCGGTGTCATGGCCCGCGTCCGGCCAGGCGCCCGCGCTGACGGGCGGCCCCAACACGGGTGGCAACGGTATCAAGGTGGGCGACGGCAGGCTGCATGCCACCTTCGACTTCGAGACGCGCTACGACAGCGCCGCCGGCTACTTCCCGCCCCCGGGCAACACGGACCCCACGGTGGTGTCGGACCAGCTCTCCGGCGAGGCCCTGCTGCACATCCGCCCCGGGCTGAGGCTGGAGCTGCCCGGCAACAAGGTGGACGTGGAGCTGAAGGGCTACGCCGACTACGTCCACTACACCGGCCTCTTCACCCCCGGCTCGACCAACACCTCCCACCTGCAGGCGCAGGGGGACCTCAATGTCGTCTTCAACAAGGAGGGACAGGTCGGGGTGGAGCTGGCGGACCACTTCCAGCGCTCGGACCGGACGCGCAGCGCGGCGATCGGCGCGGGCGTGCTGTCGCTCTTCAACGAGCTGAAGTTGCGCGTGCCCCTGCGGCCCGGGGGTGGCGCCCTCGAGGTGGTGCCCCAGCTGGGGTGGGGAATGGAGCTCTTCCAGCCCATGGGAGCCCTGGCTCCGGTGGGCTGCGGCGGCCCCGAGTGCGACCCGGCCCAGGTGAACCGCTTCAACTACAGCGACCTGCGGGCGGGCTTCGAGGGCCGCTGGCGCTTCCTGCCGAAGACGGCCGTGGTGGCGGACGTCGACCTCAACCTGCGCGACTACACGAACGGCGACACCCCGAACGCCCTGCTGCTGAAGGCCAAGGGAGGCCTGGCGGGCCTGGTGACTCCGAAGATCGCCGTCACGGCCACGCTGGGGTGGGGCCAGGACTTGAGCGGAGGCCTGGGAGGCACCCTGCTCGCCCAGGTGGAGGGCAGCTACCTGGTGAGCCCGACCACGACCCTCAAGGCCGGCTACGCGCGGACGCTGGAGCCCGTGGCGGCGTTCGGCCAGTTCCGCGATGACCGCGGGTACGTGGAGGGACAGTCGCTGCTCGGCGGCCGGCTCACCCTGCGGGCCAGCACCGCGGTGGACTTCCTGAGCTTCCTCGGCGACCGGCGCGACACCCTCTTCAAGCTGGACGTGGGCCCTCAGTACCAGTTCGAGAAGTGGCTCATCGGTGGGGCTGGCTACCTGCTCAATACCCGGACGTCGACGGCCACGGGCGCGGGCATCAACTACTCGCGCCATGAGGGGTATGTTCGGATGACCGTGACGTACTGAGACGGCCCGCTCCGTGATGCGCTCCCTCCGCTTCCTCGTGCTCCTGCTCGGCGCGCTGACCGCGTGCCGCACCCCCACGTCCTCCCAGACGATCGACGCCTCGGCACTGCCCGAGCCGCGCGCGTCCGAGGTCTCCGAGACCCGGCGGACACTGGGCCCGGGAGACCTGGTGGACGTGCGCGTCTTCCAGGAGCCGGACCACTCGGGCATCTGGGCCGTGTCCCCCGAGGGCACCATCGACTACCCGCTGTGCGGCAAGGTCCACCTGGCGGGCCGCACCTCGGGCACCGCCGCGGACGCGCTGCGCGAGTGCCTCACCCGCTACCTGCGCCACCCCGAGGTGTCCGTCGCCATCCGCGAGTACAACTCGAAGAAGGTCTTCGTCTTCGGCGAGGTGCAGAAGCCGGGCACGTTCTCCTACGAGGAGGGCATGACCATCATCGAGGCGGTGACGCTGGCGGGCGGCTTCACCAAGCTGGCCTCGCCCAACGGCACCCAGGTGGCGCGGCAGGACGAGGGCCAGCAGTTGAAGATCCGCGTCCCGGTGAAGGACATCCGCGACGGCGCGGAGAAGAACTTCGCCCTGCGGCCAGGTGACATCGTCTACGTGCCGGAGAGCTTCTTCTAAACCCCGTTCAGGGATGTGACGAAGAGTCCCTCTCCCCTCGGGAGAGGGTCAGGGTGAGGGTATCCGAGCCCGTTCTTCAACCCGTGGCCCACCGTGGGAGCAGGGGGCTCAACCCGGGTTCACCCGATACCCTCACCCCGTCCCTCTCCCGGAGGGCGAGGGGAAATGGCCGCGGTGGTCAGCGCAGGTCACGCGCTCAGACGCGCGGAGCCGGAGGTGTCCAGCCGAGATCGGCGAGGAAGCCCTGGCTCTCGGTGATGAGCGCGGAGGCCAACCCCGGCGCGCACGCGAGCACGTCCCCCACTCCCACCTGGAACGGGGCTCCATCGATGCGCACCATCGTCCCGCCCGCCTCCTGCACCAGCAGCGAGCCCGCGGCCACATCCCACGGCTTGAGGCCGAACTCGAAGAAACCGTCGAACCGTCCCGCCGCCACGTAGGCCAGGTCCAGCGCGGCGCTGCCCGTGCGGCGGATGCCCTGCGCCCGGACGATGAAGCGCCGCAGCAGTCCCATGGGCCCCTCGGGCTTCTGGTGCACGTCGTACGGAAAACCCGTGCACAACAGCCCGTGCGACAACTCCGTGCAGCCCGAGGCCCTCAGCGGATGCCCGTTGAGCGTGGCCCCCTGCCCTCTCGCGGCGGAGAACAGCTCGTTCAGCATGGGGTTGTAGATGGCGCCGGCCAGCACTCCGCCCGGCCCCTCCACGCCCACGCTCACACAGAAGTGCGGCACCCGGTGCGCGTAGTTCGTGGTGCCATCCAGCGGATCCACGATCCACCGCAGCCCCGAGCCCTGCGAGGCCCCGCTCTCCTCGGCGAGAATCGCGTGGCCCGGGTACTGCTGGCGGATGAAGCCGAGCACCGCCGCCTCGGCCGCCCGGTCCGCATCCGTGACCAGGTCGCTGTCGACGCCGCCCTTGTACTCGATGGTGCGCTCGCCCCAGAACCGCTCGGAGAGCACCTTCCCGGCGAGCCGGGCTCCCTCCTCGGCGATGCGGCGCAGCGTGGCGGGCGACTCGTCGGACATGACGGCTCCTCCTTCGGCTACTGCTTCACGGGCTCGGAGAGCAGCTCCTCGATCTCCGCCTGGTACTTGGTCAGGTACTCCTCGGCGAAGCCCTCGTGCACGTAGCGCACCCGGCCCTGGCGGTCGAGCAGCACCGTGGTGGGCATCCCGCGCACGCGCAGCACCTTCTCCGACACCGCGGCGTTCGAGTCCAGGAGCACGGGCAACGTCACCTTCGTCTCCTCGAGGAACGGGGGAATGGCGCGAGCGTCTTCGTCCACGTTGAGCGCGTACACCTTGAGCCCCTTCGTGGCGTAGTGCTTGGCTAGGTCCTCGTACATGGGCAGCGCGTCCTTACAGGGCTCGCACCAGGTGGCCCAGACGTCGAGCAGCACCACGCTGCCCCGGTCGCTGGCGATGGCGTGCGGCTCACCGCCCGGGTAGCGCTTGACGGTGAACTCCAGCGGCGTGGACTCGGAGGACTCCAGCGCCGCCGAGCCCGTGGCGAGCGCGGGAGCGGTGAGTGGCGGCATCTTCTGGGCCGCGCACCCGGACAGGGCGAGCGCGGCGAGGGCGAGGCGGAAAGGACGCATGGAGCTCATTTTTCCCCGAAGCGGGCCCGCAGCGCGACGAGCAACTTGTCGATGAAGCCCCCGAAGGCGCCATTGCTCATGACGAGCAGCACGTCGCCGGGCTGGGACTCGCGCGCCACGCGCTCGACGAGCGAGGGCACGTCCGTGGAGGAGTCGGCATCAATCCCCTGGGACTTCAGCGCCTCGGTGACGCGGGGCACGTTCAGCTCCTCGTCCACGGGCACCTTGTCGTGACGCTCGGGCACCTTGAGGCTGGCCCGGTTGGCGCCGGTGAAGGCGTGGGCGTAGTCCTCCTGGTGGATGTTGCGGCGGCTGGTGTTCGAGCGCGGCTCGAAGATGGCCCACAACCGCCGGTCCGGGTAGCGGTGGCGGATGGCGGCGATCGTCTCCCGCACCGCCGTGGGGTGGTGCGCGAAGTCGTCCATCACCATGACGCCGCCAATCTCCGCCCGCACCTCCTGGCGCCGCTTCACGCCCTGGAAGGTGGCCAGCCCCTTGGCGATCTCCTCGAAGGACAGGCCCAGCCCGCGCGCCGCGGCGATGACGCTCAGCGTGTTCTCCACGTTGTGCATGCCCGAGAGCGGCAGCAGCACGCTGCCCAGCACCGTGCCACGCTCCACCACCTCGAAGCGCGCGCCCTCGGGGCCGAAGCGCACGTTGCGCGGCGTGAAGTCGGCGTCGGCGCCCTCCTTCGCCACGTACGTCACCACCTGGCCCGGGCACGCCTGCGCCAGCTTCACCGCGTTGGGGTACGCCGCGCACACCACCAGCCGCCCGTCCTTCGGAATCAGCCGGACGAACTTGTCGAACGTGGCCTCGTAGTGCGGCAAGTCCCGGAAGATGTCCGCGTGGTCGAACTCCACGCTGGTGAGGATGGCCGTCTTCGGCCGGTAGTGGAGGAACTTGGAGCCCTTGTCCCAGTAGGCCGTGTCGTACTCGTCGCCCTCGACGACGAAGTGCGGGCCCTTCCCCACCCGGTAGTTGCCCGAGTAGTTCTGCGTGACGCCGCCCACCAGGAAGGACGGATCCTTCCCCGCCTCCACGAGCACGTGGGCCATCAGCGAGGACGTGGTCGTCTTGCCGTGCGTGCCGGCCACCACGACGGAGTGCGCCCGGTCCAGGAAGAGCGAGCCCAGCGCGGCCGGGAAGCTCATCTGCGCGATGCGGCGCTCGCGCACGGCGGTGGCCTCGGGGTTCACCCGGCGGATGACGTTGCCGATGATGACGAGGTCCGGCTTCGCCTTGTCGAGGTTGTCCGGGCTGTAGGGCGTGAGCGCCTGGATGCCCCAGGCCCGGAGCATGTCGCTCATGGGCGGGTAGACGTTCTCGTCGCTGCCGGTGACGTCGTAGCCCGCGGCCTTGAGCATGCCGGCGAACGAGCCCATGCCGGTGCCGGCCACGCCGACGAGGTGGATGCGGCGCACGGCGCCGGGGGTGATGGTTTCGAGGACGTTGCCGTTGTCGTCAGCCATGTGCTTTCGGGGTCAGGTCGTTGAGGCCGAGTGCTTCCACGACCAGGTCGTGGAAGACGGGACGGAATTCGCGGATGCGCACTTCCTTGCGGCCATGCGCCACGCGGTTGGTGACGAGCGCCACCACGAGGGAGCGGCGCAGGTCCACCCAGAGGCTGGTGCCAGTGAAGCCGAGGTGGCCCACCGCGCCCGGTGGCGTGTCGCCGATGAAGTGGCCCGCGCTGGACAGGCCCTGCGAGGGCGTGTCGAAGCCCATGGAGCGGGTGCTGCCCTGCACGAGCGGATCATTGGCCAGCGCGCGGTGCAACAGGGGCGCGGGCGCGAAACTCGGCGCCCCCGCGCACCCGGCGAGGAGGGCCTGGCCGAAGCGGGCCACGTCCACCGCGGTGCCGAAGAGGCCGGCATGGCCGCTGACGCCATCCATCACCCAGGCGTTGTCGTCATCCACCTCGCCGGGCACCGAGGGACGCGAGGGAAGCTCGCCCCACATGCCTTCCTGGCCGGGAGCGGGCTCGCGGGGACGGGTGGCACCCGTGGGGGCGACCCGGCCATCGGTGGGGAAGTCGGTGAGCCGGTGGAAGCGCGCGGAGAGGCCGAGCGGCTCGGCGACGTGGCGCGAGAAGAGGACGTCCAGGGACGCGCCCCCCGCGCGGGCGAGGATCTCCCCCAGGAGGATGAAGCCCACGTCGCTGTAGGCGGTGGCGGTGCGCAGCGGGGCCACCAGTTGCGTGCTCGCGGCGGCCTGGATGACCTCGTCGCGCACGCGGGTGCGGGTGGCCGAGGGGCAACCCGGGTCGAGCAGCTCGGGATGGGCGGTGAGCGCCTGGGCGAAGAAGGGCACGAAGGGCGGCAGCCCCGAGCGGTGGTAGAGCAGGTCCGCCACCGTGGCGCCCGCGTCCCCCACGTGCGAGCCCGGGAAGTAGCGGGCCACGGGCGTCTCGGGACCGACCTTGCCCTCGGTCCAGAAGCGCAGGAAGAGCGCGGTGGTGCAGAGCACCTTGGTGACGGAGGCCAGATCGAAGCGCGTGTCTCCCGTGACGTTGCCCGCCACCCCGCCGAAGACCTGGACACCCCGGTGCATCACCACGGCCTGGGCGGCCGGGAAGATGCCGAAGGAGACGGACTCCTCCAGCAGGGCTTGGAGATTGGCGATGGGGTGGCTGCTCATGCCTGCACCGCTCCTTCCAGGAAGGTGAGGCGCGCGACGCCCGCATCCAACCGCACCTGGGTCCCCAGGGCGACGGGGTAGTTGGGGATGCCGTGGCCGATGGGGAAGCCGGCGGCGCACGGCAGCCCCGTCTCCTCGGCGAGCGAGCGGAGGACGTCCGCGCTGCTGTAGGGCGCGTCCTTCTGCTCGCAGCCCGTGAAGTCGCCGAGCACGATGCCTCGCACCTTGTCGAACACGCCCGCGAGCCGCAGGTGCGTCCAGATACGGTCGAGCCGGTAGGGAGCCTCGCCCACGTCCTCGAGCAGGAGGAGGGCCCCGTCGAGCGGCGGCATGTAGGGGGTGCCCACCAGCCGGGACAGGACGGAGAGGTTGCCGCCGAGCAGCGGGCCCTCGACGACACCGGGGACGTAGGAGGCCTTGCCCTCGAGGGGCGGCGGGGGCTCGGGGGACTCGAGCAGCCGGAAGAGGTACTCCTGGACGGCGGCAGGCTGCTTGCCCAGGTGGGTGACGACGGGCCCGTGGATGGTGACGCGGCCGAGCCCCTGGAGGGGCAGGTGCAGGGCGGTGAGGTCGGAGAAGCCGACGAGCGCCGTGGGAGCCATGTCCGCGAGCGGGAGCGACGGGAGCAGGCGCATGACGCCGTAGCCGCCCCGGGCGCAGAAGATGGCGCGGGCGTTGGAGTCGGTGAGGGCGCGGGTCAGCTCCGCGGCCCGGCGCGAATCAGGACCGGCGAGGTAACGCCAGGCCTCGTAGAGGTCGGGCTGGTAGACGGGGGAGTAGCGCTGGGCGAGGACGCCGAGGCCGACCTCGAAGGTAGGCGGGTCGAAGGGACCGGCGGGGGCGACGATGTGGACGGTGTCGCGAGGACGCAGCAGGGGGGGCTTGAGCCAACGCACGGGCGCCTTCATAGCACCGGGGAAGCGCATGTCTCGGGCTTCGAGCACGCCATGTCCGAGGGAGAACCTCCCCTCTCCCTCCGGGAGAAGGTCCCCCCCGTCGTTCAAAGGGGGGGCAAGCCCCCCAGGGTGAGCGTGCCTGCCCGCCTACTCCTCCCCCCGCTCGAGCACGGCGGCGAAGAACCCATCGGTCCCGTGCAGATGCGGGGCGCAGAACAGGAACCCCTCCCGGACACACGACGGGTCCAACCACCCCGCCCCGGGAGGCACGAGCCGGAAGCCGGGGGACTCGCGCAGGAACCCGAGGACCACCTCCTCGTTCTCCGCGCGATTCACGGTGCAGGTGGCGTAGACCACCCGGCCCCCCGGACGCACGAGCCGGCCCGCGCGCGCGAGGATGTCGTGCTGGATCCGAGGCAGCGCGGAGAGGGACGCGGGGTCCATGCGGAAGCGCGAGTCGGGCCCGCGCCGCAGCGAGCCCAGCTCCGAGCACGGAGCATCCGCGAGCACCCGGTCGGCGAGCACACCCTCTGGAGGCGAGCGGAGCACCTGGACGATGGAGACCCCTGCCCGGGAACACCGCTGCAGGAGCCGGTCGAGCCGCCCGGCATCCGGGTCGTACGTGAGGAGCCGGCCCCGGTTCTCCATGGCGGCGGCGAGCTGGAGCGTCTTGCCACCGGCACCGGCGCACAGGTCGAGCACGGTCTCTCCGGGCCGCGCCTCGAGAAGCAGGCCGAGCAATTGGCTCCCCTCGTCCTGGACCTCGAAGAGGCCCTCGCGAAGGGAGCCGAGCCCGTAGAGGTTGGGCTTGGGGCCCACGACGTGGAGCGCGAGGGGGCTGAGGGCACCAGGCCGGGTCTCGACGCCCTCGGAGCGCAACCGTTCCGCGAGGGCTTCACGAGTGGTGCGCAGCGGATTCACCCGGAGCGTGATGGGACCGGGGACGTTGAGGTGGGCGCAGAAGTCCTCGGCGGAGGGGCCGAGCTCGCGGGAGAAGTGCTCGGCGAGCCAGTCGGGCAGGGACCAACGGAGGGCGAGCGACGGAGGCTCCCCGGTGACGAGGGCGGGTGGCACGCCTACTCCCGAGAGCCGGGCGGACTCCTCTGGGGAGAGGCCAGCGAGCCGGTGCAGGAAGGCGAAGAGGAGCGCGGGGGCGGGAGCCTCGGGGTTGCCGAGCAGGAAGCCGAGCCGGCGGCGCCAGAGGCCGACGTTGAAGACGGACTCGGCGAGGGCCTGGCGCTGCTCGCGGGAGAGGTCCCGGTGGGCGCGGAGGGTGCGGTCGAGGACCCTTTCGGCGGGAGAGCCCGAGAGAACCTGCGAGAGGGCGTCGGCGGCGATGGGGGCGATTCCATCGAGCGCCGACCAGGGAACCGAGCGAAGCCGGGAGAGCGGGTCGAAACGGGATGTTGACAGGACGGACTCCGTTCTTTAGAAAGCACCTCGTTGTCGCGGCGGTCCACACCGGCCAACGCGCAGCGGACATATTCCCCGATAGCTCAGCCGGTAGAGCGGGTGACTGTTAATCACTAGGTCCGAGGTTCGAGTCCTCGTCGGGGAGCACAAGAAGGGCGTCAGACGCGAGTCTGGCGCCCTTTTTCTTTCTGCCCTCCCCTGCCCGCGGGCGCAGGTCAGCTCGCCACGCTTGGCTCCCGCCGGGCCGCCTTGGCGCCCTCGAGCAGCGTCCCGAGCATCATCAGGCCGGGATAGAAGTTCTCCGCGTCGCACCCCATCGTCAGGATGGGGTTGTTCTCGCCTGAGACATACAAGCTGAAGATCCCCTGTTCGATCCGGGAGCGCAGGCCCGCCGAGTAGGGCACGGTCCGGTCCCCCACGCGCAGGGCGTCGCGGGTGAAGACGGCGTCGAAGGCCCCCCAGGACACCTGCTGGCCACGCCGCACGCGCTCGAGCAGCGGCTCCGCGATCTGCCAGGCGATATGGTCGCGCAGCGCATCCATCTCCTGGTCGTTTTCCCTGGAGTACTGAGCGTACGTGATGGGTTTTCCAACCTCGGGCGTGAAGCGGATGAGCAGCTCCGTCCCGGCGTAGGTGTCATCGCGGTAGTGCCGGATCGCCACATACGTGAGGCGGGAGATTTCCGAGTGGAGCAGCTTGCGCAGACCCAGCAGCGAGCGCCCCACCACCCCGTACTTGTGCACCAGGATGGTGTTGGTCGCCCGGTGGAGGATGTAGATGCCAAACGCCCACGGAACCGCAACCGACGCGAGCCCCACGAACCAGGCCTCCGAGAAGCCGGCGATGCCCGCACCGATTCCCACGTAGAGACAGAACACGCCGAAGATCCAGTAGATGACCCGGGTGCCCTTGGAGAGCCGCTTCTGGAGCAACACCGGGCCGAGCTCCGCGCCCATCGCCTCCCACTGACTCGTAAGACGCCTGCTCCGCCTCCGGTACCACACGATGAACCCCACGGGCACCGACAGGATCACCAGAACGACCGTCCCCAAGACGATGAGCATGACCATCATCTGCGTCGCTTGCCTGGACGCCTTGTTTTCCGCCGCCGATGCCAGCGCCGGCGCCCGCTGCACGGAGGGCTCCCTCTCATCCCGGTTGGCGGTGCGCTCGATTTCGCGCTCGGAGGTCGGGCGCTCTGCCAGCCCGCTGGCGTAGGCGGCGTTTGCCTGGAGCAGCATGGGCGCGAGCAACACCACGCCAACCGTGGCCAGCAGCACGGACGGGAGACGGCGGACGGGACGCCTGAACATAAGCACCTGTGTAAAAGAGACAGGGGAGTGACGAAGCATCCCACCGTAGTGCGCTCTCGCAGGCAACTACAAATCACGCCCCACGCTGATGCACTCAGCCCGCGCGCCGTGCACGTGCGCTCCGTGGGCACACGCGTTGCCCAGGTGTTTGGACTTCGCGCGGCCTTGCGAACCCGGCATCAGGCCGGCCGGGCCCATTGCTCCAAATGGTTCCTCAAGACTTGCACCGCCCGGGCGGGATAACGCTCCATCCGGTGCGCGAGCTGCTCGTCCGCGAAAGAGAGGAGTTGCCGGGCACACAGGCCAGGCTCCTGCAACAACACCTGGTGGAGCGTCCGCCCCTGCTCCGGAAACGCCCGTTCGAAGCGGCGGAACGGATCGAGGTTGTCGAGCTGGGTCTGGCTCCCCATGGGCAGACAGTGCGCCAGGACTCGCAGCAGCTCCCCCAGTGCATGCTGCTTGATGAAGGACGATCCACTGAGCACCTCGCCGCGCGCGGTACGTCCCGCCCCGACCAGCAGCGCCGACAGGAAGAGCGCGAAAGAGCGTTCCACGTCGAAGGAGGCGACCTCGGCGGCGGACTTCGTGCGCAGGTGCCGCAGATCGGCCTCCACGTGCGCGCGGTCGAGCAGCACGCGATAGTCGTTCACTCTCGCCAGGTGCAGCTCGGCTTCGTCGAAGATCGCGAACTCCAGCAGGTGGCCATCGTCATAGAGCACCTTGAGCCCATGCGCCGTCTCGCGCACCTTCAGCACGATGCGCTCGCCCTCGGGCAACCAGCCCAGGTCCTGGCGGAACGACTCCTGTACTCCCGCGACCGTGATCACGAAGAAGTCATGGTCCGACCACGCGTCTGGCGTACGCCCGAGCTCGGCCATCGAGCCCACCGCGACCAGTCCCAGCACGCGCGCATCGGATTCCAACCGGGCTCGCAATTGCTCAGTGAATGAACGGTAGCGCTCGAGGTCCATGGGCTCCTGAAGAGTTGTCTTTGAATGCGAATGGATTCTGCTGGTTCCAGTTACCACATTATAATGGGGCCAACTCCATCCCTACACCGGGGCTTGAGCGATGCGCAGGAAGAAGCACACGGCAGGATCGTTCATCAGGATTGCCCTCGCCGATGGCTCCTTCGGCTATGCGCGGCTGCTCGAGTCACCGTATGCCGCCTTCTACAACTACAGAACCACGAGTCCTGACTCTGATCTGGACAGGATCGCCTCAAGCCCCATCCTCTTCAGGATTGCCGTGCGCCATCTGGCCCTGGATGAGTGGGAAGTCATCGGGCGGAGGGCACTCGAGGAGCAACTGACCCAGCCCGTCGTTCAATTCATGCAGGACCTCGGAGACTTCCAGCGTTGCACCATCTTCGACACCGCTGGCCATGAACGAGCCGCCACGCCCAAGGAATGTGTGGGTCTGGAGCGGGCGGCGGTCTGGGAACGGGACTCCGTCGAGCAACGCCTGCTGGATGTCTTCCTGGGACGGCCCAACGCCGATGAAGAGCACCTGAAGGTACGTCTGCAGTGACCCGGGCCGCCCCGGAACTGGCGGTGCGGACTACGAACGCGTGGGGGCCCAGATGGCGCTGTGGGCCTCCGGCGCGTCCGGAGAGGCTTCCGCCGTGTAGAAGTAGGCCGCGACCGCGGCCCGGCCCCGCCCCTCGGGACACTCCAGCGGGGCTGGGTGGCCGTGCCAGTAGGTGTCGCCATGCGCCATCACCACCAGCCGATCGAGCAGCGGAGCGATTCGTGTCTCGCACCGGGTGAGGTCGGCATTCCACAGCTCGAGGTCGCCGCCCCAGGCGGGCTCCCAGCCGGGGTTCAGGTAGTAGAGGACGGTGAGCCGCCGCGAGAGCGCACGGAAGCGATCCCGGTTGAAGTCCGCGTGAAGCGCCAGATGGCCTCCACGCAGCGTGAGGTGCAGCCCGGCGCCCCGGAAATGCGGATCCGCGATGAGCCCCTGCACTCCCGTGAGCGTCTCCAGGAAGTCGAGGAACGACATGCTCGAGAACTCCGAGAGCAGGTGCCGGAGCGCTCCGTGCACCCCCTCGAAGGCCTTGCGCTGCAGCTGTCCCAGGCGCGCCGCCTGTTCCTGATGATCCCTCCGCTTCCAGTCAGCCCCGGTCGCGCCCGGGAAGACCTCCGCCAGTCCGGACGCGAGCCGCTCTCCCAGGAAGCCATCGATGACGACGTGCGGATAGGGCTGCGCGACGCCGTAACTGTCTCGATGGGCCAGCGCGAGCGCGCGGAGCGCCGTCCGGGACAGGAAGAAGCTCGGGCCCAGCAACGAACCTTCTTCGAGGGTCGCGACGCCGGGAGTCCTCATGGCGCCAGCGTCAGCTCCAGGCGCGCGAAGGGGCGCTCGGCGTGGATGCCCCGCTCCCGGCAGTACGCGATGAACTTGTCGGACTCGAGGATCTGCGGCGACGTGGCCGTGTAGGCCAGGCCCATGACATGGCTCAGCCACGGCTCGAGCCCCATGGAGTAGTTGTACACGCGCTTGGGCGCGAGCAGCTCCACCAGCGGCGCGGCCCGGGCGAAGTTGGCCCCATTGAGCCGGCGCGCCTGATCCATCTTGCGCGGCAGCGGGCTGGTGAACATGTGGCCGTAGCCCCAGCTCATCGGCGCGCCCTCGCTCTCCATGCTCAGGAAGAGCGCGTCCGGCGAGCCCACGTCCTCGCGGAGGTACTCGTACACCCGCGGCTCCAGGCAGTTGGTGTCGGAGGCCGCCAGCACCGTGCGGCCCTCCAGCTCCACGCGGTAGATGAGCTTGGCGCGCACATCCAGGTCCGCGTGCTCGCCCAGGAAGGGAAGCCCGAGGATGCTCCCTCCTGGCAGCTCGATGCTCTCCAGCTCGTCCAGGTCTCGCACCCGCGGGAAGCCGATCGCCCGCAGCAGCAGCTTCAACGACAGGTCCGCCATGCCGCTGCTGCTGCGCGGCACCACGACGGTGCCCACCTTGTGGCGCAGCTGCAGCAGCGTCTCCAGGTTGATGTGATCCCCATGCCCGTGCGTGATGAGCACGTAGTCGATGTGCTCGGGCAGATCCGCGAACGTGAAGCGCGGCAGCTCCGTGGGGTACTGGTAGGAAATGCTCGGGTCCACCAGCACACTGACGTCGCGGGACTCGATGAGCAGGCAGGCGTGGCCGAAGTAGCGCACGCGCACCCCCGGGCCCGCGAAGCGCCCGGCCCGCACAGGGGCCTGCTCGGTGAAGAACGACTGGAAGGTGGCCTCCTGCCCGGCCGTCACGCCCAGGCGCTCCTGGATCTCCCCCAGCGGCGCGGCGTGCTCCCTCATCCGCGCGAGCGCGGAGAGCGCCTCGTGGCGGAAGGGCAACGGCAGGAAGACCCGGCCTTCCCCAGCGAGCCGCGGCGTGCTGTAGGCGAAGGGCCGCGCGTCCGTGCCGCCCCGCGTCAGCATCACGCTCTGGCAGCGCTCCTTGTAGAAGCGGCCGCGGTAGAGCAGCTGCTCGAAGAAGCGGAAGGACGGCCGGTGCTGCATGTCGTACTTGAGCTCGACGTAGCCGCGCAGCGCCTCGGGCAGCAGCGGGTAGAGCCGCTCCAGGCCCTCGCCCGAGGTCTCCTGGGCGAGCATCTTCTCCAGCGCGCGCACCGCCCCGTCGAACTCGATGAACTCGGGGTTCTCCCGCTGCGTGCGCTCCAGCAGCTCGCGCACCTCGGGCACGCGGCTGGGGTCCACGTCGAGGAAGGAGCCCCCCGCCATCCCCGGCATCTTCAGGGCCTGCACGTGCCCCTGCGGGTAGTCCACGAAGGACTTCATGATGCGCAGCTGCTTGTTCACCACCATCATGGCCGCCGACACCGGCGGTACGAGCGTGTGCACCGCGAACCACTGGTTGACCAGCGGTTCCATCATCACGTCAGGTGCGAGGAAGACAGGCGTGCGCGCGTCCATGGCCGACCTTTCTCTTGGAAAGGGACAAGCCTGTCAACCTGGGCCCGGATCGCTTCCCGGGCGGCCCCTGGGATAGCCTTCCCCCGCCATGAGCCCCCCGCCCGCCGTCCCGACCCGCC
The DNA here is from genome assembly GCF_042230915.1 of Archangium gephyra. Lineage (GTDB taxonomy): Bacteria > Myxococcota > Myxococcia > Myxococcales > Myxococcaceae > Archangium > Archangium gephyra_B. Next base: position 3,155,631 of record NZ_CP102578.1, on the reverse strand, counting down.
GTGAGGAGTTCCGCGAACTGTGGAAGCTCGCGCTCCCCATCGCCATCGCGCAGCTGGGCCGGTCGTTGATGGGGTTCGTGGACACCGCCGTCCTCGCGCGCGCGGGCACCACCTCGCTGTCCGCCGGCGCCCTGTCCGTGGCGCTCCTCATCCTGACGACGGGCTTCGGCGCGGGACTCGTCCTCGGGGCGGATCCGCTGGTGTCCCAGTCCCTGGGCGCCGGCAATCCCTCGCGCGCCCGGGCCTACCTGTGGCAGGGCAATTACGTGGCCGTGGTGGCCGGCACCCTGCTCTCGCTCGCCATCACCGGGAGCGTCCTGCTGCTGCCGCGCCTCGGGGTGGACTTCGTGGAGCTGCCCGAGGTCCAGGACTACATCCTCTGGCAGGCCCCGTCCCTGCCGCTGATGCTGCTCTTCATCAACACGCACACCTACCTCCAGGCCCTGGGCCGCCCCCACGTGCTGGTGGTGTCCACGGTGCTCGCCAACCTCCTCAACCTGATGGCGGACATCCTGTTCGTCTTCGGAGGCGCGGGGCTGCCCGCCTTCTTCGGACCCCTGCGCGCGGTGCCGGCCATGGGCGTCAAGGGCGCGGCCCTGGCCACCACCCTGTGCTGCGCGCTCCAATGTGCCATCGTCCTGTGGGCCGTCCGCCGCATTCCCGTGTCAGGGGAGAAGCCCTCGCGGCTTCCGGATCGGCGGATCCTCCTGCAGATCCTCGGCCTGGGGCTCCCCATCGGGCTGCACATCATCGCGGACGAGAGCTTCCTGGCCATCGTCTCCGTCCTGGCGCGCCAACTGGGGCCGGAGAGCCTCGGCGCGCACCAGCTCGCCGTCTCCTTCAGCATCATCACCTTCGCGGTCACCATGGGCATCAGCAACGCGGGCAGCGTGCGGGTGGGCCTGGCGGTGGGCGCGGGCGATCTCCCCCTGACGAAGCTGCGCGGAGGGGTGGCGTTCGTCTCCGGAGCGCTCTTCATGGGCTGCAGCGGGCTGGTGTTCATGTTCTTCCCCCACGCGCTGGCGAGGCTGATCGGCGCGCCCGCCGAGGTGGTGCCCCTGCTGGTCCCGCTGCTGATGGTGATGGCCGCCTTCCAGCTCTCGGATGGGGTGATGGCGGTGGGCGGCGGCGTGCTGCGAGGCCTGGGCGAGACCCGCTTCACCTTCGTGGCCAACCTGGCGGGGCACTACCTCGTCGGCCTGCCCGTGGGCCTGTTCCTGGGCTTCGGACTGAACCATGGCCTGCAGGGCCTCTGGTGGGGCGTGTGCGCCGGACTCACCGCCATCGCGGCCTGCCTCGTCTGGCGCTTCACGCGCCTGACCGCGGCCCCGCTCCAACCGCTGCAGGCCCAGGTGTAGCCGGGCGCCCTGGCGCCGGTGCTAACCTGCCGTCTCTCTCCGCGAAGACCCGACGCACACCGTCTCGAGGCCGCCACCATGATCGCCCCCGCCCCCGCTTCCCCAGGCGCTCCCTCCCTGGCCCTCCCGCGCTCCTTCTGGAAGGACTTCACCCGCAAGCACTGGGACCGCGAGCCCGTGCTCTTCCAGGGGCTGTTCGGCGGCCAGGGCCCGTCCCTCCAGGACATCTTCGAGGCGCTCGTGGAGGCCACCGAGCGCACCCTCAAGGGGGAGCTGCCTCCGCACCGGGGCATCCGCTTCTTCATCGAGCACGAGGACGGCCCCAACGGCCTGCCCTACTACTCGATACTCTTCGCCCCCTCGCAAGCCCACCTGCCCTCGCGCGAGGACCGCGACGCGCATGCGTACGTGGAGCGCATCACCCGCGTGCTCGGCGGCAAGCGCTTCGGCCTCGTGCTCAACCGTACGCAGACCCAGCACTGGCGCCACTGGCAGCAGCTGCACGGCTTCCTGGCGAGCGTCCACGAGTCGTCCAGCATGCCGCTGCGCTCGAGCGACTCGGCCGTCTTCTTCGGCAACTACCGCTACACGCCCTTCGGCATCCACAAGGACGACCTGCACATCTTCTACTTCGTCGTCGAGGGGACGAAGCGGCTCAGCCTGTGGCCCTTCGAGGCGCTCTCCCAGCGGGAGGAGCTGCCCCGGGATCCGGGCCTGCGCCAGCGCAACGGCATCATCACCCTGCGCGACAAGGCCGATGAGGAGCGGGTGCTCGCCCAGGCCACCGTGCTCGAGGGCCGGGCCGGGGATTTGATGTACTGGCCCGTCTCCCACTGGCACCGCGCCGAGCCGACGCAGGGGCTGTCCGTCAGTGCCTCGCTCGGGCTGGCGGTGACTCCGCCGGAGTTCATCAGCATGGCGCCCCCGGGAGAGTGGCCCGAGAGCGTGCGCCCCAACGAGATGCCCGCCGGCAAGGGCTGGCGGATGCCGGCCGCGCTGCGGACCGCCCTGCGGCGTCAGTCCCGCCGCCAGGAGATGACCGCCCTGGAGCGCGAGCGCACCACCGAGTGGGTCCGTTTCCTCACCGGCGGCACCCTGGAGGGCGCCGCGCCCGTGGCCCGCGAGGCCCCCCTGCAACCCCAGGAGTGGATCCGCGCCACCGCCCGGCGCCCCATCGTCAGTGTCCCGCTGCCCGGAGGAGGGCTGCTCGTGTCCGCCAACGGCCACGCCCAGGCGCTCGCCCCGGCTCCCACGGCGCACCGCCGCCTCGAGCAGCTCCTGGAGACGCTCAACGGCGGCAAGCCGCAACAGGTGGAGCAGCTCGAGCAGGCCTTCTTCCACCGGATGACGGGGCGGGGGTTCAGCCGGAACGCCCTGCGCCTGCTGCTCGACGAGCTCGTGCGCTGGCGCGGCGTGGAGCGCTGCGAGCCGCCCTCGTCCCGCCGCCGCTGAGCCCCGCGGGGCCTCAGCTCCAGCGCAGCGGGGGGAACACGAGCGTGGGGGTGCCACCCCCCTCGGCGGTGGGGAAGAAGGCCAGGTCCGCCCCGGTGCCCCGCAGCGAGCGGAACGTCTCCAGCACGGGCAGCGACAGGTTCACCGGGGCCACCCGGCGCATGCGGCGGCCCTCGCGCACCTCCCAGCCTCCCGCCACCAGGTCCACCACCCCGGGACGCGGCATGGTGGTGAACGTCTCGATGCGCGCCACCAGCTCCGTGTAGTGCGCGGGGAGCGCGTCCCCGCGTGGCACGACGAAGAGGCACACCGGCGCGGGCCCTGGAGGCGAGCCCCCGCCCCGCAGCCCCCGGCCATTCGCCCCCACCCCGAGCTGCGCCGCCGTCGCCGCCGAGTGGAGGAAGTCCTGCAGCCGGCCCTCGTCGATGAGCCGCAGCCGGCGCGTGGGCGTCCCCTCGTCATCGAAGCAGCGCCGCTGCGTGCTCGACGGGTGGAGCGGCTCGTCCTCCACGCTCAACACCCCCGGGAAGAGCTTCTTGCCCACCGCGCGCGCGAGGGCGGGCGTCGCGGCCACCACGTCCCCCCGCAGCATCCACGCCAGCGCCGCGACGAGCGGGGCCGCGACGGCGGGCCGCAGCACCACGGGCAGGCCCGGGTCCGCCGCCTCTACCGGCCCCTCCAGCGCCTCCACGGCATCCACGAGCCGCGCCCGGAGGGCCTCCAGGTCCCACGCTCCACCCAGCGGGGCGGCCACGGCATCGACGATGGCGCCGCGCGACGTCTCACAGCGCACGAAGGCCTCCTCCCGCGAGGTGACGCCCATGAGCCCGCCCCCCTCTCCACGCACGAGCGCGGACCACGCCGCGTGCTGCGCGAGCACGGCCGCCTGGACCACGAAGCCGGGGGGAAGCACTTCACGCACGAGCCGCTCCGCCCGCTCCCGCATCCGGGAGGGCGAAAGCTCCGGGAGCACGGCGTCCGCCGGCCCGGCCGCCAGGGGGGTGGGCAATGGGGCACGCGGGCCCGCCGACACCCTGCGCGCGGCGGCCTCCAGCACCTGGCCGAGCGTCTCGGGCCCTCCCAGGGGAAGCACCGCGTGGCCCACGCGCTCCTCCCTCCACACCCGCGCCGCCGCCGACAAGGACTCGCCCCCACTGAGGGTGGAGGCCCCCGTGGCGGCCTCGTACTCCAGCGTCAGCCGACGCTCCGCGGTGAGGAACAGCTCTGCCTCGCCACTCCCCTGCCCCCGCCGGAAGGCGTCCAGCTCCACCCGAGCCGCTTCAGCCAGCGCACGCAGTTCCCTCCCCGCGCACACCTCCGGGCCGCTCGTGCCGCGCTCCTCACTGGAGGTCACCGACATCCTCGCTCTCCGTCTCGCTCTCCGGGCTCAAACCCCGCCGGCGCCCATCATGCCCCATCCCATGCACCACCCGGAGCGCCTGGCTTCGAGGCGGACCCGCGGCCCGGCCTGCCGCACGAGGGAGCGCGGATGCTAAGAAGCGGGGACGGGAGGCACATCGTCTTGCGGGACTGGTTCGTCGAGCGGCGCGAGGTCACCGAGGTCGTCCACCAACGCTCGGGGCTGCGCGTGCAGGCGCCCGTCTGCGAGCGCGGCCACGCCGTGCGCTGGGAGGTGCCCGGCGGCCTCGAGCAGGTATGGACGGAAGTGGCCGGTGGCCCGCTGCCGTCCGGTGCGCTGCCCGCGGACGTGCTGGCCCCGGCGCGAGAGCTGCTCGAGCCCGAGCCCTCCCCTCCCAACGACACCGGGCTGCAGGAGGTGGTGCGGCGGCTGGTGGACACGGCGCAGGCCGCGGGCGCGGCGCACCTGGACGTGCTGCTGCGCGAGGTGGACCAGCGCACGCTCGTCGCCAACGCCTCCGGCCTGGTGGCGGACCGGCGGCACCATGCCCTCCTGGAGGTGAAGGTATTCGGCGCCACCGCGGGAGGGACGGCCGAGCTGTGGCGCTGTGCCGCGTACCCGGACGGAGCACGGATGCGCGCGGCCCTGCCGGAGCTCGAGGCCCTCGTCCTCCAACTGGTGCGCCAGCTCCAGGAGTGCACCCCCGCCGTGCCGTGTCCCACCGGCGCGCTGCCCGTGGTGTTCCCTCCCGGAGCGGCCTCGGCCTGCTTCTTCCACGAGGTGTGCGGGCACCCGCTGGAGGGGGACGTCGTCGCGCGCGGCGGCTCGTACCTGGCCCGCCGCCTCGGGCAGCGTGTCGCCGAGCCCTTCGTCTCCGTCACCGATGACCCGACCGACGGCCGCGGCGCACTCGGCTATGCCTGGGACGACGAGGGCCAGGCCGCGCGGCCGGTGCCCCTGCTCCACGCGGGCGTCGTCGGCACGCCGCTGCTGGACCTGCGCAGCGCGAAGACACTGGGCCTCGCCCCCAACGGGCATGGCCGGCGCGTGAGCTTCAAACACCCCGCCCTGCCGCGCATGGCGCACACCCGCGTCGAGCCGCACCTCGGCGACCTGGAGGGCCTGATGGCCGGCATCCCCCACGGGCTGCTGGTGCGCCACCTGACGCCCCGCCACATGAACCTGCTGTCGGGGGACTTCAGCTTCTACATCGTCGAGGCGCAGGAGATCCGCGAGGGCCGCCCGGGACGCATGGTGTCGCCGGGCATCCTCAGCGGCAACGGCCTGGAGGCGCTGGCGGCCATCGACGCCGTGGGCGCGGACTTCCAGAACCTCTTCGCCACGCGCGGCTGCCGCAAGCTGGACCACGGCCCGCTGCCCGTCTCATTCGGACAGCCGGCCGTGCGCTTCCAGCGGCTTCAGCTCCAGCCTACAGGCACATCCAGCTGAAGTCCGGCGGCGGGACTGGGTCCGCGAGCGGATCCTCCGGCGGCGCCTCGCCCATGGCATGCAGCCGGGCGAAGGACACGCCCGAGGGAACCTCCGTGACGAAGGGAGGGATGAGAAACGGACGCGGGCCGGACGGACCCGGATCCTCGCCCTCGGGGGTGGTCACGGTGTCGTTGAAGCGCAGCGTCACCGGCCCGCTCGAGCCCGGGGGCAGCACGAGCGCGAAGTAGCCCATGGGGCCCACGGAGTCGGGAATGGCCATGTAGCCCAGGGGCGACTGGCCGGGGATGCCGAGCTCCGGCGGCGCCCAGTCAATGGCGTAGAGGGTGCCCTTGTCCGTCTCCGCCGCGATGCCGGGCGCGGGGATGTCGAAGAAGTTGAAGGCGGGGCTGGGCGAGTACACCCAGACGAGCGCCACGCCCCCCGTCTTGCTGGGGTCGAGCAGATCCGCGGGCGTCGTCGGCGTGCCCATGTCCGTCATGAGCTGCGCCACCGCGCTGAGCGCACCGGCCTCGCCCACCACGGCGGCCACCTGCGCATGGCAGACGCTCCCGGGCGCCATCACCGGGTTGAGCGTGGTGGTCGGGTGGTACTTCGCCTCGGGGATGGGCCCGAAGATCTCCGGGGGGAAGATGTCCGGAGCCCCCATCACCAGCCCCTCCGCCGGAGGCACGGCCCGGAGCACGTAGGGAATCTCACCGGCCGGCACACCGCGCACCTGCCAGGTGCCGTTGCCCGCCGAGGGCGCGCTGGCCGAGGCCGAGGCCTGGCCATTCATGATGCTCACGCTGGCCCCGATGGCCGCCGAGCGCGTCAGGTAGGGAATCCCCGCGAAGAGCGCGGGCGGCGGCGCATCATCCGGATCCTCCGCCGGGAAGGTCGCCAGCGAGAGGAAGAAGACCTCCGGATCGTAGACGACGCCCGACACCGTGAACTGCCGCTCCGGCAGATCCGTGTACGGGCCGCTGCCCGCGTCTGGGGCCGTGGGGGCCGCCCCCTCCAGGGAGCAACCCGTCAGGGCGGTGGCAAGCAGAACGCTGCGGACGATGGACGAAGTCCTCATGGCGGTTCTCGGGGCTCTCATCAGTGCGAGGGAAGGATGTGCTCGGACGGCGGAGCCACCGTGTGGCACGCGTTGGCGCAGTTGCCGTAACCGTTGGGCGTGTTCTGCATCGACTCGAACTTCAGATCGAAGAACTCGCTGCCGTGGATGTCCACGTGGCAGCCCTGGCAGGACACCAGGCTGGCGCGCACGGCGCTCTGGCGCGTGAGGTGGCACACGGTGCAGTCACCCTTGTTCTGCTTGTACTTGCGCGAGCCGATGTGGATGCGGTGCACCATGTCGGAGGTGTGGCCCACGCCCGCCTCGTAGTGGCAGCCCTTGCACGACTCCACGTGGTCCACGGACATGCCGTGGTGCAGGTTGACCAGCGAGTTCACGCCGTTGTGGCAGATCTGGCAGTTGCCCACGTTGCCCGGATAGGTCGTCGGCTGCTCCTGGCCCACCTGGAAGAAGATGGGCTCCAGGCGGTTGAGGCGCTCGCCCATGAAGGAGCGGTGCCCCTTGAGCAGCAGGGCGTAGGTGCCCGGCTTGGCGTCCGCCGGGAGCGGGACGTTGTAGCGCGTGGGCTGGCCGGCCTCCGCGTACCCGGGCACCACGTCGGACATGCCGGGGTCCACGTAGAACTTGGGCTCGCTCAGCTGCGGGTAGGCGAAGAAGGGCGTCTGGTAGGTGCCGAAGGACGTCGTCAGCTCCTGCAGCGGGCCCACCACCTTGAAGCCGGACTCGGAGCTGCTCGAGTCGCGGTACGTCAGCAGCATCCACTCGTTGAAGTAGGCGATGCCGTTGGACGTCTCGTTGCGGAAGTCGCTGAAGGAGGGCAGCAGGTCGCGCGAGTGCAGGCCGTGGCCTTCCCCGTCCTGGAGCGACACGATGAAGTCCAGCGCCTCGCCCGGCATGTAGTACTTGCCGTTGCGCGGCGTGTTGATGAGCGCCTTCTGGGTGAGGCCGAAGCCGCAGGGCACGCGCTCCTCGGTGGCCAGCCCGTCCGCGCCCAGCTTGTAGCAGGTGGCCGTCCGGTCCTGCTCCGGCACGAACGTCACCGGGAAATGGAAGGGCTCCTTCTCCATCAGGCTCCAGGTGACGCGGATGACGCCCTCACCGGTGAGCTGCGGCATGCGGAAGGACTTGAAGGGGTTGGTGGAGTTGGCGAACGAGACCTTCACGCCCGTGTGGTAGAAGGGGTCGCCAGCCGGGTGCATCACCGGATCCCCAGGGAAGAGCGGACGGCTCAGGTTGTAGATGGTCCAGCTCACGCGGGTGCGGCCGGTGGTGCTGTTCTCGGCCAGGAAGTCCCTGCGGCTGTACGTCTCCGTGGCGCGGACGATGCCCTCGGCGTCGAGCACCTCGAGCTTGAGGGTGTCGTCGTCGGACATCATCCACGCGGCGTTCTCGAAGAACGTCTCGCGCTGGAAGACCTCCTCGCCCATGGGCTTCCAATCGTCACGGCCCACCGTCATCCCGCTCCAGTCCAGGCTCTTGAAGCGCGACTGCTTGCGGATCCACGTGGCCGGCGTCTTGCGGTCCTCGAAGGCCGTGTGCCTGTTGAGCACCGCGTCCATCATGGTGAACTCGCGCAGGAAGTAGAGCGAGCCCGGGGTGACCGTGAGCCGCGCCGTGGGCTCCTCCTCCTCGAACGAGGGAGCCTCCTCCGGCATCGTGGGGATGCCGCTGTTGAGCCGCGGGCAGGTGTCCGGGTAGCCCGGCAGCGTGAGCGAGCCCTTCGTGACCGGCTCGCCGTTGGGCAGGATGGCGCACCCGTTGAAGGACAGCAGCGAGAGCGAGATGGCCCCGGAGGCGGAGCTCGAGTAGGGATCGAAGGCCTTCGCGCCACGGCCACGCGTCCCCTCGGCATCGGTGGTCTGGAAGACGTCGCAGCCCGAGGAGAGCACCACGAAGGACAGAAGAACGAGCGCCTGAGACGATTTCATGGGGGAGACACGAGGCCTGCGCGCACCGCGGAGACCGCGGGCGGGGGGGGAGACATGTGCGCGATCGGCTTACTCTACCGAGCGGCATTCCGGAAAGTCCAGGGAGGGGCTCCAGCCTGGACAGGCAGACCCCCGAGGTTCACCCGGGGGTGGGGGCATCGATGGGACGGCCAGTGCGGATCGCGATCACGCCCCGGCGGTATTCCAGGTTCAAGCGGTCCGCCCTCACGTGCGCCTCCCCGGAGAAGTCCACCGGGTGGGCCTTGGGGCGCTGCCCCTCACCGACGAGGCGGTCCTGCTCAAGGATGGCCAGCTCGCTCTTCACGAAGATGTCCGGGAACATCCGCAGGTTCGGGTGGTACGAGGCGAAGTAGAAGCACTGCATCTTCTCCTCGGACCAGGGCGAGGCTACCGCATACACCGTGTGCTTGAAGAAGAGCGTGGGCTTGAAGTGCAGGCGCGCGGCGAAGGGGAAGGAGACCTCGTAGGTGAGCGTGGTCTTGTCCACCTTGGGCGGGGCCGCTCCCATGGGGGGCGCGAGCGCGGGGTAGACGATCTGCGCCCGCAGGCCCTGGGGCAGGCGCTCCACCTCGTAGGGGAGGACCTCCTGCTGCTCCGGGTTGCCGAACGTGCCCTCGTGCACCCAGGACAGGTGCGCGACGTCCAGGACGATCTCCACCATGCGGCCCGCGGACACGTCCCAGTCCAGGCGCGGCAACGGCACGGTGGCGCAGCTGCCGTCCTCCAGCTCCGGCCACTCCGGCAGCGGGGCGGCGGGCTCCGGGGCCAGGCACACCCAGACGAGGCCGTAGCGCTCGGTGGCGTGGAACGACGCCAACGCGGCGGAGGGCGGAATGGGCGCGCCGGGCTGCGAGGGGATGCGGACACACCGTCCGTCCCGCCCGTACGTCCAGCCGTGGAAGGCACAGCGCAGGCCCTCGCCGGAGACCTCTCCAGCACACAGGTCCGCGCCGCGGTGCGCGCAGTAGCGCTGCGTCACGGCCACGCCAGCGCCCGTGCGCCACACGACGAGCTCCCGGCCCAGCAGCCGGGCGGCCAGGGGGCGCTCCTTCAGCTCGTGCGCGAAGGCCACCGGGTGCCAATACGGGGAGAAGGCTTCTTCGTAGGAGCGCACGGCCGTGATTCCAGGTGGGTCCCGTCCGCTCACGCCAACGCGAGCGGGGCGATCTTGCTCTCGATCTCCTCGAGCAGGAAGTTGATCTCCTCCAGCTCGTCGAGCTTCTCCGGAGCGGCGGCGGCGGCCACTTCAGAGGTGGGAGCAGCGGTCTGAGCGGCGGCGACGGGGGCGGTGAGGGTCTCTTCGGATGCCATGGCGACCTCCTCGGGGGAAAGAAGGAGCAGCTGGGAACACCTGGAATGCTCGCCCGTCCGGGAACTCGATGTCAACCCGGCTGCGTCCCGTACAGGAGCGCTGTACCATGCGGAGGCGATGCGCCTGCCCCCCCTGCCCTTCGAAACGAAGCCCGTCCGCCGCCTTCACCGGCCCAGCCCCCAGGAGCTGTGGGCCCAGCAGGAGCCGGTGGTGCTCACCGGCTGCATGGACGACTGGAAGCTGCTGCACGAGCTGAAAGCGCGCGCCACGCCCGAGCAGAAGCTCGCCGTGCTCGGCTCGCGCTTCGGCACGCAGACGGTGGAATACCACCGGCTGCCCGGACACCTGGGCGGCCACTACCACTTCCAGAAGGAGAACCTGGAGGGCGTGACGTTCAGCGGCCCCCAGGCGGGCGTCACGTTCGACACGTTCGCCGGGGAGCTGCTGCGCAGCCTGAGCGGGGCCTCCAGCGACTACGTCTACCTGCAGTCGCACGCCGTCGAGCCGGGCACCGCGCTCTTCGAGGCCCTGGGCCCCAACGTCCTGCCCGTCCTCCATGAGCAGCAGGTGTTCCCGAAGCTTTGGGTGGGCTCGCCCGGGCAGGTGGTCAACCTGCACTACGACGACTTCATCAACTTCATCTGCATGCTCGAGGGGACGAAGCGGGTGACGCTGTTCGCGCCCGAGCTGCTGCCCTTCATGTACCACGCGCCCTTCGATCGGATGCTCAACCAGGCCATGGCGAGCCATGTGCGGCTGCTGGAGCCCGACCTGGAGAGCTTCCCCCTCTTCCGCCAGGCCCTGAGCGAGGCCCGGGTGGCGGTGCTGGAGCCCGGCGAGGTGCTGTTCACGCCGCCCTTCTGGTGGCACCACGTGGAGTCCTTCGGGCTCAACGTGATGATCAACAACTGGCTGTTCCGCGAGCACCTCGACGAGGTGGTGGAGATGCAGGGGGACCTGACGCAGGCCATCCGGCTGTTCCACGCCCGTCCCGCCGGGCAACGGGACCGGGCGCGGGCGCTCTACCAGCGGACGGTCTTCGCGCCGGGGGCCGCCTCCGCGCCCGAGCCGGCGGGAAGCACGGAGCAGGAGGAGCCTGGCCTGGCGGAGCACCGGGCCCGGACACGCGCCCTGGTGGCCCGCCTCCCGGAGGCCCTGCGCAAGCAACACGCGCTCTACTACGACCACTTCGTCTTCCAGACGTCCGGGGAGCCCTTCCCCTCGCAACCCGGGGCGCTCACCGCGATGGTGGAGCGCAACGCCCACGCGCCCACCTTCTTCCTGCGGGACTGAGAGGCGCAACGCCATGAAGACGAACGTCCTGTCGGCCCATCCGCGCGGATGGGAAGGTCCGGCCGCCCTGGTGGGCGGGTTGCTGTGGCTGGTGTCCTACGGAGCCGATCTCGCGTTCGGGCTCCAGACGGGCCACGAGCCCACCGATGCGAGCGCCTCCGGACTCGCGGCGTTGAGCGCCACCACGTTCAGCCTCGGCCTCGCCTGCCTGGGCTTCACGATGGTGAGGCTCGGTGCGCGGCTGAGGGCACACAGCCCCTGGGCGGGCACGGCGGGACTGCTGCTAGGGGCCGTCGTGCTGGCCTCGGGCATCATCAGCGCGATCGCCCTGAGCGGCCTCCTCGGAAGCTTGCGGAACCTCAAGGTGGCGGTGGTGCCCGGAGTGCTCAGCTATTTCGGCGGCACGACGCTGCTCGGGGCCACCGGCCTGCGTGCGCCCGCGGCGTCGCACCGGACGGCCGCCTGCCTGCTCGCCGCGGGCTTCCTGACGCCGGTGCTCGTCGCAGCGACCACCCTTCCCCTCCCCCCAGGCCTCCCGTCGTACGTGGTGGCCAACCTGCCATTCGCCCTGGCTGGCGCCACCTGGCTCGCCATCGGCACGTCACTGCGCCGCGACCCGGCGGGTCTTCTGTCGCTTCCCAGCCCTGGCTAGACTGGACTCCCCCCATGCGCCCCGTTCCTTCCCTCCTCCGCGCCAGCGCAGCCCTGTTCCTGCTCTGGAGTTGCACGGCTGGCGCCGAAGCCTGGCGCGGGGCCACCCCTGGCACCTCCTCCCTGGAGGAGATCCTCCGCGACTTCGGCAAGCCCACCCGCCGGAGCACCCAGAACGGTGAGCCCGTCCTGACCTACGCGCTCAAGGCCGCGCCCAAGGGGACCCGCAACGTCCGCTTCAGCTTCGCTCCCGACAACGGGCCGCTGCAGCGCATCGACGTGGTGCCCAAGCCTCCGCCCACCCGGGCCGCGATCGAGAAGACCTACGGGCCCGCCTGCACCGAGGCGTCCGGGCCGGAGGTGCCCTGCTACGAGGTCCGGCTCACGCCCGGCAGCCAGTTCTACTTCCACTACCGCTCGCTCGGCGTGGAGGTGTTCTTCCAGCAGCGGCGGGTGCAGTCGCTGACGTTCCGGGCACCGCCCTCCCCGGGCCGCGCCTCCGAGGACACGCCCGCCCTCGCGTCCGCCGAGCCCGCGCCCACCGCCGCCGAGCCCGCGGTTGAAGAGCCCGCGCCCGCGCCCGCGGTTGCCGAGCCCGCGCCCACCGCCGCCGAGCCCGCGCCCGCCTCCGCACCGGCCTCCGTGTCCCTGGAGATGGCTCCGCCGACCATCGAGGACGCCGCGCCCGCGGAGCCCGCGGTGGGGCCCGCTACCACTCCCACCGCCGTGACCCAGGGGATGGACATTCCCCAACAGGTCCCCATCCTCGATGCGGAAGCCTGGCGCACCGAGACCTCGCCGCAGCCGCACAACATCCTCTCCCTCGGCGGCTTCTACTACCAGCGTGCCGAGCTGAGCGGCGCCCGTGGCGCGGACTCGCTCTCGCTCCAGCCCATGCTGCCGTCGCTCGTGGACGTGTACCTCGACATCAAGCCGTCGGACACCCTGCGCGGATTCGTGCGGGGGCGGCTCGCCTACGATGCGCTCGACCCGGTGCTCTCCAGCCCGCAGGTGCTGCTCGACCAGTTCTGGTTCCAGTTCAGCCTCGCCCACCGCGTGTTCTTCAGCGTCGGACGCCAGCAGATCAAGTGGGGCAGCTCGCAGGTCTGGAACCCCACCGACTTCCTGCAGAGCCCCAACCCGCAGCCGCTCGATGCGTTCGATCTGCGCACGGGCGTGGACATGCTCAAGGTGAACATCCCCTGGGAGGCGATGGCCTCGAACCTGTGGTTCGTCGCCACGGCGGACCTGAGCGGACCGGCCGAGCAGCGGCTGCGCTACGGAGGAGCGGTGCGCGCCGAGGTGACGCTCGGCACGAGCGAGGTGGCCGCCTCGGCGTACTTCAAGCAGGGGCGCCGTCCCCGCTATGGCCTGGACTGGAGCATGGGCCTGGGCGCGTTCGACCTGAACGCCGAGCTCGCCCTGGTGCGCGACAGCAACGTCGGCCTCTGGCAGCGCACGGAGGAGGGGTTCTCGCGGCGCTCCCTGGGGGGACCGCAACTGCTGGCCAGCGGTGGAATGAAGAGCACGTTCCGCCTCGGCGACGTCATCCAGACCACCCTCCGGTTGGAGGGCTTCTACAACCCGCTCGGCTACGACGATCGCGCCATGCTCACCTGGCTGCGCTCCAAGGGTGACTACCGCGCGCTCTTCTACGGCCGCTACTACGGCCTCGTGCGGGCCACCTTCGCCCGGCGCAGCCAGCACGAGCCCACGCTCAACCTCACCGGGTTGATGAACGTGAGCGACCCGTCCTACCTGGCGCGCGTGGACTTCGGCATGCAGGTCCTCCGCGACGTGTACTTCGTGACCTTCGTGGAAATGCCCTTCGGCGCGCGGGGCAGTGAGTTCCAGTTCGTGCCCGACCCCACGGTGGCGGACCTGCCGGCGACGAACGTCGGCGTGGTCCGTACCGGGATGAGTGTCCGCATCAGGATGTAGAGGAAAGCCGACTCCCCCATGGCCTCGCGAAACGACCTCGATCAACTCACCGCTGGCGAGAAGCGTGCACGCCTCAAGCAACTGCTGGAGCGCGGAGGAGCCGGGCCCACGCCGCCCAATGCCGTGCTCGACGCGGGCCCGGTGCGGCGCCCCGAGCACGAGGCGCCCGTGCCCTCGTTCGCGCAGGAGCGCATGTGGTTCCTGCACCAGCTGGAGCCCACTTCGGCGGCCTACAACGTCCAGCGGGCGGTGGAGCTGAGCGGCGCCGTCGACGTGCAGGTGCTCGAGGCGGCGCTGCGGCAGTTGCTGGCGCGCCACAAGGCGCTGCGCTCCGTCTTCCCCGCCTCCGAGGGCCGCCCCGGGCTCGCCTTCCAGGAGGTGCCCCGGCACGTGCTGGAGGTGGAGGAGCTGTCCGAGGCCGTGCTGGCGCGCCGCCTGCTCGAGGAGTCCGCGCGCCCCTTCTCCCTGGAGCAGGGGCCCCTCTACCGCTTCCGCCTGCTGCGCCTGTCGCCGGAGCGGCACGTCTTCCTGCTGGTGCTGCACCACCTGGTGGTGGACGGCTGGAGCCTCAACCTGCTGATGCGCGAGCTGGGCTCGCTCTACACCGCGCTCGGCCGCCAGGAGGTTCCGCAGCTTCCGGCACTTGCGCTGGAGTACACCGACATCGCCGCCTGGCAGCGGACCCCCGGCGCCGCCGCACGCGAGGCCAGCCACCTGGAGTACTGGAAGCGCCAGCTCGCCGACGCCCCCGCCCTGCTGGAGCTGCCCACCGACAAGCCGCGCCCGGCGAACCGCTCGGGACGGGGCACGCAGACCCGGCCGCTCCTGCTGCCGGCCGCGCTGTCCGAGAAGGTCCGCGCCTTCTGCCGTGAGCACCAGGTGACGCCCTTCATGGCGTTCTACACGGTGTTCGCCGCGCTGCTGCACCGCTACTCGCAGCAGACGGACCTCTGCGTGGGCACGCCCGTGGCCGGCCGCACGCACCTGTCGACGGAAGGCGTGGTGGGCCTCTTCGTCAACACCGTGGTGCTGCGCAACAACATCACCCCCGCCACGCCCTTCTCCACCCTGCTGTCCCAGGTGCGGGAGACGGCCGTGGCCGCCTACGCCCACCAGGAGGCCCCCTTCGAGCGCGTGGTGGATGCACTCCAGGTGGAGCGCAGCCTCGGCTGGACGCCGCTCTTCCAGGTGATGTTCGACCTGTACCAGGAGGAGCGCTCGCTCGCCGATGCCCTGTCCGGCCTCGGCGCGCGCCCGGTGGAGGTGGACACCGGCACCACCCAGTTCGACCTCGGCCTCACCGTCGTCGAGAGCGCCGCCGGATTCTCGCTCCTCGTGCCCTACAGCACCGAGCTGTTCGAGGCCTCCAGCATCCAGCGGCTGCTGGGCCATTACCTCCGGCTGCTGGAGCACGCGCTGGAAGCACCCCGCACGCCCGTGGGCGAGCTGCGCCTGCTCTCCTCCGCCGAGCGCGAGCAGGTGCTGCACGCCTTCAACGACACCGAGCGGCCCTTCGACAGCGAGGCGACGATCGTCTCGCTCTTCGAGGCGCAGGTGGCGCGCACCCCGGACGCGCCCGCGGTGGTGGCCCCCGAGGGCACCCTCACCTTCCGGGAGCTGGCCACGCAGGCCTCGCGTCTCGCGGCGCACCTGGTGGCGGCGGGCGCCGGGCCCGAGGCCGTGGTGGGCCTGTGCCTGGAGCGCTCGCTCGACGCGGTGGTGTCGCTGCTGGCCATCTTCATGAGCGGGGCCGGCTGTCTGCCCCTGGAGGCCTCGCACCCGGCGGCCCGCCGCGCCGCCCTGCTGCGCCAGTCCGGCGCGCGGCTCGTCGTCACCCGGCCCGGGTTGTTCGCGGACGTGGCGCTGGACGTGCCCGTGGTCACGCCCGACGTGCGCACCCGCGACGCCGTGCCCACCGCGCCGCCCGTGAAGGCCCGCGCCGAGCACCTCGCGTACCTGCTCTATACGTCCGGCTCCACCGGTGAGCCCAAGGGCGTCGAGCTGACCCACCGCAACGTCGTCCACTGCTTCGCGGCCTTCGATCCGTATTACGAGACCCAGGCCGGTGACTGCTGGGCCTCGTCCGGCAGCCTCTCGTTCGACATCCACCTGGAGGAGCTGCTCTTCAGCATCACCCGCGGCGCGCGCACCGTGCTGCGCGAGGTGGGCCCGCTGGGGCTTGGACGCGACATCGTCCGGCACGGCATCACGCACATCGTCATCATGCCCTCCTCGCTCGCCACGGCGCTGGAGGAGCCCGGCGCGCTGGAGGCCATCCGCTCGTTGAAGGTGCTCGTCAGCGGCGGCGAGGTGCTGCCGGAGCCCCTGGTGCGGCAGCTCGCGCTGACGCGGACGAAGCTGATCAACACGTACGGCCCCACGGAGACGAGCATCAACGTCGTCGCCGAGCGGACGCCCTCCACGGGGCCCGTGCGCCTGGGACGCCCGCTGGACCGGTGCCGGGTGTACGTGCTCGACGAGCGCGGAGAGCCAGTGCCCGTGGGCATTCCCGGCGAGCTGTTCATCGGCGGCACGCCCCTGGGGCGCGGCTACCGGAGCCGGCCGGACCTGACGGCCGAGCGCTTCGTGCCGGATCCGTTCTCCCGAGTGAGCGGCGCGAGGCTCTACCGCACGGGAGACCGCGTCCGGTGGAACGAGGACGGCACCCTGAGCTTCCTGGGGCGCACTGACTTCCAGGTGAAGGTGCGCGGTGTGCGCATCGAGCTGGAGGAGATCGAGGCCTCCCTGCTGCGCCAGCCCGGCGTGCGCCAGGCCGCCGTGGTGGTGCGCGGCAGCGGCCGTGACACGCGGCTCGAGGCCTTCCTCGTCCTGGAGGGCGAGGCCGGCACGGTGGCGAAGCGGCTGCGCGAAGCACTGCGCCTCACCCTGCCCGAGGCGATGGTGCCCTCGCGCTTCGTCGCGCTCCCCTCCCTGCCCTTCACGACCAGTGGCAAGGTGGACCGGAAGGCGCTCGCGGCGCTGCCCGTGGAGGATGCCGCCCAGGCGCCCCAGGGCCAGCCTCCTCGCGGACCCGTGGAGGAACTGCTCGCCCAGCTGTTCTGCCAGGTGCTCGGCCTGGAGCAGGTGCAGCGCGAGGACGACTTCTTCCAGCTCGGCGGCCACTCCCTGAGTGCCACCCGGCTGGTGGCTCGCATCCGTCAGGCCTTCGGCGTCGAGCTTCCCCTCTCCGCCCTCTTCTCTTCTCCTTCTGTCGCCGGTCTGGCTCGCGCTGTCTCCAGCTTGCAGGGCAGCACTTCCGTGGAGCTGTCCGCGCCCACCCCGCGCCCCTCTGGCGCTCAGCCCGTGCTCTCCTTCGCCCAGGAGCGCATGTGGTTCCTGCAGCAGTTGCAGCCCGACTCCAGCGCCTACCACGTGGCCGAGGCCGTCGAGTTGACGGGCGAGGTGCGTCCCGCTGCTCTCGAGGAGGCTCTGCGCCTGCTGCTCTCGCGCCACCCCGCGCTGCGCACCACCTTCTCCTCTCACGAGGGCCGTCCTCAGCCTCACCTGCAGCCGCTGCCCTCGCGCGTCCTGCACGTGGAGTCCTCGTCCGACTCCCTGCTGCCCTCCCGCCTGCGTCAGGAGGTGGAGCGGCCCTTCTCCCTGGAGCACGGGCCCCTCTTCCGCTTCTTCCTCTGGCAGGTGGAGCCTCAGCGCCATGTGCTGCTGCTCGTCTTCCACCACCTGCTGGTGGATGGCCTGTCCCTGGCCCTGCTGCTGCGTGAGTTGGGTGAGGCCCACGCCTCCCTCCTCCAGGGCCAGCAGCCCTCCCTTCCTCCTGTCCGCCTGGACTACTCGGACATCGCCTCCTGGCAGCGCTCCCCCTCCGTCCAGGCCCGCGAGGACTCTCAGCTCTCCTTCTGGAAGCAGTACCTGGACGGCGCTCCCCGCCTCCTGCAACTGCCCACCGACAGGCCCCGTCCTCCCGTCTCCTCCGGCAAGGGCGGCTCCACTCCTCGCCTGCCCCTCTCCCCCTCCCTCTCCCGGGCCTTGGGCTCCTTGTGCCGCCAGCACCAGGTCACCCCCTTCATGGCCCTCTTCTCCGCCTTCGCCTCCCTCCTTCACCGCTACTGCGGCCAGGACGACGTGTGCGTCGGCACCCCCGTGGGCGGCCGCACCCACCCCTCCACCGAGGACGTCGTCGGCCTCTTCACCAACACCCTCGTCCTTCGCTCGCGCCTCGCGCCCGCCTCCTCCTTCTCTTCCCTCCTCTCCCACGTCCGTGCCTCCTCCCTCGAGGCCTTCTCCCACCAGGACGTCCCCTTCGACCGGCTCGTCTCCCACCTCGGTGTCGAGCGCAGCCCCTCCCACTCTCCTCTCTTCCAGGCCGCCTTCGCCTGGAACCACCCGGTGCGGCCGCTCGCGGAGGACCTCCCGGGCCTCACCGCGCGCTACCTCGCCCTGCCCGCCGCTGGCGCCAAGTTCGACCTGGCCCTTGCCGTCCACGAGACCGCTTCCGGGCTGGAGCTCGAGCTCGAGTACAGCGCCGACCTCTTCGAGCCCTCCACCGCGCAGCGCCTGCTGGGCCATTACGTCCAGCTCCTCTCGCATGCGCTGACGGCGCCCGATACCCGCGTCGACTCCCTCCGCCTCCTCTCCGAGGAGGAGCAGCACTTCGTCCTGCGCGCCTGCAACGAGACGCACCGGCCCGAGCAGGAGCAGGCCACCGTCGTCTCGCTCCTGTCCGCGCACGCGCAGCGGACGCCGTACAAGGTGGCGCTCGCCTTCGAGGGCGGCCAGTGGACCTATGCGGAGCTGGACGCGCATACGAACCGCGCGGCCCGTGAGCTGGCGGCCCAGGGCGTCGGCCCCGAGTCACTGGTGGCCCTGGTGGGGCCCCGCACCGAGGCCACCCTCCGCGCCATCCTCTCCCTCCACAAGGCCGGAGGCGCCTTCCTCCCGCTGGAGTCGCGGCTGCCTCCCGCGCGCATCGCCCAGGTGCTCGCCGAGAGCCGCGCTCCCTTCGCGCTGGCGCTCGGCGGCGCCGACGCCCTGTTGGAGCAGGCCCTCGCGCTGCTCCCCGCGCACCAGCGCCCGCGCGTCCTCTCGCTGGAGGGCCGTGAGACCAGGAGCTCCGAAGCCCCGCCCCGGCGCGACTCGCCCGGCTCGCTCGCCTACGTCCTCTTCACCTCGGGCTCCACCGGCGTGCCCAAGGGCGTGATGATCGATCAGCGCGGCATGCTCAATCATATCCTCGGCATGCAGCAGGCCCTGGGCCTGGGCTCCGAGGACGTCATCGCCCAGACGGCCGCGCTCAGCTTCGACATCTCCGTCTGGCAGATGCTGGCGGCCTTCGCCCTGGGCGCCACCACCGAGTTCTTCCAGGACGAGCTGGTGCGTGAGCCGGCTCGGCTGGCCGAGGCGCTGGACAGCGCCGGCGTCACCACCGTGCAACTGGTGCCCTCGGTGCTGCAATCCATGCTGGAGGACGGCGCGGGCCAATCCCTGCCCGCCTTCGGCCAGCTGCGGCGCATGGTGACGATCGGCGAGGCGCTCCCGCCCGCGGTCTGCCGCGCGTGGTTCGAGCGCTACCCCAGCATCCCGCTCCACAACGCCTACGGCCCGGCCGAGTGCTCGGACACGGCCACCGTGCACCCCATGCGGGAGGCCCCCGCGGGAGCCAGCACCCCCATCGGCACGCCGAAGGCCAACATGGAGGTCTACGTCCTCGACGAGGCCCTGCAGCCCGTGCCCGTGGGCGTGGTGGGAGAGCTGTACATCGGCGGCGTGGGCGTGGGCCGCGGCTACCTCAACCGCCCGGAGCTGACCGCCGAGCGCTTCGTGCCGCATCCCTTCAGCACGCGGCCCGGAGCACGGCTCTACCGCACGGGCGACCTGGGCCGGCGGCTCGCGGGCGGGCAGTTGGAGTTCGTCGCCCGCGCCGACTTCCAGGTGAAGGTGCGCGGCATGCGCATCGAGCTGGCGGAGATCGAGTCGGCGCTGCTGCAACAGGCCCCGGTGCGCTCGGCGGTGGTGATGGCGCGCGAGCGGCGTCAGGGTGACAAGTACCTGGTGGCCTTCGTGGTGCCAGCGGGCTCGGGCGCCAGCGAGGGCTCGTTGCAGGACGCCCTGGCCCGCACGCTGCCAGCCTACATGGTGCCCTCGCGCATCGTGCTCCTCGAGGCACTGCCGCTGAGCCCCAACGGCAAGGTGGACCGGAAGGCACTCGCGGCGCTGCCCGTGGAGCTGTCCGCTCCGGCCTCCCAGGGCCAGCCTCCTCGCGGGCCCGTGGAGGAGCTGCTCGCCCAGCTGTTCTGCCAGGTGCTCGGTCTGGAGCAGGTGCAGCGCGAGGACGACTTCTTCCAGCTCGGCGGCCACTCCCTGAGCGCCACCCGGCTGGTGGCTCGCATCCGCCAGGCCTTCGGCGTCGAGCTTCCCCTCTCCGCCCTCTTCTCTTCTCCTTCTGTCGCTGGCCTGGCTCGCGCTGTCTCCAGCTTGCAGGGCAGTCCCTCCGTGGAGCTGTCCGCGCCCACCCCGCGCCCCTCTGGCGCTCAGCCCGTGCTCTCCTTCGCCCAGGAGCGCATGTGGTTCCTGCAGCAGTTGCAGCCCGACTCCAGCGCCTACCACGTGGCCGAAGCCGTCGAGCTGACGGGAGAGGTGCGTCCCTCCGTCCTGGAGGAGGCCCTGCGCCTGCTGCTCACGCGTCACCCCGCGCTGCGCACCACCTTCTCCTCTCACGAGGGCCGTCCTCAGCCTCACCTGCAGCCGCTGCCCTCGCGCGTACTGCACGTGGAGTCCACGTCCGACTCCCTGCTGCCCTCCCGCCTGCGCCAGGAGGTGGAGCGGCCCTTCTCCCTGGAGCACGGGCCTCTCTTCCGCTTCTTCCTCTGGCAGGTGGAGCCTCAGCGTCACGTGCTGCTGCTCGTCTTCCACCACCTGCTGGTGGATGGCCTGTCCCTGGCCCTGCTGCTGCGCGAGTTGGGCGAGGCCCACGCCTCCCTCCTCCAGAGCCAGCAGCCCGCCCTTCCTCCCGTCCGCCTCGACTACTCGGACATCGCCTCCTGGCAGCGCTCCCCCTCCGTCCAGGCCCGCGAGGACTCTCAGCTCTCCTTCTGGAAGCAGTACCTGGACGGCGCTCCCCGCCTCCTGCAACTGCCCACCGACAGGCCCCGTCCTCCCGTCTCCTCCGGCAAGGGCGGCTCCACTCCTCGCCTGCCCCTCTCTCCCTCCCTCTCCCGGGCCCTGGGCTCCTTGTGCCGCCAGCACCAGGTCACCCCCTTCATGGCCCTCTTCTCCGCCTTCGCCTCCCTCCTTCACCGCTACTGCGGCCAGGATGATGTGTGCGTCGGCACTCCCGTGGGCGGCCGCACCCACCCCTCCACCGAGGACGTCGTCGGCCTCTTCACCAACACCCTCGTCCTTCGCTCGCGCCTCGCGCCCTCCTCCTCCTTCGCCTCCCTCCTCTCCCACGTCCGCGCCTCTTCCCTCGAGGCCTTCTCCCACCAGGACGTCCCCTTCGACCGGCTCGTCTCCCACCTCGGCGTCGAGCGCAGTCCCTCCCACTCTCCTCTCTTCCAGGCCGCCTTCACGTGGAACCGTGTCGGCAATGCCCTGGCCGAGGCGATGACGGGCCTCACCGCCCGCACGCTGTCCGTCTCCGCCACCGCCGCGAAGTTCGACCTCGCCCTCGTCGTCCACGAGACGGGCTCCGAGCTGGAGCTCGAGGTGGAGTACAGCGCCGACCTCTTCGAGCCCGCCACCGCACGGCAACTGCTGGAGCAGTACCTCCAGCTCCTCTCGCACGCCCTGCGCGCCCCCGACACCCGCGTCGACGCCCTGCACCTCCTCTCCGACGAGGAGCGCGAGCGCATGGTGCGCGGCTTCAGCGCGCCCCAGCGTCCGTTCGACACCCGCGCCACCGTCGTGTCGCTCTTCGAGGCCCAGGTGGCACGTGCCCCGGAGGCACAGGCCCTCGCCGCTCGCGACGGTGCGCTGAGCTACCGGCAGCTCGATGAACAGGCCACTGCCCTCGCCCACCACCTCACTACGCTGGGCGCGGGGCCAGAGACCGTCATCGGCGTGTGCCTGGAGCGCACCAGCGAGCTGCTCGTCTCGCTGCTCGCCATCCTCAAGGCGGGCGCGGCCTACCTCCCCCTGGAAGGCTCGCATCCGCTCGCGCGCCGCACTGCCCTCCTCCGAGGCGCTGGCGCACGCCTCGTCGTGGCACGGCCCGAGTCCTTCCCCGAGGAGCTGCCCGGCATCGTCCGGGTGGCGCCCGAGGCCCGCAGCCCCGGCGCTCCGCTCCGCCCGCCCGCGCCGGACCAGCTCGCGCTCGTGCTCTTCACCTCCGGCACCACTGGCGAGCCCAAGGCCGTCGAGGTCACCCACCGCAACCTCTGCCACCTCTTCGAAGCAGCCGATACCTCGTACCCCTCGCGTCCCGGCGACACCACGCTGGCGGCGGCCTCGGTGGCCTTCGACGTCCACGTGGTGGAGCTGCTCTACCCGTTGGCGCGGGGTGCGCGCGTCGTCCTGCGCGAGACCGGCCCGCTGGGACTGGCTCGGGACATCTCCCAGCACCGGGCCACGCACCTGCTCGGCACGCCGTCCGTGGTGACGGCCGCGCTCGAGGAGCCCAACGCCACCGACGCCTTCCGGCGGCTCGCCTTCCTCCAGCTCGGAGGCGAGGCCCCTCCCGAGCCGCTGGTGCAGCGGCTCTCGGGCGGCCGGGTCCAGGTGCTCAATGGCTACGGTCCCAGCGAGACCACCTGCATCACCACGCTGCACCCGCTGCGGCCGGGCGCGCCCATCCGGCTGGGACGTCCGCTCGAGCGCGTGCGCCCCTACGTGCTCGACGCGCATGGCCAGCCGGCCGCCCCGGGCATGCCCGGTGAGCTGTACATCGGCGGCGAGGGTGTCTCGCGTGGCTACCGGGGCCGCCCGGAGCTGACGGCCGAGCGCTTCGTGCCGGATCCGTTCTCCGGCATCCCCGGCGCGCGGCTCTACCGCACGGGAGACCGGGTCAAGTGGAACGCGGACGGCACCCTGAGCTTCCTGGGCCGCGTGGATCTCCAGGTGAAGGTGCGCGGCATGCGCATCGAGCTGGAGGAGATCGAGGCCGCCCTGCTGCGCCAGCCCGGCGTGCGCCAGGCGGCGGTGCTCGCGCGGCAGGGTGAGCGGGAGTCGCGCCTGGAGGCCTTCGTCGCCACCGAGGGAGACGCCTCCCACGCCGAGGAGACGCTGCGAGGAGCCCTCGCCTCGGTGCTGCCGGCGGCGATGGTGCCCTCGCGCATCATCGTGCTCGACGCGCTGCCGCTCTCGTCCACGGGCAAGGTGGATCGCCAGGCGCTGGCCGCGCTGCCCGTGGCGGCCCCCGAGCCTCGGCCCGCGGGCGAGCCTCCGCGCGGTCCGATGGAGACGCTGGTGGCCGAGCTCTTCCAGCGGGTCCTCGGCGCCGGACAGGTCGGACGGGAGGACAATTTCTTCGAGCTCGGCGGGCACTCGATGGGTGCTGCCCGGCTCGTGGCCCAACTGCGCCGCGCCTTCGGCGTGGAGGTGCCGCTGAGCGCCGTCTTCGCCGAGCCCACGGTGGCGGGCCTCGCCGCCCGGCTGGGCACCGCGCCCCGGCTGCGCGAGGAGCTGCAACCCGGCCCGCGTCCCGAGCGCATCCCCGCGTCGCTGGTGCAGGAGCGGCTCTGGTTCGCGCTGCAGCTGCCCGACGCGCCGCCCTACTCCATCGTCATGCCGCTCGTGCTCGAGGGCGCGCTCGAACTCGCGAAGCTGGAGGCGGCCCTGGCGGCGGTGGTGGAGGCCAACGAGACACTGCGCACCACGTTCTTCCTGGAGGGCGAAACCGTCTTCGCGCGGGTGGGAGCGGCGTCCGGCCCGGTGCTCGCGCGCACGGACCTCTCGCACCTGCCGCCCGAGCAGGCCCTGGAGGAGGCACGCCGCGCCGTCACGCGCCATGACGGGCAGCCCTTCGACGTGCGCCATGGGCCCGTGTACCGCTTCGAGCTGCTCCGGCTGGATGCGGCGGGCACGAAGCACGTGCTCATCGCGGCCGCGAGCCACCTCGTCATCGACGGCCTGGGCCTGCAGGCGCTCCTGGGCGAGCTGGCGGTGGCCTACCGCGCGGCGCTGGAGGGCCAGCCGTCCCTGCTGACGCCGGCCCCCGTGCAGTACGCCGACTTCGTGCTCTGGCAGCGCTCCGCCGAGCACCAGCGGTGGCTGGAGGAGAGCCTCGAGACCTGGAAGCAGGCGCTGCGGAGCGCCCCGCCGGTGCTGGACCTGCCGCTGGACTTCCCGCGCCGCGCTCCGGCCATCAACGCCAACATGCGGCCGGTGCCGCTCTCGCTGGGCGGCGCGGACGTGGCCGCGCTCCGGGAGCTGGCCCGGCGAGAGGGCGTCTCCGTCTTCACCGCCGTGGTCGCGCTCATGCAGGCGTGGCTGCACCGGCTGAGCGCCCAGACGCACGTGGTGGTGGCCTCGCCCGTCTCGGGACGCCCCCTGCCGCAGACGGAGCACATGGTGGGCTACTTCACCAACGTGCTGCCGCTGTGCACCGACTTCTCCAATGACCCGTCCTTCCGCGCGCTGCTGAAGCGGGTCCACGAGGTGGTGGGGCACGCCTCGGCCCACCAGGAGCTGCCCTTCAAGCGCATCGCGGACGCCGCGCAGCCCGACGCCAGCCGCACCGCGCCCCCGCTGGCCCAGGCGCTGCTGCAGCTCGACTCGCTCAGTGCTCCCGCGATGGAGGGGCTCACCACCACGCTGCTCGACGTGGGCGGCATCATCCCCGCCTATGACGTGGTGCTCAGCGTCATCGAGCGGGCGGGCGGTGCGCTGGACGGCATCCTCGCCACCGACAGTGCCCTCTTCACCCCCGCGACGGCGGCCCGCATGGCCGGCGCCCTCGAGCAACTGCTCGCCGAGGCGGTCCGGCTCCCGGATGCACCGCTCTCGCGGCTGTCCCTCCTGTCCGCGCGGCAACGCGCCCAGGTGCTGGCCTCCCTCGACGGCGGGCCGCAGCCCGTGCCCGAGGGCGCGTGCGTGCATACGCTCTTCGAGGCGCAGGTGCGCCGCACGCCCGAGGCCCCCGCCGTGGCCCATGGCTTCACCACCTGGAGCTACGCCGAGCTCAACGCCCGCGCCAACCTCCTGGCCTCCAAGCTCATCGCGCAGGGCCTGCGTCCCGAGGAGCGGGTGGGCGTGGTGATGGAGCCGTCCGCACAGGCCCTGGCGGTGCTGCTGGGCATCCTCAAGGCCGGCGGCGCCTACGTGCCGTTGGATCCAGGCTGGCCCGAGCAGCGCAAGCGCTCGGTGCTGGAGCGTGCCGGGGTGTGGCGCCTCTGGGTGGACCCGGCGCTGCTGGCCGAGCACCACGGGCTCGTGCCCCTGGTGGAGGTGCCGCCCCAGCCCGCGCGGGTGGAGGAGGATCTCGGCCCGGGCCCTCGCGGGGTGTCCGACGCGCAGCTCGCCTACCTCATCTTCACCTCTGGCTCCACCGGCGAGCCCAAGGGCGTGATGGTGGAGCACCGCTCGGTGGTGAACCACAACCTCGCCATCGCCGCGCGCTTCGGCCTGCGTCCGGGCGATCGCATGCTCCAGTTCGCCCCGCTCAGCTTCGACGCGGCCGCCGAGGACCTGTACCCGCCGCTCGCGGTGGGTGCCACGGTGGTGATGCGCAGCGGGCTCGTGCCGGCGCATGCCATGACGCCGCACCTGGAGGAGCTGGGCATCACCATCATCAGCCTGCCCCCCACGTACATCGAGGAGTGGGTGCGCGAGATGGAGGCCCAGGGCCAGCGCGTGCCCTCGCGGCTGCGCCTGCTGGCTCCCGGCGGCGACGTGCTCAAGCGCGAGACGTACGAGGGCTGGCTGTACGTGGGCGGCATGCACGCGCCCTGGGTCAACGTCTACGGCCCCACCGAGTGCACCATCACCTCGGCCACCTGCGACATCCCCGGCGAGGAGGGCGTGGGCACCGCCCCCACCTTCCCCATCGGGCGCCCCATTCCGCGCGTGCGCTTCTACCTGCTGGATGAGCGCTTCGAGCCGGTGCTCCCGGGCCTGCCGGGCAAGGTGTACATCGGCGGCGCGGCGCTCTCGCGCGGCTACCTGGATGCGCCGCACATGACGGCCGAGCGCTTCGTGCCGGATCCGTTCGCCGCCGAGCCCGGCGCGCGCATGTACCACACGGGGGACCTGGCCCGGCTGCTGCCGGACGGCCGCCTGCGGTTCCTCGGGCGCGCCGACCACCAGGTGAAGATCCGCGGCTTCCGCATCGAGCTGTCGGAGATCGAGAACTGCCTGCGCCGCTTCTCGCGCGTGGAGGAGGCGGTGGTGGTGGCCCGCACGTCGGCCGCGGGCGTGCAGCAGCTGTGCGCCTACGTCCAGACGCCGGAGCCGGTGCAGACGGACGCGCTCCGGGCGCACGTGGCGGAGCAGCTCCCCTCGTACATGGTGCCCGCGGCCTTCGTCGTGATGGAGCGGCTGCCGCTCAACAACAACGGCAAGGTGGACCGCCACGCGCTGCCGGAGCCGGAGGTGGCCACCGCCGCCGCACCGGCCCCGGCCTCCGGGGCGGAGGTCAAGCTGGAGACGCCGTTCCGCTCGACGCTGGAGCTGCGGATGCTGCGCCTGTGGAGCGACGTGCTGAACCTGCCCCACATCAAGCCCGAGGATGACTTCTTCATGCTCGGGGGCGACTCCATCCTCGCCATGCGCCTGCTGGGCCGCATGGAGGAGGAGTTCGGCGTGCCGGTGCCGCTGGCCACCATCTTCCAGGCCCCCATCCTCAAGCAGACGGTGGACGCGCTGCGGGAGCTGTTGGAGGAGGGGCCGCCGCGCTCCAGCGTGGTGCGCCTGTCGGGCCCGGACGTCCCGGACAACGCCCCGGCCGTCTTCCTCCTCCACCCGAGCGACGGCGAGCTGCACCACTACCGCTTCCTCACCCCGCTGCTGGAGCCGCGCCTGCGCTGCTTCGGCATCCAGGCCCCCGAGACGGTGTCCCGCAGCGCCCTGGGCAGCTTCGAGGAGCGCATCGCGGCGTACGCGCGCGACATCCAGGCCGTGCAACCGCACGGGCCCTACCGGATCCTCGGGTACTCGTACGGCGGCTACCCGGCGCTCGGCGTCGCGGCGGCGCTCGAGGCCGCGGGCGAGGAGGTGCGGCTGCTCGCCATGCTGGACACCATCACCTTCGAGGCCATGGGCGGCAGCGCTCCGGTGGGCGTGGCCCCGCCGCTCATCATCGCCGAGGAGTTCGACGTGCTCGACGAGGCGCTGGAGCGGGAGCTGGCTGCGCTGCCCCTGGCCGAGCAGTGGAACCGCGTGGCGGAGCGGGCCCGCGCCAAGGGCACCGCGGCGAGCCACTTCGAGGGCGGGGATCTCGCCCGCATGTGGCACATCCTCGGCGAGGTGCTGGTGCCGCAGGTGCGCGCCTGGACGGTGCCGCAGGTGCGCGCGCGGCTGCAGCTCTTCCGCGCCGAGGCCGCTCCCGTGCAGGACGAGACGCTCGGCTGGAGCGCGCACCTGCCGCGCGAGAGCATCGACGTGGTGCGCGTCCCGGGCAACCACTTCGGCGTGGTGCAGCCGCCGGTGGTGGACGAGGTGGCGAAGCGGCTGCTGGCCGGGCTGGACGAGTAACGGGCCCGGCGCCGGGCCCGGGGGGCGCTACCGCGAGCGCCCCTCGAGCCAGGACTTGGTGAAGATGTTGGGATCCAACGGCGCCAGCTGCACGTCCTCGTAGCGGACCACCAGCTGCGTGCCCTCCTCCTCCTCCACCTCGAGCACTTCCTTGTAGTGGAGGACGGACTGGCCGCTGATCGGATCCTTGATGCGCTGGTAGCCGCGGATGAGATCGGTGCGCAGCGTCTTGCCGGAGGGCGCGTACCCGATGCGCTTGACGACGTTGTAGTCCGGGTCCACCCACAGCCGCAGCAGCTGGAAGTTGACCTCCTTGTCGGGCCGGGCCGTGAGGAAGACCTTGCGGTAGACGGTGCCGTTGATCGTCTCCGAGCCCTCGTCCTTGGCGGTGTAGTCCTCGGAGAGGCGCGAGCGGTCGAAGTCCGACTCACAGGCGATGGTGTTGATGATGTTGGCCCGGCGGGTGGTGCGCTCCCACTGGCCGACGCTGGCGTTGTACTCCCACAGGTTCTTGCCGATGCGCAGGTACCCGCCGCCCGCCATGTTGCTGGGCTGGGTCATCAGGAAGATGAAGCTCTGCGCCGAGTCGCGGCGGTAGACGTGCATCTCCATCGCCTTCTCGGTGCCGTCCTTGCGGCTCTCCCGCATCCGCACCACGCCCTTGTAGTCGCTGGCGAAGGACATTTTCTTGTCGATGATGCGCAACAGCTCGTCCGCGGACTCCTTGGGTGCGGCGCCAGCCACGGCCGGCAGCACCACACAGAGCGCGAGGACACACGAGGACAGGAGGGCACGCGGGTTCATCACAGGGACTCCATGGCGGAACGCGGGGACAGGGCGGCGGCACGGGCCGCGGGGATGACGGAGGCGAGCACCGAGCCGAGGGTGACGAGGAGCACCGCGCCCACGGCGGGCACGAGGCCCGGCTCCAGCGGGAGCGTCCCGCTGAAGAACAGGCTGGAGATGGCCTCGGGCAGGGGGACGGTGTCCTCGAGGAGGACGCACGCGGCCGAGGCCAGGCCCGCCCCGGTGGCCGAGGCCGTCAGCCCCAGCAGCAGGCCCTCCAGCACGAACATCCCCACCACGGAGGTGCGGTGCATGCCCATGGCGCGCAGGGTGCCGATCTCCCGCGTCCGCTCGCGCACGGCGACGCTCAGCGAGACGAAGAGGCCCACCATGACGAGCGCGAGCACGATGAGGCCCACCAGCACCGCGAGCAGCCCCAGCCCGTCCGTCACGAAGGAGAGGAAGGAGGACTCGTCCCGCCAGGTGCTGACGTCCAACCGCTGGCCCGACCAGCCCTCGCGCAGCAGGGGCGCCAGCTTGTCGCCGAAGGCCTCGTGCGTGGCCGGGAGCACCTGGAGCTCCGCCTGCCGCAGCGCCTGGCGCAGGCTGTCTCCCAGCGCATCCAGGTCCGTCCGCTCGCCGCACAGCAGCTGGAACACGCCAGCGGACTCCGGCCGGTAGCGGCCCAGCTCGCGCAGCGTGGTGTTGGAGACGAGCAGGCCCGAGGTCTCCCCCAGCAGCCCGGCCCGGTTGGTGATGGCGACGACCTCCAGGTCGAGCGCGTTGCGCTTGCCGCCCACCGTCTGGGCGAAGAGGGTGACCATGTCCCCCACCTTCACCCGGAGGCGGCCGGCCACCTGCGTGGAGAGGGCCACGGTGCGGGGCCGCGCCAGCGTCTCGAGCGCGCCCGTCTGCACCTTGAAGAGGCGCAGGGTGTCCTGCTCCCGGGTGACGTCCAGGCCCACCATGAAGGAGCGCGCCCGGTGGCGGCCCGCGCCCGCGGTGGCGAAGCCCCGGGTGCGCTCGCGCAGGTCACAGCCGGCCGGCACGAGCGGCTCGAGCACGGAGCGCACGCGCGTGGCGTCTCCCATCACCGGGGAGATGCTGTCGGGGTGCACCTTGAAGAAGCCGCCGACGTTGACGTCTCCGCTCAGCAGCGTCGTCACGGCCTCCCGCTGGGCCGAGGAGACGCCCGCCTCGAGGGCCATCACCCCGACGAGCACCGCGCTGGCGCTGGCGATGACGGTGAAGAGCAGCAGCCCCCGCTCGCGGTGGATGAAGAGGTTGCGCAGGGCGATACGAAGCAAGGCCAGCATGCGCTCAGTCCTCCCGCCGGCTCATGGCCACCAGGGGTGACACCGCGCTCCCGCGCCATGCGGGCACCAGCGCGGACACCAACACCACCCCCATCACCCCCACTCCCACCACCACCATGTGCCAGGTCTCCAGCTGCGGGTGCAGCACCGGGCCTCCGAGGAAGAACTGCAAGGACTCGTCATGCACCGGCAGGCCCTGGCCCATCCCCATCACCAGCAGGGCGGCCCCGAGCCCGATGCCCAGCGCGCTCCCCCCACCGCCCAGGAACAGCCCCTCCAGCAGCAGGCTGACGAGCACCTGCCGGCGCTGCATGCCCACCGCGCGCAGCGTGCCCACCTCGCCCACCCGCTCGCGCGCCAGCAGCAGCAGCGTGCCGGCCGACACCAGCAGCACGAAGAAGCCGAGCAGCGCCGAGAGCACCACCAGCAACACCTGGAGCATTCCCACCACGCCGCTGACGAAGCCGCCCACCTCCTGCCAGCCGGCGGTGGCCAGGGGCAGCTTGCGCTCCCCCGCGAGCTGCTGGATGCGCTCGGCGACGCGCTCGGGCTCGGCGCCGGGCTTCAGCACCAGGGCGGCCTGCAGGATGCCATCCGCCACCAGCTCCTCGGGGGTGAAGGTCTGCGCGGGCCCCTTCGTCTTCTCGAGCACGGGGGCCTGCGTCCCGGACGCCTCCGGCGCGTTCTCCACGTCTTCGATGCTCGGCGGGGCGAACGCGTCCAGGGACAGCTGCCCCGGGGCACCGCTCATGCCGAAGGAGGTGAGCAGTTGCCGGGACTCCTCCACCTGGGCGCGGATGGGCCGCTCCGCCAGGTGGCGCACGGTGAGCAGGTCCACCAGGCTGGTGGTGTTGGCCCGGCTGAAGTCCCCACCGAGCCCCTTGAAGCGGAACGTCCCCCACACCTTCACCGGCACGCCCGCGTTGCGCTCCAGCACGCCCTTGAGCATGAGGGTGTCCCCGGGGTGCACGCGGTACAGCGGCAGGTGGGGGACGAGCTCGCGGTAGAAGAGCCCGTAGCGCTCCTCGAAGTTGCCGTCGTCGAGCTTCAGGAACTCCGCGAGCAGCACCTCCAGCTCGCCCGGGTGTCCCACCAGGCGCGCGAGCGTGTCCCGCAGCGCGGCGGCGCGCTCCACGTCGAGCCGCCCCAGCAGGTCCGGCACCTCCGCCACGTTGCGCTCCGCCAGGGTCCGCAGCCGCTCGTCGGCCGCGAGCGTGTTGCCCCGCTCGCGCTCGCGCCGCAGCTCGTCGAGCCGGTAGGCCATGGGCAGCTTGAAGTGCTGCTCATAGGCGCCCTGCCCCAGCAGGAGGCCGCGGGTGCCCGGAGGAGGCATCTGCCCCGAGACCAGCTCGAAGCGCGGGAAGGCCCGCGCGAAGCGCGGCAGGTCCGTGCCCAGGTAGTCGAGGAAGAGCGTCTCGCCCTCCCCCACCTGCCGGGCCACCTGGTTCTCCAGGAACTCGAGGGCCGGCAGCGGCTCGCGGGAGAAGCGCTCCCAGAAGGGATCGGAGGTCGCCGTCTCCAGCGCGCGCTGGTCCTCCTGCGCATCCACGTCGTTGGCGAAGGCCTCGCCGCGCTGGCTCGCGTCCCGGGCCACGCGCCGCAGCGTGCGCGACAGGTCACCCGCGAGCCGCTCCAGCCGTGCCTCCCGCTCCGAGGACGGGGGCTCACGCACCACGGCCCGCACCGCGGCGAGCTTGTCGTCCAGGTAGTTGCCCCGGAACACCGAGCCCAGGCCCACCTCGAGGGGGACCACCTCCTGCACGCCGTCCACCCCGAGCAGGAGCGGCTCGAGGGTGGGGTCTGCCAGCGGGGTGAGCTCCGGCGGGCCTCCGGGCCCCACCACCATCTGGGGCGGCTCGGCCGAGCCGGAGTGGTACACCTGCAGGTGCCCCGTCCCGCTCTCGATCATGCTGCGCCGCGTCCCGCCGTGGATGGCCTCCACGAGCGCGAACCCCACCGTGAGCAGGGCCGCCATTCCAGCGGCGAGCAGGCCGACAATCCAACTGCGAGGGCGAGCCCTCACGCTCTGCAGGGCGAACGAAATCAACATCACCGGTGGGTCCCGCCATCATGCCCGGCACCGGGCAGCGTCTCGCATGGACGACTCCCCGCCTCCAGGAGAGAGCCGGGGAGCCGCGATTCTAGGGAACCGGGCAATCCGAGACAAGCAACCCGGCTCAGCCGGGCTCGAGGGCGCTCAGCAGCAGGTTCACCTGCTCATCGGTGAGGTGCGACACGTCCAGCTGGCTCGGATCCACGGACTGGCGGATGTAGGCGGCCAGCCGGGAGACGGAGGGGTACTCGAACACCGCCACCTCGCGCAGCCGCAGCCCGGTGCGCTGGTTGACGCGCGCCATCACCCGGGTGGCCTGCAGCGAGCTGCCACCGAGGGAGAAGAAGTCCGAGCCCGCGCCCACCCCGTCCACGCCGAGCACCTCGCCGAAGGCGTCGGCCACCACCTGCTCGAGCGGCCCCAGGGGCGAGTCCGCCGCCCCGCCGAAGGCCTCCTGGGCGAGCAACTGGCGATCCACCGTCCCCTCGCGAGAGACGGGGAGGGAGGGCACCGGGTGGAGCACGGCGGTGCCGCGCAGCGCCTCGGCCGGGAGCGCTCCGCCCGAATGGGGCACGACGAAGAGGTGGGCCTGCTCCAGGGGCGCTCCCGTGCCGAGGCCCGCCAGACGCCAGGGCAGAGCCGAGCCCTCCACGCCCGCCAGCACGTGCGGAGCGCCCGACTCCACCGCGAGCAGCAGGGAGGCCAGCGCCTGGGGAGGCTCCAACATGCGGTAGCCCGGGGGCGAGGCCTTCAGCTCCCTCGCCAGGCCCGTGCCGCGGATGGAGCTGAAGGACACCGCCACCGCGGGCCGGCCCTCGGCGGCGAGCGCCTGCGCGAAGCGCTCGATGAAGCCGGTGGCGGCACAGTAGCTGGCATGCAACCCGGCGCCGAGCGTCCCCATCAGCGAGGAGGCGAGGACGAGCAGGGCGCGCGGCTGCTCGCGCAAGGCCTCGGCGAGGGCCACGGCGCCCAGCACGTGCGCCGCCGCGTCCCGCACGAGCGTCTCCGGCGTCTGGCGCTCCAGGGCCAGGGCTTCCAGGGTACCGGCGAAGTGGAAGGCACCATCGAGGGGACGGCCGTGCCGCAGCGTGGCCTGGCGCACCACCTCCTGGAGCTTCGCCGCGTCGGTGATGTCCACGGACACGTACTCCGCCGCGCCAAGCTCGCGCTCGAACGCCTCGGCGACGGCCTCACGCTCCCGGCGCCCCACCAGCAGCAGGCGCGCGCCGAGGTGGCGCCGCAGGTAGCGGGCCCAGGCCTGGCCCACCCCGCCGAGCGCGCCCGTCACCAGGTAGAAGCCCTCGCGCTGGAGGCGCCGCGGCGACTCCACCGGAGAAGGCACCCAGGGCGCGAAGGCCCGCTCCCAGCGCCGGCCATCGTGCCAGGACACCTCGCGCGCGGCCCGAGGCCCCGCGAGCTCCCCGGCCACGCACTGGGCGGCGTCCTCCACGCCGGGCGGTACCCAAAGGACGCGCGCTTCCAGGCCGGACACCTCGGCCATGGCGGACCAGAGCAGTCCGGGCACCAGGAGGTGGGCGGAACCCGCGGACAGGGCCTCTTGCGGGAACGGGGCCACGGCCCACAGGCGGAGGGGCGCGGCGGCCGCGGGCCGGGCCAGGGACTGCACCAGGCGCAGCAGCGGCGCGATGACCTCTTGCAGGGTGCCGCGCGACAGGGACCGCGCGCTCCCGGCCGGGCCCATCGCGTACACCACGTCCCCGGGATGCTGGCCCTGGGCCGCGAGGGACTCGAGGGCCCGTGTCAGGGCCTCGGCGGAATCCGGCTCCACGTGGAGCACCTGCCTGCCCGTGACGTGCGCGTGCAAGGCCTCGGCGAAGCCGGCGCCAGCGACCACCAGGAGGGGACCGGACGCGGCCACCGTCTCCGAGGCGTGCCGGGCCCGAGGCACCCAGCGCGGCACGGCCAGACACCGGGGCAGCGTCGCGGGTCCGCCGAGGTGGCGCTCCGCCTCGCGCCGTTCCGCGCTCAGCTCTCCGGCCTCGAAGCGGCGCCGCACCTCGGTGCGCCCGCGCTTGCCCAGCTCCGTCTTGGGAATCTGATGACGGGCGAGCGGCAGCAGGTAGGTGACCTGCAGCCCGAGCGTCCGGCCCACGTGCTCGCGGATGGAGCGCAGCAGCGCGCCGAGCGGAGGCGCGTCCGGCGCGGGCGCGAAAGCAACGAGGAGCTCGTCCGTCTGCGCCCCGCCCACCCGCGTGGGGCATGCCACGGCGAACGACGGCAGCACGCCCGGCACCTGCTCCACCGCGGCCTCGATGTCCTGCGGGTAGACGTTGTTGCCGTTGATGATGAGGACTTCCTTCTGCCGCCCGGTGAGGGCCATCTGCCCGTCGTGGACGATGGCGAGGTCCCCCGTGCGCAGCCACCCATCGGGGGTGAAGGACTGGGCGTTGACGGCCGCGTCATCCAGGTACGCGGTCAGCACGACGGCGCCGCGCACCTGGAGGTGGCCCACCGTGCCCTGGGGCACCACCGCGTCCTGGTCATCGACGATGCGGAGCATGGAGCCCGCGGGAGGAGGGCCGAGCAGGACGCAGCTCTCGCCCTCGGGGGTGCGCACCCCGCGCGTCATGGTGTGGTACGAGGTCGTCTCGGCCATGCCCCACGCGGGGCAGACGGCATCCGGGCGCAAGCCGTCCTGGGCGAGCAGCGAGGTGAAGCGCCGCAGGGTCTCGGCGATGATGGGCTCGCCGCCGCAGCCCAGCACGCGCACGCGCGAGAGGTTCCAGGCGCGGTGCTCGCCCCGGGAGAGCCGGTCCACCACGAGGCCATAGGCGAAGTTGGGCGCCCAGCTCATGGTGCCGCCGAGCTCGGAGAGCAGGTCCATCCACCGCAGCACGTCGCCCAGCACGTAGTCGCGGGCAACGAGGACATGGGAAGTGCCCATGCGCATGCCGGTGAGGTGGGGGTAGGCCAGCCCGGCGACGTGGTCGAGCGGCATCCAGCTCACGCCCACGTCCTCCTCGGTGTACCAGCCGCCGGCCCGCATCGCATCGCACATGGCGAGCAGGTTGTCCTGGGTGAGGAGCACGCCCTTGGGGCGCCCGGTGCTGCCGGAGGTGAAGGACAGCACGGCGGGAGAGGACGGAGCGAGCGTCACCGGCTCGCCGGCGGCGCCGTGGTCCAGGGCGGTGACGGCGACGGCCCGCAGGCCCAGGGACTCCAGCGAGGAGACGGCCTGGGCGCTGGTGAGCACGAGCGGGCTCCCCAGGCGCTCGGACACGGAGAGGATGCGGGCGACGCCGGCATGCGAGCGCTCGAAGGACGAGGGCCAGGCCATGGGCACGGGCACGATGCCGCCGAGGGTGCAACCCCAGAAGGCGCGCACGAAGTCACCGGGCCGGTTCATCACGAACATCACCCGCTCGCCCTGCTTCACGCCCAGGGCCCGCAGCCCCCCGAGGAACCGGAGCGCCTCCTGCCAGAGCGCGGCATGGCTCAGCGACTCGCGTTGCCCCTCCACGTCGATGAAGGTGACGGTGCGGTCGGGGTGGACCTGGGCCGCGTGCCGCAGCAACCCGCCGAGGGTGTCCGGGGCGCCCGGCGGAGAGCGGCGGGGCTCCCCCATGAGGAAGGAGGGCTGCCCGCTCCGCGCGTCCGCCGGGCGGGAGGAGGCCTGCGCCGCCGGGGCCTGGCTCGCCGCCCCCGCGCCGGGACGAAGGGACTCGGGGAACAGCTCGTCGAAGGGCTCGAAGCGCTCACCGCCCGAGGCCGGGCCCGCCAGCGCCACCGCCTCGTAACCGGCCTGGTGGAGCCGGGCCTCCAGCTGCTGGAGCCGGAGCGAGGTGGCGGGCGTCAGCCGCGAGAGGGCCTCCCGGTCAGGCTCCCCCGACTCGAGCACGGGAAGGGAGTCGATGAGCGCGACGCACGGGGAGTCCTCGCCCAGCCGCTCGCGGAGAAAAGCCTCCAGCGCCTCCGCCCGGCTCACGCGCCGCGGCACCACCCAGGCCACCGCCTCCCGCCCCGCGCCCGTCACACAGACATCCTGGACGCGGGAGTCCGTCAGGAGGAGCTGCTCGACTTCACCGGCCGCTGTCGTTCGTGGCGCCATGTGGCGGACATGGTAACGCATGCGCCGCGGGGCCGGACAACCACCCCACCCGCCACCGCCGCCACGGAGCTGAGACGGGATTGCACGGAGCCGGGTGAAAGGGCGAAGCTGGGCCCCCCCATACGAGGTTCCGATGACGGCTTCGCGGAGCGCCACGCCCCCTTCCCTTGCGCAGTCCCTGCACTTCTGGGCGCGCAATGCGTCCAACGAGTCGGCGCTGCTGCGCACGTCCCTGAGCGTGGGCCTCTTCGACGCCCTGCCCGTGGAGGGCGAGGGCGCGCCCATGACGGTGCAGGCGCTCGCGGCGAAGGTGGGCGCGTCGGTGCGAGGCGTGCGCTCGCTCACCGAGCTGCTGGTGTGCCTGGGGCTGGTGCACCAGGACGACGCGCGGGGCCTCACGCTCGCCCGTCCGGTGGCGGCCTTCCTGCGGGACAGCGCGTTCCGCGAGCGGCTCCAGGAGGCGGCGCAGTGGTGGGGGCCCATGGGCAGGCTGGAGGAGGCGGTGAAGACGGGAGAGCGCCTGTCCCCCGGCGGCATCTGGGACGTGCTCGGCCTCTACCGGCAGCTCTTCCTGGAGACGGTGCCCGCGCCGTCGCCGGAGGCGGAGGACTTCTTCGACCGTTTCGCGCGCAGCGCCGCGCGCACCTGGCTGCTGGTGACGGCGGGGCGGTTGGGGCTGCTCGAGCAGCTCGCCACGGGCCCCAAGGACGAGGCGGCGCTCCAGGCGGCCACCGGGGCCAGCGAGCGGGGCCTGCGCACGGTGCTGGAGGTGCTGGGCCACCTGGGCATCACCCGGACGGAGGGCGCCACGAGCAGCTTCACGGAGGAGGCCCGGCAGGTGCTCGACGGCAAGGCGCTGCCGTACCTGCTGCGCTCCTTCTCCGTGTCCGCGCAGTACTGGGAGGCGCTGGAGCGGCTCGAGGAGACGGTGCGGCACGAGCGCTTCATCCTGGACCTGAAGGATCCCGAGGTGAGCCAGCGCTTCTACGCGGACAACTCGAATCAGATTACAGCGGTGTTCGCCTCGCACTTCCAGCTCAGCCGGCGGGCTGCGGCGACGATCGCCCAGGTGCGGCCCCTGAAGGGAGCGTCGGTGCTGGACATCGGCACGGGCTCGGGCGTGTGGGGCGTGGCCTTCGCGCGGACGGAGCCCACGGCGCACATCACCTACTTCGACCAGGAGGTGGTGCTCGAGCAGGCGCGGCGCAACGTGGAGCAACTGAAGGCGCTGGGGCAGGCGCGCTTCTGGCCGGGCAACCTCTTCACCCAGGACTTCGGCGAGGCGGCGTACGACTTCATCATCCTGCCGCAGGTGCTCAACGTGCTGCGGCCCGAGTCCCTGCCGGACATGTTCCGGCGGGTGTCACGCGCGCTGAAGCCGGACGGCATCCTGGTCATCGCCGAGTACGTGCTGAACGAGCGGCGTGACGGCCCGCTGGATCACCTCTATTTCGGCTTCCGGCGCTTCCTCACCAACGAGGGGGATCTGCTCTCCCACTCGGAGTACGCCGCGCTGCTCTCGGACGTGGGCCTCACCTCGACGGTGTGCCTGCCGCTGCCGACGCAGGAGCTGCTGCTCGCCGCGCGCCCCGGAGTGGCCCTGCCCTCCCAGCTCGCGCCGCCCCCGCGCGCCGCCGCCTGAGCGGCTGAAGGGATGACCTCCACGCGCGCCGAGGCCCTGGCGCCAAGGTGGGCGGTGCTGCTGCTGGCCGTCCTGCTCACCCCGGGGTGCGTCACGCTGGCGCCGCGGACGCTCTCCCTCCAGACGCCCGCCTCGCTCGCCTCCACGGAGACAGGCGGGAGCGAGCGGCTGCACCGCCAGCGAGGCGCCTGGGAGCTGGGCCCGCCGGATGCCGCCAGCGGTGGGACCGCGACGCCGGGCCCCGCCACCTGTGGAGGCCGGACGGTGTCCCCGGGCTGGCCCGACTTCTCCTCGGGTGACGCCAAGGCGCTCCTCGCCCCCTTCCTCACCTGCACCTCGCCCGCCGAGTACGTCGCGCTGCAGCAGCGCGTGGACATGCCCCGGCTGGTGGAGGCCCTGGACGACTGGCACGCGGTGCGGCTGGGGGCCCTGGGGCCCGTGCGCGAAGACGCGGCTCCCCTCCTCCAGCGCCAACGAGCCTCCTTCCTCGTCACGGCCACCGAGCGCTACGGCCTCGCCTACGCCGAGGTGTTCGCCCTCTTCGTGCTGCATTCGGCCCACGACGACGAAGTGGACGAGGTGTTGCGGCTGCTGGCCCGGGGCAAGCAGTTGGGACAGACGCTGGGGCTCATGCCCTCGGTGCGCGAGGAGTTGGAGCGGCGGGGCATGTCACTCCCGGCCTACCCGGACCGGGCCGAGCAGTCCGATGACGTGCTGCGGGGCCTGGGCCGCGCCGCCAGGGACGTGCTCTCCACGAGTCCGGGGAGCGACGGTGCCCGGTACACGGAATTGTCCGCGCGGCGGGCTCAGTTGCCGCCGCCGTACCAGCACGCCCTCCACGAGGTGGAGCGGGCACTGGCGCTGCGGCACTTCTCGGCGGGCAGCGTGGTGGTGGGCAGCTTCGACGCGGTGACGTTTGGCGTGCCACTGGGCTTCTACTACCTGGTGGCCAGCACGGGCCATGGGACGTACGCGCTCTCGCAGGGGCAGTACGAGCAGGCCACGCGCGAGCTGGCACCGGCCGTGCTGCTGGGAGCGCTGTACGCGGGAGGCAAGGGCCTGCGAGCCCTGTCCCAGGCCCGAGCTGCCGAGCTTCGCTTGCCGGCCCTCCAGGAGTTGGGGCGGCAGTTGGAGGCGAGGCTGGGCGTGGACGGCCTGCGGGAGCTGGCCCGGGACCTCCGAGCCAGCCGGGAGGCGGGCCGCTTCGTGGCCGTGGGGGGAGTGGACGCCGCCCTCGCACTGCGCGAGGCCCGGGGCGATGTGGCCCGGGCCCAAGCGCTGATCTCCAGGTCGAGGCCCGGAGCCACGGGCGGCCCTTCGCGCCTCGGGGGACTGGTCTCGCTGGTGGATGAAGGGGCGGGCCTCACCCGGGAGGTGGTGGAGGCCAGACTGGCGCTAGCGGAGTTGGAGGCCACGGGCCCGCGGCTCCCCCGAGACGTGGCGGTGCTGGAGAAGCAACGTCCCGCCGTGGACGCCCCGCCACCCGGGGCCGAGGGCAACCCGCGTTGGAGCGAGTACGTCGCCTATTACGAGAAGCGCCTGGGGGAGTTCGAGCAGGGCAAGACAGCCCAAGGGCCTCTGCGCTGGGCGCCCTACGAGCTGATGCGGGGGTGGTTCGCCCGGGGGCTGGCCTTCGAGCGCCTCATGGTGGCGTTGCTGGAGGCCGATGCGGCCCTGCCTCGGGCGCAGCGCCGCTTTCTGGGGGCCTTCGCCAGGCCGCGCATCGAGCGGTACGTCGGAGTGAAGAAGCCGGAGAGCGGTCTGCGCTATGCGGATGTGCTCGTCATTGAAGAGGGCGAGCTTGCCGAAGGGCCACCTCGCGTCGAGACGTTCAGCTTCAAGAGCCGTGACCTCTCGGGGCTGCAAGGTCCAGCCCTGAAAGCGCAGATGAAAGCGGACGCGAGAGAAGCCCTGGGCTACTACGGTGAGACGCTAGACATCCGCCGGCCTTCCCTCCTGCCTCTTCTCCGCAAGCACAGCAGGGCGCCCATCTCAAAGGTTCGCCTCGTCTACGAAGGCGGTCCCCTCATGCCCAAGAACATGGACGATGTGACCAGCGCCATGAGAGCAACCGGCCAAGAAGTTCCAGGAGTGGAGGTGCTGTTCCAGTGAAGGTGCTCAAGTTTCGCGACATGAAGCCGGAAGACAGCCTTCTCCTCACATTCGACGGCACCTTCGACCCCCAGGTACCGTGGGAAAGCGACCTGGGACCCTTCCTCCAGACGCTCGAGGAGCACGCGGGCGAGTGGATGCCAGACGTCGTTGAAGGCAAGCGGCGACGCAAATACACCCACGCCGCCATCTGGAAAGCGCTGGAGGAGAATCGAGGCGAACGAGTAACGACCATCGGACTCTATCGGACGAGGTGGCCCGCGTTGAGCATGACGCTGACGCTCTATTCCTCAACCACTCCGCCCAGGTTGGACCTCTTGCTCCAGGTGCAGCCGCTCTCCTTCTTCACGGAGGCGGAGCGCTGTCTCCAGCTCGTGGAGATGATACGCACGTGGGCCTCGCGCTACCCGGTCTCTCATGCCTCGGTCCACAGTCTGGCTGATCGGGGATTAGCGGGCGCTCCCAGTTTCGGCCGCGACATGCAGACCTCCATCCGGGACGGCTTCGACAAGCTCTACGAGGTATCCTGGCTCAACGTCTTCGGTCCGAAGCTGGTGGAAGCCGTCGGCCGCGAGCGCATGCTGTCCACACCGGCCTGGCGGGTGGAGGAGCTCCCCAACGGCTGCGTCCTCCTGGTGACGCGGCCCACCGCCGCGGACTACTCGAGCGACGAGGCGCGCCTCGCCCAGGCCCGAGCCCACGTCCATCTCCGGCCGGACCTGGACTTCGACACCGTGCTGCGCACCCTGCGCGAGCGCAGTGCCACCCTCGCCCCCGTGGAGCCGCGCTTCCACCCGGACGTGGCCCCACTCCTCTCGCGAGTGGTGGATGCCGCCGCCATCCATGACCGCCAGCGCAGGATTGCCGAGTTGAACGCCTGGCAGCCGCCCGAACCCGAGGAGTGGCTCCCCGCCGGCTCCGCCCTGCCACCGGACGTGGAGGACACGCAGCGTGCTCTGGAGCACTACAGCTACCTCGCCGAGCTCCTGGTGGCGCTGCTGCACACGAAGGTGCCCTCCGTCTTCGAGGCGACGCCCGAGTCGCTCACGGATGTGGACTACCAGTTCTGGCACGAGGACTTCCCGAGGGTCTTCGAGCGCGAGCACATCGACGCGCGCGCGGTGCCCGCCATTGGCGCGTACCTGGGCGAGGTCCTGGTCCGGAACCTGGGCGGCCAGTGGATACCGCGCAAGAAGCTCGAGGAGGCCCAGGTGCGCATAGGCGGCCGCGTCTGGTTGCCCTTTCTCCGGGCCCACCACTACATGCGCTCGTGCCAGTCCCTGTTGGACTCCTCCCTCACCCAGCTCTACCGCGTGGCCGAGCGGCACCGGGGCGCCTGACGCACCCCGCCATGACAGTCCGGGGCCCCGCCCGCTTGCTCACACCAGCAGTCTCCGTTTAGGCTGGGATTACACCTTTTCCGTCTCCTCGGAAGGTCTCATGGGCCCTGCCCCGTTGGACAGCACCCGCCGCACGAGCGATGGCCTGGCGCCCGCCGTGCGGGAGCGATCCGGCTCGGAGGCGGCACGGCTGAGGGCGAAGTACGCGCGCGAGGTGGCCCGGCTGGGCAACCACTCGCACTCGAAGGCCGCGGGGCTCGGGCACCTGGCGTTCCACATCGGGCTGGGCGTGGGAGCGGCGGTGGCGGCGCACGCGCTGCTGCGGGCGAGTCCCGTCGCGGGCTGGTGCCTCTACCCGCTGGTGGCCTTCTTCATCGCCACGCGGTTCCGCGCGCTCGGCAACATGCTGCACGAGGCGTGTCACGGCATGTTCGTGCGGGGCAAGCGCGCCAACCGCTTCTTCGGGCACGTGCTGGCCATCATCGACCTGACGGCGCTCGAGCCCTACACGCGCGAGCACTTCACGCACCACCAGCACCTGGGCGACCCCACGAGGGACCTGGACTTCTTGCCCCGGCGCAAGTTCGGGTTCGCCGAGCCCACCGGGCACTTCACGCGGCGCCACCTGCTGCGGCCGCTGCTGCTCGTCCACCTGCCGTCCTTCGTGCGCCCGGTGCTCTTCAGCCGCACGGACCCGTGGCCGGTGACGCTGGGCCGGTGGGCCTTCCTGGCCGGACTGCTCTCGCTGGCGCAGTGGGGCATCGGCTGGAAGAACTTCCTGCTCTTCTACGGGCTGCCCTACTTCGTGACCTACCAGGTCATCCGCTACTGGTCGGACGCGGTGGACCACGCGGGCATCATCGGCGAGGCGGACGAGTTCCACCGCTCGCGCAATCACATCTTCCGCTGGGGCCTGCTCAACCGGGTGCTCTTCCCGCGCAACGACCAGTACCACCTCACGCACCACCTCTTCCCGGCGGTGCCCACCACCGTGCAGGGCCGCGTCCACGCGCTCCTCCTGTCGGATCCGGAGTACGCGGACCGGCCGCACTCCTTCTCCGCACTGCTGTAGAGGAGCGCGGACGGCTCAGCCGCGGGTGACGCGCTCGATGGCCTCCAGGGCCTCGGGGAAGCGCTCGGGAGCCATGCCCAGGCCCAGGCGGAAGCCGTGGCCGCGCGCCAGCGGATGGGCGCCCGAGGGCTCGCCGTGCTCCATGGCGCTGAGCGGCAGGACGAACACCCCGGCCTCGCCGAGCGCCTGGAGCTTCGCCTCGAACTCCTTCGGGGCGGCCACGCCGCGCACGCCGATGCAGGTGACGAGGCCACCAGCCGGAGCCACGCCGTACACGCCCTGGGAGCGCTCCAGGAAGGAGGCCAGGGTGCGCCGGTTGCGCCGCCAGTCCTCGCGCGCCTCGGTGAGCACGGGGCTGCCGAGGTCCTTGAGCACCTCGTAGGAGATCCACTCGGTGACCGGGTTCACGGTGTGCGTGGTGTAGTTCTTCTCGTTCTGCATGCGCGCCAGCATGGCCGTGTCGCCGACGCACCAGCCGATGCGCAGGCCCGGACAGCCGAGGCACTTGATGAAGGAGCCGGTGACGAAGGAGCGCGTGCCCGGGCGGTACACGGTGGAGCCCAGCACCTCGGTCTCCGAGGAGAGGAAGCGGTAGTGCTCGTCGCCCACGAGCGTGGCGCCGGACCTGTCCACCCACCGCGAGACGCCCTCCAGCAGCTGCGGGTCGAGCACCAGCCCGCTCGGGTTGTGGGGGTTGTTGATGATGACGACGTCCGGGGACTCGCGCTCGAGCAGGGAGAGCCACTCGCTGGCGTCGACGGAGGGCACGCCGCGCGAGTCCCAACGCACGGGCAGGCGGACGATCTCCGCGCCCTGCTGCATGGGCAGCTCATAGAGGAGCTGGAAGGCGGGCCAGGCGAGGGCCACCTTGCGCGGGCTGAGCTGCCGGAAGAGGAGCAGCAGGGCCTCGCTGGTGCCGGTGGTGATGAGGACGTTGTCGCGCGTGGCGCCGGGGTGCATGGCGGCCACGAGATCTCTCAGGTCGGCGCGGCCCCAGTTGGGACTGTCCCTCAGCAGGGTGGAGAGGAACGTGTCCATGGCCTGCTGGTGGCTGACGCCGGAGCCGGTGAGCAGCTCCCCCACGGTGCGGGGCCGGGCGCCGGACTCGCCGAGGTTGTAGCGCGCGGTGAAGCGCGAGCCCTCGAGGTAGTCCTCCATGAAGAACGAGCGAAGAAGATCCATGTCAGTCCAGGCGGGAAGGCGGGGGAAAGGAAGGCGTCAGCGGGCCGGGGTGGCGTCGGGCCAGGGGACGTCCCCGCGCGAGGCGACGACGACCTGCTGGATGGGCATCTCGAAACCACGGGAGGACGTGAGGCCCACGGGCTCGAGGAGCCGGCGGAAGTCGGGCATGGACAGCACGTCCCCCTCGTTGGAGACGTAGCGGCGCAGGGCGAAGTAGAGCGCGTCGAGAGGACCATCGCGCCGGTCCGTCAGCAGGTAGCCCGAAATGAGGAGCAGCCCCCGGGGACGCAGCGCGCGGGCGAGCTTGCCGAAGAGGCGCGGCAGCTCCTCGGGAGGCAGCGCGGGGATGACCTGGGGCAGCAGGATGATGTCGTACTGGGACTCGCCGTAGTCCACGGACAGGCAGTCCCCGGCCCAATAACGGGCGCGCCCGTCCAGCTTGAGCTTCGCGATGTTGGGCTTCACCTGCTCCAGGACGTGCTCGGAGTCCAGGTAGGTGACGTGCACGGAGGGGTCGGCCAACCCGAAGGCGGCGCCCCAGACACCCGAGCCGGTGCCCACGTCGAGCACTCGCGCGTCCTTCAACGGGCG
Organism: Archangium gephyra; assembly: GCF_042230915.1. Taxonomy (GTDB): domain Bacteria; phylum Myxococcota; class Myxococcia; order Myxococcales; family Myxococcaceae; genus Archangium; species Archangium gephyra_B. The sequence continues at coordinate 3,112,056 of NZ_CP102578.1, read as the reverse complement.
CATGCTGGCGGCGAGCTCCGCGGCCTTGCGGCCCAGCTTCAGGTGGGAGACGAAGATGCCGGTGATGCGCGAGGCGTTCTGCTGGTAGATGCGCTTCGCCATCTCCGGGTCACGCAGATCCAAACGGAACCTGGCCTGGGTGACGGCCTCGTCCAGGTGCGCGAGGGCCTCCCAGTAGTCCATGGTGGCCGGCAGCGCGCGCTGGAAGTACGGCAGGCTGGTGGCGTCCAGGGAGCGGCCCGCCAGCTCGGAGAGGCCGAAGGCGTCCCCCTCGTGCCGGACGAGGCCCATGGAGCCGAGCACCCCGAGCAATACCCGCAGGGCCTCGGGCTGGGCGCCAGTGGCCTTCGCCAGCTCCGCGAGGGGCCGGGGGCCGGACACCAGCGCCTCGAGCAGACCCACCGTGCCGCTCGTCACGAGCGCCTGGGTGCGCAGGAAGTTGCGGACGGCCCGGTCCTCGTAGTCCGCCTGGGTGGGGCTGGGCGCGGGCGCGCGGGGAGCGAGGAACTCCTGGCGGTACCACCCGAGCAAGTCCTTGGAACCGCCCCGCCACTCCACGGGAGCGCCCGTGCGGAGGGCCTCGGGCAGCTTCGCGGACACGAGCCACCCCCCGAGTGCCTCACGCATCCGGGCGGCGAAATCCGCCTGACGCAGGAAGGCGCTGGAGGCCGGGAGCGAGTACCCCCTCCCCTCCACCAGGTGGACGAAGCCGAGTCCCACCAACGGCTCGATCACGGAGCGCGTGCCCCGCACGGTGCCGCCGATGCGCTGGGCGAGTGCTTCCAGCGACACCGGCGCGGAGCCCTCGTCCGGGAGGTGCTCGAAGAGGCCGAGCGCGAAGGCCCCGAGGAGCGCCGCCGACTCGTTGCTGGCGTCACGGGCCCAGAAGTTGAGTTGTTGGACGAACGCGGTCTGGGAGGGCGCGGGAGTGGACTCGGACAAGGTGCGTGCCTCGGGGTCGCCTGGGGGGAGCCGAATTATGGCCCAACCCGTTGCCCCTTTGCACCTGGGCCCCCGCTACACCGGCACGTAGCACAGCAGGACATTCCCGTTGCCGAAGGTCCGCGTCTGGGTCGGCTTCAGGGTCAGCTTGTGCTGGATGCCCTCGAACATCGTCCTCCCCCGGCCGAGGACGATGGGATTCACCACGAACTGGTACTCATCGACCAGGCCCGCCTGCGCCAGTTGCGCCACGATGCTGCCGCTTCCCATGAGCGTCATGCCCTGGCCGGGCTCGTTCTTCATCTTGCGGACTTCCGCCACCAGGTCGCCCTTCACCAGCTTCGTATTGCTCCACGACACCTTGTCCAGGGTTCTGGAGAACACGACCTTGGACATGCTGTTCATCCGTTCGGCCACGACAGGCTGCACCTGGGCCGCCATCGGCGTCGGCCAGAAGCTGGCCATGAGCTCATAGGTCTTCCTGCCGAACAGCAGCTCGCCTCCGCCACGGGCGTTCCCCGAGACGAAGTCGTTCCACTCCGCATCCTGTTCCCCCCGGTGGGCCCAGCTCATGTCGCCGTTGGCGTCCACGAAGTACCCATCCAGCGTCACGTTGTTGAAAACGACCAGTCTCCGCATGTCCCGTCTCCTTGGCAGGTATCCGATTCGTTTCAGCCCCGGGCCAGGCGCGCCCAGGCAGAGGCGAGCGCGTCCGCGGCGGCCACCACATCCTCGTGCGTCGTCGTCCGGCCCAGGGACAGGCGCACCGAGCCGAGCGCGGCCCCGGGCTCGATGCCCATGGCGGTGAGCACGGACGAAGCGGACTCCTCACCCGCGTGGCACGCGGAGCCCGTGGACGCGGCCACCTCGGGAGCCGCCGCCAGCAGCGCCGAGCCGCTCACCCCGAGGAAGCGCACGTTGAGCGTGTTGGGCAACCGCTCCACCGGATGACCATTGAGCGCCAGTCCCGGGACGCGCGCCCGGAGCCGCTCCCACAACTCATCGCGCAGCCCCCGGACCCGCGCCGACTCCGTCTCCACGGTGCGCAGCGCCACCTCGCAGGCCACCCCGAGCCCCACGATGGAGGCGACGTTCTCCGTGCCCGGACGCAGGCCGCGCTCGTGCCCCGCGCCGAGCAGCAGCGGACGCAGCGGCGTGCCCTTGCGCACGTACAGCGCCCCCACGCCCTTGGGCGCGCCGAACTTGTGGCCCACCACCGTGAGCAGATCCACGCCGAGCCCCTCGACGGACACGGGCAGCTTGCCCACGGACTGGGCCGCGTCGGTGTGCATCAGCACGCCCCGGGCCCGGGCCTCGCGAGCCACCTCGGCGATGGGCTGCAGCACGCCCGTCTCGTTGTTCGAGTGCATGAGCGTGACGAGCGCCGTGTCACTCCGCAGCGCGGCCCCCACCTCGGAGACGCGGACGCGGCCCTCTCCGTCCACCGGAAGCCAGGTCACCCGCCCGCCGTGCTTCTCCAGCTCACGGCACGGCTCGGTGGTGGCCGGGTGCTCGATGACGGAGGTCACCACGTGCCGCTTGTCCGGCAGCGCCGCCAGCACGCCGCGGATGGCGAGGTTGTTGGCCTCGGTGCCATGCGCGACGAAGAAGAGCTCCTCCGCCGCCGCGCCGAGCAGCGCCGCCACCTGGGCCCGCGCCCGGTCGACGGCCGCCTTGGCCCGGCGCCCGTAGACATGCGCGCTCGACGGATTGCCGAAGTGCTCGCGCAGGTAGGGCACCATCGCGTCAACCACCTCGGGCAGCAGCGGGGTGGTGGCGTTGTGGTCCAGGTAGATGGGCTCTCGGCTCGGGTTCATTCAACCCGGCATTCTCGCCCATCCCGAGGAACTTCGGCGTCTTCTCCGAGCGCCTTGCTCCCCATCCATCGCCCCTCCTACGCTCCATCCGACAGGAGCCTTCCATGCACAAACTCGAGTTCATCGCGCAACTCGCCATCGCACACCGTCTCACCACCGGGAAGGAGCTCGCGGTCCTTCTGGACTCGAGCTGGGATGTGAAGGCGATTGGAAGGCATGCACACCTGGGGGGGAAGACAGCGCATACCGCCATCATCAACGTCCTTCAAAACCACCCCGTGGAGAGGACCTTCTCCTGCCTGTCCACGTATGAGCCGGCCGCGATGTGCAAGGGCATGGCGCACAACCTGGGTGTCACCCTGTTGCAGGTGAACGGCGATACCGAGAAAGGAGGGGCGCTGGAGGTTTCCAAGCTCCCCGATGCGACCAAGGACCCGGAGGGCTTCCTGAAGAAGGCCAGCAGGCTGAAGGGCGCCGCGGGTCTCCTTGTCACCCAGTTCGATGCGGCGCCCACCAGCGAGGCGCGCCGGACGCTCTCCACGGCGCTCGCTCGGGTGCTGTCGACGCTACCCAACCCCGCCCCCTTCCGCGGGGCGCTCGGGGACGTGACCGACATGTTCATGCTGTCGGTCTTCTCGCTCGTGGGGATGTCCTGGACCAACCCGAAGAGGATGCACGCCGACAATCTCACCCGTGGCGAGAGGCTGTGCGGCAACAACGTCGGCGCCCTCATCGTGAAGGACAACACGATCATCGCCTGGGGGCTCAATACCGGCGCCGAGCACCTGACGTTCCACGCCGAGACCGTGGCGATCCAGTCCTACCTGGCCAGGACGGGCAAGACCTCGCTTCCAGCGGGCTGCGTCCTCTACACCACCCTCCAGCCTTGTAAGATGTGCGCCGGTCTCATCCTCCAGACCTGTCCGGGCGCCTTGGTGGTGTACGGAATGAGGGATGGCTGGCTGAAGACGCCCTTGACGGATACGGGCAGGGAGAAGCGCTGGGCGCACGGCCTGTGTGAAGCGCTCGACCAGAAGATCACAGACAAGCGGGACGACGAGGAAGAGCAGCACTCGTCCATTCATTATCTTCGAGACGACGTCAGCTCCATCTTCCTGGATGCCTTCGGGCAGCTCCTGAAATGCGACACGGCCTCCCAGGGGCGGCAGGATCTGTTCATGCATTGCCTGGAGCTGCTGCTCAATGCAGCCCGGGCGGGCATGGCCACGAAATACGGCATCGACATCATCCTCGAGATGTTCAATGCCATGGGCGCCATCGAGCAGAACAGCGGCGAGCGCGCGACGGCACACCAACTGCAGCTCGAGCACGAGCGGACGGAGCAACTGCTGCAGCTCGTGCAAGAGCAGTACACCCTCACGGTGGACGGCACGAAGAAGGCGAAGGAGCAGCTCCAGAAGGCGGAGCCGTTCGACAAGAAGGTCCAGCAGGAGTTGCAGCTCATCCTGAAGGAGAAGAAGGCCGCGGTGGCAGCGGCCGCGCAGGCAGAGAAGCACAGGACCGAGGCGGAGAAGCAGGAGAAAGCCCGCGAGGCCCGCGAGAAGGCGGAACTGGCGGAGGAGCAGATCCAGCTCGCCAACAAGGCGTACGACGCCGCGAGCAGTGCCCTGAAACGGCTGAAGGAGCAGAAGAAGAAGGCGAAGCTCCATGCCACTGACGCCATCGTCCACGCGCAGCTGGCGATGAACGCGGCGGGGACCGCTTCCGAGGCAGAGGACCAGCTGAAGGAAAAGGTTCCAAAAGTGGCCGTTGCCCTCAACAAGGCGAAGGAGGCCGAAGCCAGCGCACAAGCGGCGGAACAGTGCCTGACGCGGATGAAGGAGGCGCGGAACGAGGCGGTGGGCGCGCTCATGGCCACGAGTGAAGCGGCCTCTCGCACGCAGCTCCAGACCGAACTGGCGTTCCTCGTGGCCACGCGAAAGGGGCAACTCGCGAACATCAACGGCACGGTCGAGAAGGCGCTCAAGAACGCGGAGCTCGCGAAGAAGGCGGCGAAGCTGGCGCGGGAGCTCGAGGAGCAGGCGTCGTTCCTCGTCAAGCAGGCCGAGTTGGCGGTGGCCAACTGCAAGTCCTCCATCGCGAAAGCCGTCGGAGAGGGAGAGCTCGTCAAGGCCAGGCAGAACGCCGAGAAGGCGCTGCAGAACGCCAAGAAGATGGAAGAAGAGTACGAGGACGTGTCAAAGGAAGCCGCCCTCATGCTGACTTCCTTGAAGGACGCCGGTGAAGCCAGCGACCAGAACCAGCTCGCCGCGTTCATCAACCTCGTCAATGACAAAGCGAAAGAGGTGGTGCGAGCGGCGAAGAACACCCAGCACTACAAGGAGCTCGTTGACAGTGCGCTGGCGCTCCTCGAGCGCAACGGTCAGATCGCGAAGAACCCCGTGAGCTGCGTGAAGTGCACCACACCGCTCGAGGAGGAGACGACCGACAAAACACGGTGGCACCATTGCGTCTCGTGCGATCATTATTACTGCGATGCCTGCGGGTATAAGCTTCCGTACTCCGGCATCTTGTCGCGGACCCGCAAGTGTCATTCCTGTAGTGGGACCACCCAGTTGGTCTGAAGGCGCGGTGAGCGGGGCTCACGGCACGTCCGTCGGGTCCCACCCCGTGTACAGGTCCTCGTTCATCCCATCGAGCCGCCGCAGGTCCTCGGGAGAGAGGGAGAAGTCGAAGACGCTGGCGTTCTCGCGGATGCGCTCGGCGTGGACGGACTTGGGGATGACCACCAGCCCATGCTCGAGGCACCAGCGGATGAGCACCTGCGCGGGGGACTTGCCGTACTTCCGGGCGATCTCCACGACGCGAGGGTCTCCGAGCCGCATCCCCTTCGTCAGCGGGCTGTACGCCTCCACGGCGATGCCCTTGTCCGCGCAGTAGCGCAGCAGCGCGGGCTGATGGAGGAAGGGGTGCTGCTCCACCTGGTTGACGGCGGGGACCACGCGGGCCTTCCCCAGCAGCTCGTCGAGATGGTGCTCCAGGAAGTTGCTCACCCCGATGGCACGGCACTTCCCGTCGGCGAGCAGCTTCTCCAGGGCGCGCCACGAGTCGAGCCGCCGGCCCGGCACCGGCCAGTGCACCAGGTACAGGTCCACGTACTCCAGCCCGAGGTCCTTCAGGCTGCGCTCGCAGGCGCGCAGCGCGGAGTCGTAGCCCTGGTCCTCGTTCCACAGCTTGGTGGTGACGAAGATGTCCTCTCGAGCCAGGCCGCTCTCGCGCACCGCGGCGCCCACGTCCCGCTCGTTGCCGTAGATGCGGGCCGTGTCGATGTGCCGGTAGCCGGCCGCGAGCGCCACCAACACCGCCTGGCGCGTCACCTCGCCCCGAGGGGCCCGGAAGACACCCAGGCCCAGCCGGGGCAGCTCCACGCCGTTGTTCAGCTTCACGGTGGACTGGAGGGTCAGATCCATGGGGAACAGCTTGGAGGCCCCGTGACGACCCTGTCCACCGCTCATCGCCGGATGTATCCACGGGATGGCGGGACGCTCCGGTGTTATGCCCGGCAGCCACCATGACGCGCACCCTCACCATCGTCCCCCGCTGGGCCGGCCACTCCGGCTCGGACTTCTATCCCTGGCTCCTCCGCGAGCGGCCCCCGGGATTCGACGCCGTGCGTGCGCTGGACATGCCCGAGCCGAAGCAGCCCACGATTCAGGCCTGGGTCCCCGCGCTCACCGCCGCGCTGGGAACGGCGCCCGCGCCCGGTTCGGTGCTGCTGGGGCACAGCGTCGGATGCCAGGCGGTGCTGCGCTACCTGGCGGAGCTACCTCCCGGGAGCACGGTGGAGGGCGTGCTGCTCGTGGCCGCCTGGTGGAGCGTGGACAAGCCGTGGGACAGCCTGCGCCCGTGGACGGACACGCCGGTGGACCTCGCGCGGGTGCGCGCCGCCTCGCGCCGCTTCGTCGTGCTCCTGTCCGACAACGACCCGTTCACCTCGGACTTCCGCGAGAACGGCCGGCTCTGGAAGGAGCGCCTCGGCGCCGAGGTGGTGCTCGCCCCGGGCGCGCGCCACTTCAACAGCGAGCAGGAGCCGGCGGTACTCGACGCGCTGCGTCTGCATTTCGCCCAGCCGCTCAATCCCTGACGGGCCGTCAGGTCTGCGCCCGGTGGGACGTCTGGTTCCCGACGCCCTGCCGCCATGCAGGCATGGCCCGAGTCCCGCTTGGTTGACCGGCCACACGCAGGGTTCAAAGGATTGAGCGGTGATGAGTACGCAAGAGCCGAGGATCGTGGTCACGTCGACCGACATGGAGCGGCTGCGGACCCTCATCGACACGACCGCGGGCGACAAGGCGGACGCGCTCGATGCGGAGCTGCTGCGCGCGGAGGTGGTCGAGCCGACGCAGGTGCCGCCGGACGTCGTCACCATGAACAGCCGGGTGGTGTACCGGGACGAGGACACGGGGGAGACGCGGGAGGTGACGCTCTCCTACCCGAAGGACGCGTCGTTGGAGCAAGGGCGGGTGTCCGTGCTGGCGCCTGTCGGAGCGGCGCTGCTCGGGCTGTCGGTGGGGCAGGAGATCGGCTGGCAGCTACCCGGCGGGAAGAACAAGCGCCTGCGCATCCTCTCGGTCAACTACCAGCCGCAGGCCGCGGGCCACTACCACTGAGCCCCGCGCTCCCCTCTCCCTCCGAGAGAGGGACAGGGTGAGGGCACCACGCCCCCCAGGTTGCACCCGTGCATGCCCCCTCTCCCCCTGGGAGAGGGCTGGGGTGAGGGTCTGAGCGCGATCCGGGCGACCTCTGGTACAAGCCCTCCGCCCATGCCGTCCTCCCCTGCCCCGCCCCCGCTGAGCCGCGAACGCTTCGAGGCGCTCGTCGCGGAGGGCTACAACCAGGTCCCCCTCGTGCGCACGGTGGAGTTCCATGGCCTGAGGCCGGTGGACCTGCTGCGCGCGCTGCCCGCGGGCCAGCGCTTCCTGCTCGAGAGCACACGCACCTCCAGCGAGGGCCGCTACTCCTTCGTGGGAGCCAGACCCTTCCTCACCTTCCGGGCCAAGGGCCCGCGGTGCGAGGTGAACGGGGAGCCCCACCCGGGTGAGCCGCTGTCCGTGCTGCGCCAGCTGCTGAAGCGCTGGCGAGGCCTCCGGCTGCCGGGCATGCCCCTCTTCTGCGGCGGCGCGGTGGGCTTCTTCGCCTACGAGGCGGCCCACTATTTCGAGTCCCTGCCTCGTCACTCGAACGATGACCTGGGCATGCCGGACATCGCACTGGGCTTCGTGGACACCTTCGTGGCGGTGGAGTCCCAGGAGGACCGCGCGCTCGTGGTGGCCACGGGCAGTGACTACGACGACTGCACCCGGCGGGTGGAGGCCCTGGAGCGCGCGGTGCGCGAGGCCGCGGCCCGAGGACCCACCGCTCCCACGTGGCACCTGGCGGACGGACAGACGCCGGACGTGGCGTGGCGCTCCAACTTCACCCAGGAGGGCTACCTGCGCGCGGTGGAGCGCGTGCGCGAGTACATCCGCGCGGGGGACACGTACCAGGTGAACCTCTCGCAGCGGCTGGAGGTGGAGCCTCGGCTGTCCGCGCTGGAGCTGTACGAGGCGCTGTCCACGCTCAGCCCGGTACACTTCGCCAGCTACCTGGAGCTGGACGGCTTCGAGGTGGTGAGCGCCTCGCCCGAGCGGCTGGTGCGGGTGGAGGACGGCCTGGCGTTGACGCGGCCCATCGCGGGCACGCGCCGCAAGGGAACGCCGGAGGAGAACACCCGCTTCGTGCACGAGCTGCGCACCAACGAGAAGGAGCGCGCCGAGCACGCGATGCTGGTGGACCTGGAGCGCAACGACCTGGGGCGCGTCTGCGCCTACGGCAGCGTCCAGGTGACGAAGCTGATGGAGATCACCGAGTACTCCCACGTCATCCACATCGAGTCCGAGGTGGTGGGCCGGCTGGCGCCGGGCGTGGAGCCGCTCGACGTGGTGGCGGCGGTGTTCCCGGGTGGCACCATCACCGGCGTGCCGAAGATCCGCACCATGCAGATCATCACCGAGCTGGAGCCCCACGCCCGGGGCCTCTACACGGGCTCGCTCGGATACCTGAGCTTCACGGGCGAGCTGGACCTGAACATCGTCATCCGCACCCTGGTGTTGAAGGACGGCAGGGCCCACGTGCAGGTGGGCGCGGGCATCGTCCACGACTCGGAGCCGAGGCGCGAGTACCAGGAGACGCTGCACAAGGCCCGCTCGCTGCTGCTCGCGCTGTCCGCGCGCCCGGAGGGGGACGCGGCATGATGCTGCTCATCGACAACTTCGACTCCTTCACCTTCAACCTCGTGCAGGCGCTGGGAGGACTGGGGGCGGAGCTGAAGGTGGTGCGCAACAACGCCCTCACGCTCGCCGGGGTGGAGGCGCTGCGGCCGGACCACATCGTCATCTCCCCGGGCCCGTGCACTCCGGACGAGGCCGGCATCTCGATGGAGGTCATCCGCGCCTTCGCGGGCCGGGTGCCCATCCTCGGGGTGTGCCTGGGCCACCAGTCGCTCGGGCAGGTGTTCGGCGGGCGCGTCGTGCGGGCGCCGGTGCCCGTGCACGGGAAGACGGCCGACATCCACCATGATGACCGGGGTGTCTTCCGGGGCCTGCCGCAGCCATTCGTCGCCGCGCGCTACCACTCGCTGGTGGTGGACCGGGCGAGCCTCCCGGAGTGCCTGGAAGTGTCCGCCTGGTGCGGCGAGCTGGTGATGGGCCTGCGCCACCGCGAGTACCCGTGGCTGGAGGGCATCCAGTTCCATCCCGAGTCCTTCCTCACACCGCATGGGAACCAGTTGCTCGCCAACTTCCTGGAGGCGCGCATCGGATGACGGGGACGGTCGCGGTGAACGGCGAGGTGCGCCGGCTGGAGGACCTGCGGCTCCAGGACTTCCTCCAGTCCTTCTTCTTCGGCGCGGGCTTCTTCGAGACGCTCCTCGTCGAGCAGGGCGCCCCGATGTTCCTCGAGCGGCACCTCGCCCGGCTCCGTGCGAGCCTCGGGGTCCATGCGGGCTGTGTGCACGCGCCTCCGCCCGAGGTGCTCACCGCCGGGGCCGTGCGCGAGACGCTGCGCCAATGCCTGGAGGCGGATGCCAGCCTGGGGCCGCGCTTCACCGGCGTGGCCAAGCTGGTGGCGGGAGATGCACGGCTCCTGCTGTCCTTCCGGCCCCTGCCCCAGCGCCCTCCGGACGAGGGGGTTGTCCTCGATGCGGTGGAGGACCGCTGCTACCGGCGGGGGGACCCCACCCTGAATCACAAGAGCGTCTCGTACCTGCGGCAGTACGCGCACCTGGGGCGGGGCACCGTCTTCGTCAACGAGGCCGGAGAGCTGTGCGAGGTCCCGAATGGGAACCTGTTCTTCCTCGTCGGCGATGCCGTGGTGACACCGCCGCTGGAGGCCCCGTGCCTCCCCGGCATCATCCGCGCCGTGCTGCTGGAGGAAGGACGGCTCGGGGGGCTGCCCGTCGAGGAGCGCACGCTGCGCCGGGAGCAGGTGGAGGACGTGCGCGGCTGCGTCCTCACCAACTCCGTGAGCCTCTCCCTGGCCGTCCCGCGGTTGCTCGGGAGGGAGTTGCCTGGAAGCGCCGCGCTGGCCGGGCACGCTCGCGCCGTCGTGCGGGAGTACGCACAGCGGGACGCGTGACGACCCTCACCCTGGCCCTCTCCCAGAGGGAGAGGGGATGGTGCGGAAGCCGAGGCCCTGCTCCACCTCGGCGTCCGTGAGCAGGCGGCAGGCTCCTTCCGGCACGTCCAGCACCAGCGTCCCCACGGCCTCGCGGTGCAGCGTCCGCACCGGGTGCCCCACCGCCGCCAGCATCCGCTTCACCTGGTGGTGCCGCCCCTCGGTGAGCACCAGCTCGACCCGCCCCGGCGCCAGCAACCGGGCGCCCGCTGGCCTGGTTGGTCCGTCGTCGAGCGTCACCCCCTCGCGCAGCCGCTGAAGGGCCGCCTCCGAGGGCGCTCCCTCGACGTCCGCCACGTACCGCTTGGGCACATGCGTCTCCGGTGAGGTCGCGTGCGCCACCAGCCGCTCCTCGTTGGTGAAGAGCAGCAGGCCCGTGGTGTCCCGGTCCAGGCGCCCCACCGCGTACCACTCGTGGCCTCGCAGCTCCGGCGGCAGCACCGCGCGCAGCCGCTCGAAGACGGTGCCGAGGCCCTCGGGATCGCTCCCGTGCACCACCACCCCCGCGGGCTTGTGGAACATCAGCGCCAGCGTCCGGGCCTCCAGCGAGCGCAGCGTCCCATCCACCCGCACCGCGCTGCCCGCGTGCACCGGCGCGAAGGGCTCCCGCTCCACGCGCCCATCCACCTCCACCCGTCCCTCGCGGATGGCCTGCTCCGCGTCCGCCCGGGGCATCACCCCCGCCCGCCCCAGCGCTCGCGCCAGCCAGTCCGCGCGGCTTCCCTCCGGCACCGGCTCCTGGCGCCGGCGCGCGGCCTCCAGCCACCGCGGTGTCCTCGGTTTCCTCGCCATCAGCGAATTCCCTTTGGATTCTCGCGCTTCCCATTCCCATTCCAGCAACCGGGGTGCCGCACTCCCCTGCCTGCTTCGCGAGCGTTCCCCGCTTCATTCCTGGCGCCTGCCTGAGCGTGCCTAGCTTGAAGCATGTGTGGGCCATTCCCGCATGAGTGCAGCACCCCATCAACCTACTCGGAGGAGAGCGCATGGCAACCGTGACTGAAGGAGGTATCCAGGGTTCCAGCTATACCGGCACCAGCCAGTCCATCGGGACGGAGCAGGGCACCGGTTTCACGGCTCAGGGCAAGGAGCAGGTGAAGCGCTTCACCGGTGTGACGCGGGATCGCGTCTACCACCAGATCGACGACCGCAAGGGCGATCTGATCAAGGGCCTCCAGGGCTTCGTCTCCACGCTGGAGAACGCCTCCCAGAACGCCGACGGCTTCTCGCAGCAGTTCCTCAATGGCGCCGTGGGCTACGTGCGCCAGTTCTCCGACCGCATCGAGAACGGCAGCACCGAGGAGCTGGTGCGTGACGCCAAGCAGTTCATCCGCGAGAAGCCCGCGCCCTTCTTCGCTGGCTGCGTCGCCCTCGGGTTCCTCGCCGCCCGCATCCTCAAGGACTAGGAGAGGCCACGATGCAACCCGGTAATCCAGACACGCGAAGAGGCTTCGACTACGAGGACCGCACCATCCCGGGCGACGGCATGTCGGGACGCGCGTTCGGGTCCCTGGTGGGCGAGTTCTTCGACCAGGGCAAGCGGCTCATCCGCGCGGAGATCGCCCTGGCGAAGACCGAGCTGCGCCAGGAGGTGGTGAAGGTCAAGGCGGGCGGCATCATGGTGGGCGTGGGAGGCCTGCTGCTGTTCATCGGTGCCCTGGCCTTCGCGGCCTTCGCCATCGTCCTGCTCGATCTCGTGATGCCGCTGTGGGCCTCCGCGCTCATCGTCACGGTGCTCTTCCTCGGCATTGGCGCGGGCGTCGCCATGGCGGGCATCAAGCACCTCAAGCAAGTCCACGCACCCAACCAGACCATTCAAACCTTGAAGGAGGACAGTCAATGGGCGAGCAGGACGTTCCAATCCGTGAAATCTCAGATGCACGGGCACGCATGAGCGAGCTCGCCGATGAGCTGGCCCGGCGCATGGAGCCGGAGCACCTCAAGGCGATCGCCGCGGACAAGGTCTCGGACCTCAAGGAGCAGGCCCGGGACAAGGCGGTGGAGAAGGTCGACGAACTCAAGACACAAGCCAGGGAGGCCGTGATGCGCAAGAGCTACGAGGTGAAGGAACGGGCGGACACGCCCAAGGGCTGGAGCATGCTGGGGGCGATTCTCGGTGCCGGAGTGGGCTCGGTGCTGATGAAGAAGGCCTTCGACGTGCGCCACCAGTCGGACTGGAACCGCCGGATGTATGGCGACTATGACCGGAGCACCCCATCCCTGGTCCCCGCGCCCGATGGCGGCCTGATGCGGCCCACCGGGGACGCGCGCGGCTCGCTGGGCGCCGACCTCGGCGTGCGCACCAGCTCGGACGTGGGCAGCTCCTCCATGAACCTGGGCGGCGTGGACAGCGGCGGCGGCCTGAAGGAGCGCGCCTCGGACGCCATGGACATGGCCAAGGACAAGGCCTCCGAGCTCAAGGATCGCGCCAGCGGCCTGGTGGACCGGGCCATGGACAAGACCCATGAGCTGCGTGAGCGCATCCCGGACCGGGGCGCCATCAAGCACCAGGCCTCGGACTGGTACGGCACCGTCTCGGAGAACCCGGTGCTGCTGGCCATCGGCGGCCTCGCCATCGGCGCGCTGTTCGCCAGCTTCATCCCGGTGACCGACCGCGAGCGCCAGCTCATCGAGCCGGCCAAGGCCAAGGTCAAGGAGCGCATCTCCACCCTCGGCGACCAGCTCGAGACGAAGCTCTCGGGTGAAACCGGCGAGGAGGGCATCCAGGAGGAGGAGTTCCAGGCCTCCGCGTCCTCGGAGAGCGAGCGCGAGCGCGGCGCCATTCCTCCGCTGCCGCCGCTCGATGATTACACCTCCGTGCACTGAGCCGGGCGCCCCCTGACGCGGGGCCGTGCTTGGACACATGGAGCGCACGAGGCCGGACGGGGCGTCACTCGCCTCGCCCGGCCTTGCTCTGTCCGGCGGCTAGCGGGCCGGGGGCAGGACGCGCCACTCGCGATCGAGCAGGGCGTAGATGAGGGAGTCGCACCACTCGCCCTTGTAGAAGCCGTTCTCGCGGAAGTGGGCCTCCTGGCGCATGCCCAGCTTCTCCATCACGCGGGAGGAGGCGGGGTTGCGCGGATCGCAATCGGCCCACATGCGGTGCAGGCCGAGCGTCCCGAAACCGAAGTCCACGAGGGCCCGCGCCGCCTCGGGAATGTAGCCCTGGCCCCAGCGCGAGCGGTCGAGCACGTACCAGAGCGTGGCCTCACGCAGCTCGGGGTCGGTGATGCGCATGCCGCAGCGTCCGATGAGCCGGTTGCCGTCGCGCAGCACCACGGCCATGTCATAGACGTGCCGGGGCGTCTCGCGCGCGAGCGCCATCACCCGGAGGATGTAGTCCCGGCTCTCCTCGGGCGTGCGGACGCCATGGGACTGGTAGCGCACCACCTCGGGGTCGGACTCGTAGGGGTGGGTGGCGCGCCAGTCGTCCTCCTCGAACTCGCGCAGCAGCAGGCGGGACGTGGGCAGGGGCGTGGTGAGCAGCATGGCGTTACTCCGGGCCCGGGGTACCGGCGAAGAAGGGATGGGCCTTTCCCTGCTCGTCCACGAAGGTGAAGTCCTGGAAGCGCGCGGCGTCGGGGGCGTCCGGGTGCTGGCGGGCCTCCGAGAGGCGCGCGTGTGACAGGGAGGAGAGGTCGTCCTCCTTCACGCCGACGAGCGCGAAGAAGCCGGGGCGGCTGTCGCCGTCACGCAGCAGCGTGGGCCGGTGTCCCTTGAAGTCGAGGGCGGTGGACACGCGCTGGAGGGCGGCATGGGCCTGGGAGAGTTGCTTCGCGGTGCGCATGCGCAGGGCCACCTCCTCGCGGGTCTGGCAGGAGCCGTCCACGTGGACGCTGACGCGCAGAGAGTCCTGACCGATGGAGAAGACGAAGACGCGGCTTTTGGGGAGCTCGCCGGAGAGGGCACTGGCGGCGGCCTCGGCGGCCTCGCCCTCGGCCCGGGGCCACAGCCGCAGCGCCTTGCCCGGACCGACGGCGAGAAAGGCCGGCAACTGGCGGGAGCCGAGCCAACGCTGCACCTTGGTACGGGCCGCTCCCAACACGATGAATCCCTGCGCGGTGTCACTCATGGGGCGTAAGAGCACGGCGGCGCGGTGGTTCCGTCAAGGAGAAAGCAGGCGGGCGGGCATGTTCGCCTCGTCGGCACACAGGCTTCGTTTGACTCGCCTGAGCCCCTCTGCCATGTGCGCCCTGTGCTCCCGGCAGAACAGCTCTTCGCGCTCCAGCCGCCGCCACCCGTCCCGGCGGTGTCGTTCACGCTGCGCCTCGGGCAGGCGCTGCACCGCTACGGCACTCCCGCTCACCAGCTGGAGGAGCAGATGCGCCTGGTGGCCCAACGGCTGGGCCTGGAGGCCCGCTTCTTCTCCACCCCCACCTCCATCTTCGCGTCCTTCGGCCCCCCCGAGGCCCTGCGCACCTCCCTCATCCGCGTGGAGCCCGGTGAGATGGACCTCGGCCGGCTCGCCCGCCTCGATGCGCTCGCGGACTCCGTCATCCGCGGAGAGCTGTCCCCCGAGGAGGGCGCCGAGCGCGTGGAGTCCATCCTCGCCGAGCCCCCTCGCCACGGCAGTCCCCTCCTCCTGCTGTGCTGGGCCCTGGCCGCCGTCGGTGGCGCCCGGCTCTTCGGCGGTGGCCCGCGCGAGATGGGCGTGGCCGCGCTCATCAGCCTCCTCATCGGCGGGCTGGACCTGTGGACGCGCCGGCAGTCCTCGACCATGTGGGTGCTGGAGCCGGTGGCCGCCATCCTCTCCTCGGCCCTGGCCGTCGTCGCCGCGAGCCTCGTGGGGCCCCTGTCCGTGCAGATCGTCACCCTGGCGGGCCTCATCGTCCTGCTGCCCGGCCTCAGCCTCACGGTGGCCCTCAACGAGCTCGCCACGCGCAACCTCATCTCCGGCACCTCACGGCTCACCGGCGCGGCGCTCGTGTTCCTCGAGCTCGGCTTCGGCGTGGCGCTCGGCACCCGGCTGGCGGAGTGGCTCCCCCTGCCCGCCAGGCTCGGCCCCGTTCCCGAGCTCCCTGGCTGGACGGAGCCGATCGCCCTGGTGTCCATGCTGTTCGGCGTGAGCGTCCTCTTCCGCGCCCGGCCCCAGGACTGGGGATGGATTGGCGTGGCCGGCACGCTCGCCTACGTGGGCTCGCGCCTGGGCTCCGAGGTGCTCGGCACGCAACTGGGCGCCTTCGTCGGAGCGCTCACCGTGGGGCTCGTCACCAACCTGCTCGCCCGCGTGCGCAACCGCCCCGCCGTCATCACCCTGGTGCCCGCCATCATGGTGCTGGTGCCCGGCAGCATCGGCTTCCGCAGCATGGAGTCCCTGCTCGCCCGCGATGTGCTCGCGGGCGTGGACACCGCCTTCTCCATGCTCATGGTGGCCGTGGCCCTGGTGGCCGGACTCCTATTCGCCAACGCCCTCGTCCAGCCGCGCAAGGTGCTCTGACACTCAACCCCGGTGCCGCTCGGCGGCGCGGTACAGCCGCGTCAGCGAGAAGTCCAGCAACGCCTGGCACGAGCGCATGTAGTGGCGGGCGCGGACGAAGGGCAGCCAGACACGGTTGCCCACGAGCACCTGGGCCTCCTCGAGCGTCTGGCGCGGTATCCACCGGCCTCCGAGGTGGCGCACCAACACCTCCCCCAGGTACGCGCCAATGGCGGGCACCGCGTGCGCCTCGATGTTCTCCCGCAGGCGGCTCTTCGGGAAGTCCTCGCGCCAGAAGTAGAAGTCCACGTCCGTGAGGGACTCGGGCGTCTGCTCGAAGACGGAGGGCACTTGCGTGTGCAGCAGGGCCACGAGGTGCTCGGCCAAGCCGCTGTAGTGCTCCAGGGCGCGCGCCGGGTCGTCCACGTCCGGGGGCAAGGCGGAATGGGCGGGGCGCCACTCCTCGGGCTCGGGCGGCTGCCAGGCATTGAGCTCGGCGATGGTGCGCTGGCGCTCGTGGCTCGCGGTGCGGTCCACCACGCGCAGCAGGAGCGGGGCCACGTCCGGGTGGAAGTGGGGCGCCACGGGGGCGAGCGTGGCGCTGCGCTCGCGCAGGGTGCGCAGCACGGTGTCGAAGTCCAGGTCCGGGCGGAGATGGGCATGAGCACGGGCCTGGGCCAGGCGCGCTTCCTCGCTGGCGAAGTCCGCAGCGGTGGGCCGTGTCACCAGCAGGACGCAGCCGTTGGGCAATTCCTCCACCCGCCACGCTGGCGTGGACAGCATCCGCTCGCGGCCCACGCTCTCCACCAGCTTCGGGCCGAAGACGTTGAGCCAGAACACCTCGTACACCTTGTCGAAACCGTCCCGGTACCAGGTCTCCTTGTCGCGGCCGAAGCTGGGGAATCCCGTCAACGCCACGTCATCACTGCTGTGGGCCACGGCATGGGAGACCGGATAGCGGCAGGCCCAGGCGCGCACCATCTCCACGAAGCGGCGGCAGCGTTCCGACTCCACGAAGAAGGAAAGCGGTTTCACCTCGAGTGTGATGCGAAATTCGGGAGGGAGCGGCGGCAAATCGAACCTGGGCCACAGATATGACGCGGGCCACTTCGCGCGCCGGAGCACGATGGATGTACTGTTTTCGTCGCGCTCCTCCTCCAGCCCCTTCCAGATGGCGGCACGGGAGTATTTGCGCCGCCGCTTGCCTTCGGCGACATCCGGCATCCATTCACCGGCGTACTCCTCGAGCGCGTGGAAGAAGGGCTCCAACTCGCTCTCCAGTGCCTCTTTTGAATCGAAGGCCCCCTCGAAGGAGAGCCAGAGGTCGTCCTCGCTCTTCCCGTCGTGAACCTCCAGCACCTTCATTGGAACAACACCTCCACTCCCCGAGCCTTGCTCTCCACTTCTCGCATGGCTGCATCCAAGTTCGCTGAATTGTTGGGCTTGAGTTTGTTCCCCTCATAAACGAGGCGGACCCGCTGGACGGGCACTCTTCCACCTTGATGAAGAAGAGGCTGGAGGGAGTCCCGGCGGATGTCCAGCGTCCCGCCATACTTCTGGAGGGCTTCCCGCGCGTCCTCCATCATCTGCGCCTTCAAGGCATCCGGTTTGAGTTCCGAAAGATCGCGGCTCTTGAGACTGAAGGTTTCGATGCGAGGAGGCACTCCGGCGGTCCCCTCCGTTTCAATGACGAGCACATCCGCATAGCGCAGGCCACTCTCCGGCTTCATCACGCCCACGGATCGCAGGATGCGAGGCTGGACGAAGGCACCGAGGAAGCGGCGTTGGGCCCGAGGCAGTTTCGCGTCGGCTTCCAGCAGAGACACCATGAGGTGCTCGAAGGCCAGCCCCCGGGCGAACCACCCCCGCATCCGCTCGTAAGGCGCCCAGTGCAACGGTGCCTCGGCGGCCTTGCCTTGCTTGATTTCCCGCAGGCGCTCCTCGTAGTAGGCGACGTACTCCCCCCAGCGCGGATTGCCCCCGGCTCCGGGCGGCGGAGCCCGCGGGGAGGGCCGCTGCTTCTCCAGCACCGCCACGTCCCGGGGCAGACGCGGGCCCGGGGCCTCCAGTTCCACCAGCGCCAGCCGCGCTTCCACCACCTCCCGGGCGAGCCCCGCCCCGTCGTCCACCAGCGAGGCCAGGCTTCCGGCGCGCCCAGCAGCCTCGTGGCTGGCACGTGCGGCGTCGTCCGCCACGGGGGCCACCTGCCCGGCGCCCCGGTGTGCTCCGCTCCCCGCCGACGGGGAGCCCGTGGACCCGGGCCGGGCCCTGGACATCATCGCCTGGGCCTGGGCCACATTGCCCCGCGCCTCGTGCAGCGCCAGCGCTGCGTCCACGCCTCCCACGGCCACGAAGTGGCCCACCTCCCGGCGCTCTCGTATCCACCCGGCCAGCTCCCGCAGGCCCTCCACGCCCAGCTGCGTCTCCACCTGCCGCGCCACCTGCTGGAGGCCCCGCAGGCGCTGCTCCATCGCCTGGAGACCGCCGAGCGCGGGCGTGCCGGCACCCTGGGCCTGGGCCAGGGCGCGCAGGCCCTTGCCTCCGGCGTACAGCGTCCCCAACAGCAGCGCGGGTGCCAGCTCGCGCGTGGCCTGCTCGTAGTGGCCCTGGCTGAGGGAGTACGCCCCCTGGCCCGTGCCGGCCACCAGGTAGTAGAAGCCCAGCGGCACCCCGAATGTCAGCGAGTCGAAGGTGCCCAGCGCCACGCTGCCCGCGGAGAAGTGCCGCAGCGCCAGGGCCCGCTCCACCTCGCGGGCGGCCTGCTGGTAGGGCGGTGGCAGGTGCGCCCAGCGCCCCACCAGCTCCGTGTAGCGCCCGCCGTCCACCAGGGGGCTGGTGGAGAGCACGTCCCGGGCGGCGCGGCCCAGGCCCCGCGGCACGTCCCCGCCCCGCTCGGCCCGCTCCGGGTAGCGCGAGAGGGGCAGGCCGCGTGCATCCAGCTCCTGGCGCACCGCGGGCATGAGGGCCAGCGTCTGTCCCAGCAGCTTGTCCCCGGCCAGCAGCCGCAGCACCGCGTCCACTTCGTCGTCATGGGCCGAGTGCAGCACGAAGAGGGCGAACACCTCGGCGTGGAAGGGGCCGTAGCGCTCGGTGGCGCTCACCAGGAAGGCGGCGCGCTTGCGTTGCAGCAGGGGGGCGGCGTCCTCGCGCACCGGGCCCAGGGCGCCCAGCCGCACCGCGCTCCACTCGTCCAGGGCCTCCACCAGCCGGGGCATGTCCACGCGCTGCTGCAGGGCGACGTACTCGGCGGGCGAAGTGCAGCTGAGGAAGGGCGCCAGCAGCGCCTCGCCGCCGGAGGAGTCGTCGGGCCAGTCCCGGGGCACCGCCTGGCCGCCACAGGTGGCGGGCCCATGAGGGACAGTGCCCCCGCTGGCCACACCGTGCAGGGCCGTCTCGCCCGCGCCCAGCAGAGTGGCGTCCGAGCTCAGCCCCCGGGCGCCGCGGCGCCGGTGCAACCGCTGCGGCTCGTCCTCCATGGAAGCGGAGGAGGTGGGCGCCTGGAAGGGGGACGTCTTGAGCAGGGTGCGAGGGCCCGGCGTGACGCAGCCGGGAGTGAGCAGGACGGCCATCAACAGCAGCACACCCCACCGGGGCGCGCCCGCCGCCGGACGCGGAGTGACACGACGGTTGGACACGCGGCACCAGCGCGGCTGGAAGCGATTGGACGCAGTCACTGGGTGAAGCGCTGGCCCGCGAAGCCCGCGAGCCGGGTGTCACCGGCCCCCATCAGGCAACTCGCGCGCCTCAAGCCCCGCCGTCCGGAAGCGCTCCCGTGGCCCGCGCCACCTCCACCGCGCGCAGAATCGCCTCCGGCGTCGCGGGCGAGGCCAGCTCCACCGGCGTGCGCGGCGGCCCGAAGGCGGCCACCGCGTGCCGCAGCGCCGTCACCGCTCCAATGGCCAGCATGAACGGGGGCTCTCCCACCGCCTTGCTGCCGTGGATGGTGTCGTCCTGCGGCGCGCGCTCCAGCAGGGCCACGCGGAAGTCCTCGGGCGCGTCGCCCACCGCCGGAATCTTGTACGTGTCCGGCGAATGCGTGACGAGCCGCCCCTTCGCGTCGAACAGCACCTCCTCGCACGTGAGCCAGCCCACGCCCTGGATGAAGGCGCCCTCCACCTGGCCCCGGTCGATGCTCGGCACCAGCGAGTTGCCCACGTCGTGGAGGATGTCCACCCGGCGCACGCGGTGCTCGCCCGTGAGGCCACTCACCTCCACCTCCACCACCGCGGCCCCGAAGGCGTAGTAGTGGAAGGGCTTGCCGCGCCCGGCCACCCGGTCATACGAGATGTCCGGCGTGCGGTAGTAGCCCGTGGCCGACAGCGACACCTGGGCCAGGTAGGCGGCGTGCACCACCTCGGCGAAGGACACCGAGCGCTCGGGGCGCGCGGGCAGGAAGACCCGGCCCCCCACGAAGGCGAGTGCGTCCACCTCGCCCCCCCGCTCGGCCTGCAGCAGCCGCGCGGCCACCGGGCGCAGCCGCTCCCGGAGCACCTCGCACGCCTGCTTCACCGCCATGCCGTTGAGGTCCGAGCCGCTCGAGGCCGCCGTGGCCGACGTATTGGGCACCTTGTCCGTCGCGGTGTTCATCACCCGGACGCGCTCGGGAGCAACGCCCAGCTCGTGCGCGCACACGGCCCTCATCTTGGTGTGCAGCCCCTGCCCCATCTCGGTGCCACCGTGATTGAGCTGCACGCTGCCATCCGTGTAGATGACCACCAGGGCCCCGGCCTGGTTGAGGAAGCTCGTGGTGAAGGAGATGCCGAACTTCACCGGTTGGAAGCCGAGGCCCCGCTTCGTCCACCGCGAGCTCGCGTTGAAGGCCTCGATCTCCGCGCGGCGCCGGGCGTAGTCGCTGGAGGCCATCAGCTCCGCGTGGATGCGCGGCAGGCGGTTGCCCTCCACGGTCTGGCCGTAGTGGGTGAGGTTCGCGGGAGCCGCCCGGTAGTAGTTGCGCTCGCGCACCACGGCCGGGTCCAACCCGAGCAGCTCGGCGGCGCGGTTGAGCACCTCCTCCATCACGAACATGCCCTGGGGCCCACCGAAGCCGCGGAAGGCCGTGTTGGAGGGCAGGTTCGTGCGGGCCACCCGGCCGGTGAAGCGCAGGGCCGGGACGAAGTACGCGTTGTCCAGGTGGAAGAGCGCCCGGTCCAGGATGGCGTGCGACAGGTCCGTGCTCCACCCGCCGTCGGACACCAGCTCGACGTTGAGCGCGAGCAGCCGCCCCTCTTTGTCGAGCCCCGCCTCGTAGCGGCCCCAGAAGGGGTGGCGCTTGCCGGTGAAGGCCATGTCCTGGTCGCGGTTGAGCCACACCTTCACCGGCCGCCCGGTGACGCGTGCACCCAGGGCCGCCAGGGCCGCGAAGGGCGCGGCCTGCGTCTCCTTGCCGCCGAAGCCGCCTCCCATGCGCGGCACCACCACCACCACCTGGTGCCGCCCCGTCCCCAGCACGCCGGCGACGATGGCCTGCACCTCCGAGGGGTGCTGGGTGGAGCTCCACAGGTGCACCGTGCCGTCCTCGCCGGGCACCGCCAGCGAGGCCTGCGTCTCCAGGTAGAAGTGGTCCTGCGCGCCCGTCATGCACTCGCCGGACAGGCGCACCGGCGCGGCGGCGAGCGCGGCGTCCAGCTCTCCCCGGCCGATGACGTGCGGGGTGGTGAGGAAGGAGCCGGCCTCCACCGCCGCCTTGATGGACAGCAGCGCGGGCAGCGGCTCGTACTCCACCTCCACCAGCGCGGCGGCGCGGCGAGCCACGGTGGCGTTCTCCGCCAGCACCAGCGCCACCGTCTGTCCCTGGAAGTGCACCTCGCCCTCGGACATCAGGGGCTCGTCGTGGATGACGGGGCCCACCTGGTTCTCCCCGGGGATGTCCTCGGCGAAGAGCACGGCGTGGACGCCGGGAAGCGCCCGGGCGCGCGAGGCATCCCGGCGCAGGATGCGCGCGTGCGCGTGCGGCGAGGTGACGAGGTGCCCGGTCAGCATCCCCGGCGGGGCGGGCAGGTCGTCCACGTAGCGGGCCTCGCCGCTGGTGTGCTTCAGGCCGCTCTCGTGCGGGGCCGGGGCGTGCAGGGGCGAGGAGGACGGCCCGGGCTGCGGGGCGTGGAGGGTATCGGGAGAAGAAGGAAGCGTGCTCATCCGGGTCACCTCACCTGCACCGTGGCCGAGTGGCCCTCCGCCAGCCGGGGCACCGGCGTGGAGAGCGTCTCGTGGAAGAAGCCGCGCAGCAGGTTCTTCGCCACCTGCGCGCGGTACCAGGCCGAACCGCGATGGTCGGACAGCGGCTTGAAGTCCTCCTCCAGCCGGGCCAGGGCCGCCTCCACCGTGGCCTCCGTCCAGGGCTGGCCCACCAGCGCGGCCTCCGTCTTCCGGGCCCGCGCGGGCGTGGCCGCCATGCCGCCGTAGGCCAGCCGCGCCTCCGTCACCTTCCCCTCCCCGTCCACCACCACCCGGAAGCCCGCGGATACGGCACTGATATCCAGCTCGCGCCGCTTGGACACCTTGTACGCCAGCGCCCGCGCGCCCTCCGGCTGGGCCGGCACGTCCACGCACGCCAGCACCTCGCCTCGGCCGAGCGCCGTGCGCCGGTAGCCCTGGAAGAAGTCCTCCAGCGGCATCCTCCGCTCACCCGCCCGCGAGCGCAGCACCGCCTCGGCCCCCAGCGCGAGCAGCACCGGCGCCAGGTCTCCAATGGGCGAGGCCGTGCACAGGTTGCCGCCCACCGTCGCGCGGTTCTTGATCTGCCGCGAGCCGAAGTAGCGCAGCATCCGCTCCAGCGGCGGGCACGCGACGCGCGCGTAGTCCTCCAGGTCCGTCAGCCACACGGTGGCGCCCAGGCGGTGTCCGCCGCCGCGAGGCTCCAGCACGTGCAGCTCGGACAGGGCCTCCAGCGACACCAGCAGCGGAGGCTCCGCGTATTTCTTCGTCACCTCCAGCGACAGGTCCGTCCCGCCCATGACGAAGCGCGCCTCCGGGTGCTTGTCCAGCACGTCCCAGAGGGCCTCCAGCGAGCCGGGGGTGAAGAAGCGCTGGGCCCCGGCCTCGTAGGCGAGCGCCATGGGCTCGGGCCGCGTCTCCGCGAGCGCGCGGGCGAAGCGGTCCTGCGGGCGCAGGCCGGCCACCTGGTGGGCGGCCTCGCGGATGGGCCGGTAGCCGGTGCAGCGGCAGAGGTTGCCGCACATCTGCGCGTCCAGCTTCCAGGGCTCGTCCATGTCCCGGCGGTGGCAGGCCTCCAGCATGGCCATGGCGATGCCCGGGGTGCAGTAGCCGCACTGGGAGCCCAGCTCGCGCGCCAGCGTCTCCTGCACGACGTGGTACTTGCCGCCCTCCTTGAGGGCCTCCACCGTGTAGACGCGCTTGCCCTGCACCATGGGCAGCAGCACCAGGCACGAGTTCACCGCGCGCAGGGCGGGTGCCCCCTGGCTGTCGTGCTCCAGCACGGCCACGGTGCAGGCCCCGCAGTCGCCCTCGGCGCAACCCTCCTTGGTGCCGGAGAGCCCGGCCCGGTCGCGCAGGTAGCGCAGCAGCGTGGTGGTGGGAGAGAGCCCCGTCTCCTCGACGGGCTTGTCATTCAGGAAGAAGCGCAGGCGTTCCATGGGCCTCCTCCGGTCCCCTCCATCGCGGAAGGGCCGGGGGGCCAGCCTACTACGGCTCGCGCCCGGGGGAACCCGGTCCGGTATGGCCGGGCGCCGGAGGGGTTACCCGCGCATCACCAGCAGGGCCACCAGGCTGACGAGGAAGTACGGCACCAGGCCCCCGGCGCCCGCGTAGTCCTTGGCCATGCGCTGGCCGAAGAAGAGGGCCACGAAGGCCAGGGCGGAGAGGGCCGCGCCCCACAGGGCCACCCGGGTGCCCCCGGAGAGCACCAGGGCCACCAGCCCGGCCGCGCTCACCGCGCCCGCGGCCAGCTCCAGCAGCGTGAGGGTGGCCAGCATGGGCGCCACCACCCCGCGCAGGGGGGTCTTGGAGAAGTGTCCGGTAAGCCACCCCAGGTTGCCCTTCCAGTCCACCACCTTGTCCAGGCCGGACTGGAGGAAGGTGATGGCGAGGAAGAGGGCGCACAGCGCCTGGACGAGCCAGAGGGGGAAGAGGTTCGAGTCGATGGACGGCATATGGGGCGGGCACTCTACCCGGCCTGCCTGCTTCCCCAAGAGCCGAGCGGCCTCCCGCAGCGGACAGCCAGGCGTCCCCACCCCTACCGGCCACCGGAGAGCACCCCCATCGTCGGGCCATGGCCACTGAACAAGGCGCCCGGAGGGTCCTCATCGGGCTCATCCTGCTGTCCATCGCCCTGGTGTTTTGGGTCTTCTCCCCCTTCTTCGAGGCCTTCTTCCTGGCCGCGGTGCTCGCCGGGGCCTTGTACGGCCTGCACCGGTGGTTGACGCGGCACGTCCGGGGGAAGAGCGGGCTCTCGGCCGGCCTCATCACCGTGGGCGTCATCGTGGCCCTGCTGGCCCCCCTCGCCAGCCTCACGGCCTTCCTGGTCTCGGAGATCATCGAGGGGGTGAACTTCATCACCGGCATCGTGGAGAAGCGGGGGCTGGAGGGACTGATGGCCTACGTCCCCGGCCCCTTCAAGGAGCACGCCGGGCGGCTGTTGGACAGCTTCCAGTCCCGGAGCGCCGGGCTGTGGCAGACCCTGCAGGAGCAGCTGACCACCCGGGGCGCCACCGCGGCCCAGACGGTGGGTGGGGTGGTGGCGACCACCGGCACGGTCGTCTTCCAGACCGTGATGATGCTCATCGCGTTCTTCTTCCTGCTGGTGCAGGGCAAGCAGCTCGTCATGTGGCTGGAGAGCGTGTCCCCGCTCAAGCGCGGGCAGACGACGGAGCTGCTGATGGAGTTCCGGAAGGTCACCAAGTCAGTGCTGATCTCCACCATCGCCACCGCGGGCGTGCAGGCGGCGGCGGCCCTGGTGGGCTACCTCATCACCGGCGTGCCCGTCCCCATCTTCTTCGCGGCGGTGACGTTCTTCTTCGCCCTCGTCCCCGCTGTCGGCGCCGCCGTGGTGTGCATAGCCGCCGCGCTGCTGCTGCTCGCCACCGGCCATCCCGTGAATGCCATCATCCTGGCCGCCTGGGGCATCATCGTGGTGGGGCTCTCCGACAACGTCGTCAAGCCGCTGCTGGCCAAGCGCGGCATGCACATGCACGGCGCCATCGTCTTCTTCTCGCTGCTCGGCGGCCTGGCCGTCTTCGGCGCCATCGGCCTGCTGCTGGGGCCCCTCATCGTGGCCTTCTTCCTCTCCGTGCTGCGCATCTACGAGCGCGACTACGGCCGGCCCTCCGGCCGCCTCGGGGACCCGGCCACGCCCCCGCGCAACCAGCCCACGGTGGCCGAGGGCGAGGAGTTCGAGCCCGCCGGGCTCCACTCGGATGACCACCTGCTGGACAGCCACCACCACTGACGGGACTCCCGGGGGCCGCCGCGCACCCGGGAGCCGTCGTGACACCGCGGAGGGCTACGGCTGGACGCCGGCCCCCGTCACGAGCAGCGAGTAGCTGCTCGTCGCTCCCGCGTAGCCCACCACCTTCACGTAGTACGTGCCCGCGGTGAGCGCCTCGTAGGTGCCCACCTCCGGGTTGCTCGTGGTGTAGCCGCGCGCCTCGAAGAAGTTCAGGTCGGTCCCGGTGTACAGGTACCAGTCCAGGTCCGCGCTGCCCGGCATGGTCAGCTTCACCGTGACGGTGCCCGGCGTGCTCACCGTGAACTTGAACCAGTCCACGTCCGTGCTGGTGGCGAGGCTGCCGCTCACGCTGGTGCCGGCTCCCACCCGGCCGTTGGCGGCCGCCGCGGTGTCGTTGGACTCGGTCTCCCCGGTGATGGCGGGCGTGGGCCCCGGGGGGGTCGGAACGGTGATGGTGAAGGCCGCGTTGCTGGCGTCGGTGATGGTGGTGGTGGCCGCGTCGCTCACCCGCACCTTCGCCGCCGTGGTCGCCGTGCCCGGCACCAGCCACGAGTAGCTGCCCGCCGAGGCCGGCGTGCTGGCCGAGATGAGGTTCCACGTGCTCCCGTCCGTCGTGTACTCGAGCTTCACGTTGCTAACGCCGCTCGACGTCCAGGTGATGGGCTGGCTGGTGCCGCCCACCCAGCTCTCGCCACCGTTGGGAGAGCCCACCGTCACGCTCCCCACGGTCGGCGTCGTCCCATCATCCCCCGGCAGGAGGAAGTCCTTGATGATGGCCATGTGCTGCATGTTGGTGGAGCCGCTGTCGCCCGACAGCGCCGGGGAGATCTCCGAGATCGGCGAGTACACGCGCGTGTCCACCACCAGGCCCGCGCTGAAGGAGCTCGCGCCGATGACGGTGGCCGTCTGGTAGGCGCGCAGATCCGAGTCCACCAGCACGTGGTCGTACGGCTTGGAGCGGCCCGCGTTGGTGTTGACGTTGTTGTTCTTGTCCGCCGGGTACGGGCCGCTGGTGGTCACCACCTGGGAGAAGGTGCCGAAGGCGGCCTCGGAGCGGCTGTCGGTGTTGAAGTCACCGCCAATGGCCAGGTAGTCCCCGGCGGGCACTTTGGCCTTGATGTAGTTGACCAGGTTGGTCGCCTCGGTGTTGCGCACGCCGCTGCCCGAGGTGAGCAGGTGCACGCTCACCACCCAGAGATCCTTCGGGCCGGGGATGTCGATGCGCGCCCACGCGAAGTCCCGGTTGGACACCTGCGTGTCCGTCCACTCGCCCGCCTCGAGGATGGGCCAGCGGCTGATGACGCCGTTGGGGATCTGCGCCCCCGTCTCCCGGTAGTAGGAGAAGCCCGTGCCGAAGGCGGTGTCGACGAAGCCCCGGATGGCGGCGGCCGAGTTGCCGCCGTAGTTGAACTCCTGGATCATCACCACGTCCGGCTTGGTGCCCTGGAAGATGCGGGTGCCATGGCCCGGGTCGTAGCTCTGGGCGTTGCCGCTGGTGATGTTGGCGGCCATCAGGCGCAGCCGGAACTCCCCGAGCGCGGCCCCGTTAGCGGCCAGCTCCTCGTTCGCGGACTCCTCCCGAGGGTCCACGGCGGTACCCTCACCGCACGCGGCGAGGACCAGGGTGAGCAGTGGAACCAGAAGCCAGGGGCGCAAGCCCGAGCACTTCGAGGAGGAGCGGGACTGTCGCATCGGAAACACTTCCTGCCCGCGGCGTGCGGGCGCTGGGGGGAACGGCGGCCCCATCATCGCAGTCTCACGGTGAAATTCCAGCAGGGGAAGCTGCTACGGCGGACAGCGCGACAAAGAGGTAGCGCAGCCCCTTGCCCACTGTGACGAAGCCGACGAAGGGCCCCCAGGGCACCCCCACGAGGCCGGCGGCGAGCACGAGCACGTCCCCCACCACGGGCACCCAGGCCAGGGCGAGGGCCGGAGCGCCCCAGGTGGCCAGCCGCGCCTCGGCCCGGGCCATGCGGGGGCCCTCGCGCTCTCGGCGGCGCCGCACCCACCGCCCCACCGGGCCTCCGCCCCCACGCGCCACCCAGCGCCCCAGGACATAGATGGTGAGGGCCCCCAGCACATTGCCCGCGGTGGCCACGGCCACGGCCGGCGCCGGGGGCACACCGCCATAGACGAGCGCGGCCAGCACCGCCTCGGAGGGCGCCGCCAGCACCGAGCCGGCCACCAGCGCCACGAGGAAGAGCCCCGGCAGTCCCCAATCGGCCAACGTGGACGCGTCCGGCATCGTGGCGCCCACTTTAGGACTTTCCCGGCCGCGTCCGTGCAGCCACGGACTCCCCGTACTCCCGGGAGGGCTGGACGCCTGCCTGCCCGTTCCTACCTTCCAGCCGACTCCCACCCCGTACCGAGGTCCCCATGCATCCCTTTCGCGCCCTCGCGGCCACGGGCGTCCTGCTCGCCAGCGGGCTCGGGCTGGCCCAGTCCGCCCGCTACACCCTGCGGCTGCCGGAGCTGCACCTGCTGCCCGCCGTCTCCACGCCCACCACCAACCAGAGCGCCACCGGGGAGTGGAAGGACCTGCTCCAGACGACGCTGACGACGCCCCAGCACAAGGACTTCGTCATGGAGGTGTCGCTCGAGGCCGGCCTGCACACGGAGGCCCCGGCGCGAGGCAGGCCTGGCCCGGCGGAGGGACCCTCGGCCCAGGGCACCCTGGAGCTGCGCGTCCTGGTGGACGGCACCCCCGTGAGCCCCGGCCCCCTCACCCTCACCGAGCGCCCTCAGCACCTCATGGCCCGCCTCGGTGACCTGCTCGGC
Source organism: Archangium gephyra (assembly GCF_042230915.1). Taxonomy (GTDB): domain Bacteria; phylum Myxococcota; class Myxococcia; order Myxococcales; family Myxococcaceae; genus Archangium; species Archangium gephyra_B. Next base: position 3,084,032 of record NZ_CP102578.1, on the reverse strand, counting down.
AGCTGCTCCGACGCCGACGCCAATGGCACCCTGCTCGCCACCGAGTGCATCTTCACCGGCGAGGAGCAGCGACGCGTGCTCCGCTCCCTCGAGCCCCTTCGCGTCTCCTTCTCCCTGGACGACGTGGGCGCCGGCACCCATGAGGTGCGCATCCAGGCGCGCGTCAGCGTCTCCAGCCAGGGCGCCAGCGGCTCGGCCTCGGCGGGCGCGTGGATCGGCCGCGGCGCCATCACCCTTGAGGAAGTCCGGCTGGTGAAGAGCTTCGACATCTCCGGGTGAGCCCCCCATGGAAAACATCCGACTGGCATGTCTCGCCGTGAGCCTCGTGCTCGGCGCCACCGCGGGGGCCTCGGCGCCCGCGAGCGGGCCGGTGTGCGAGGCCTCCCCCGCGTCGCAGAGCATCAAGAAGGTGGGCGAGGAGGTGGTGCGCCGCCTCGAGTCGCCGCACCCGTACGCGGCGGTGGAGCCGCGCGCCGCCACCGGGGTCCTGCACACCGAGACGCTCACCCACCCCGGGGCCGCGTACATCGCCCCGCACTTCGCCACGCTCGAGCTGGAGGAGGGGGACTACGTCATCGTCCGCGCGCCGGACGGCTCGCGCTCCTGGCGCTACGACAACACGCACCCGCGCGCGCGCGATGGCTTCTGGGGCATCCCCATTCCCGGAGACACCGCCCTCATCGAGCTGCACAGCCCGGCGGTGCATCACCAGGGCGTGCTCGACGCGTATGGCTACCGCATCGACAAGTACGCACGCGGCTACACCGCTCAGGAGCTGGGCACGCAGGGCGTCCAGGCCGAGGCCCTGTGCGGCGCGGACGAGTCCGGCTGGGCGCGGTGCTACGAGGGCAGCGAGCCGCAGCTCTACAACCACGGCCGGGCGGTGGCGCGCCTGCTCATCAACGGCTCCAGCGCGTGCACGGGCTGGCTCGTGGGCAACCAGGGCCACCTGCTGACGAACAACCACTGCATCAGCACGGCCACGGACGCGCAGAACACCACCTACGAGTTCATGGCCGAGGGCGCCACCTGCGCCACCAACTGCGGCTCCTGGGGCGCGTGCCCGGGCACGGTGGTGGCCACCAGCGCCACCCTGGTGAAGACGGACGATCCCCGCGACTACACGCTGGTGCAGCTGCCCACCAACCCCACCAGCACCTACGGCTTCCTCCAGCTGCGCGCCACCGGAGCGGTGGTGGACGAGCGCATCTACGTCCCCCAGCACCCGGCGGCATACGGCAAGAAGATCGCCGTCACCTCCAGCGCCACGGCCGATGCCTCCGGCTATGCCGAGGTGTACAGCCTCAACGAGGCGGCGTGCCAGAGCGGCGGGCCCAGCGACGTGGGCTACTACGCGGACACCCAGGGCGGCTCCTCGGGCTCGCCGGTGATTGCCTATACCGACCACCAGGTGGTGTCGCTGCACCACTGCGCCAACTGCCCCAACCGGGGCGTGCCCATCCAGGACATCATCACCCACCTGGGCAGCAGCCTGCCGCCGTGCGCGCTGCGCAGCGACACGTGCCCGGACCCGTGGGGCGCCAGCGGCCAGCCCCCTCCCCCTCCCCCGCCACCGGCCGACTCCTTCACCTTCAGCGCCACCAACACCAACAGCGCCTGGCAGAACACGGTGAACAAGAGCCTCACCTTCACCGCGGGGGACGTGGTGGAGGTGGGCACCTGCAACCTCACCGGCGCCACCGCCAACGGGGACACCTACCTGCGCCTGTTCGATGGCGCGGGCGTCCAGGCCGCCGCCAATGACGACGCCTGTGGCGGCCGCTCCTCCTACTTCAAGTACACCGTGCCCGCGGGCAAGGGCGGCACCTATCAGGTCCGCGCCGGCTGCTACTCCAGCGGCAGCTGCGACGGCACCGTGGTGTGGAAGCGCACCGCCGGCACCTCGCCGCCCGGTCCCATCACCGCCTCGTTCAGCTACACCGCCAGCAGCACCCAGAACGCCACCCGCAACACCACCCACCGCGACGTGACGCTGGCCGAGGGACAAACCCTCCAGCTCGGCACCTGCACCCTGGCGGGCGCGTCCGGGAGCGGCGACACATACCTGCGGCTCTACACCTCCACCGGCACGCTGGTGGGCGCCAACGACAACGCCTGCGGCTCGCTCTCGTTCCTGAGCTACACCGTCCCGGCGGGCGCGGGCGGCACGTACCAGCTCCGCGCCGGCTGTGCCTCCAACCGCAGCTGCGGCGGCACCGTGGCCTACACCCTCCAGTAGGCCTCCCTGTCCGCGGGGCTCCTCTGGCGGCGAACCTTTCCAGGCTCGCCGCCATTTTCATTTTCTCTGGGATTCCCAGTTTACGCGAAACAAACTGAATGGTATGGATGGTGAGGATTCCAAGGAATCCGGAGAATCGGTCCCTTTCGCGGAGACTCCACCATGAAGACGATCATGCGTAGCGCGGGAGTGCTGTGGCTGCTGGCCTCGGCGGGTGTGGTGCAGGCGGAGCCGGTGCAGGCGCACCGGGACGAGGTCCTGGGCGTGTCGCTGTCCCACCCCTCGGAGGTGCGGGTGGTGACGGACGAGGTGCTGCTGGAGCAGGAGCACGGCTTCACGCTGGTGCCCCCGGAGCGGGAGGGCCGGGACGCGGAGTCCGCCGACGCCATGCTGATGCGCGTGGTGTGGCTGCACCAGGAGTCCCCGGAAACGCTGGAGGCGGCGGCACGGCGCTTCACCGAGGCCTTCCCGGGCGCGGACATCCAGCGGCGCGAGGTGAAGGTGGCCGGGAGGCAGGCGCTGGTGCTGGAGAACGCGCCGGGCCTGGTGCCCACCACGTACGTCTACGTGGCGGCCGAGGGGAAGCTCTTCCAGGTCATCTATCCGCGGCCCACGCTGGACGAGCGGGCGCAGGGCCTGCTGCGGACGCTGCGCTTCGAGCCGGCGCGCCAGTCGCTGCGCGCGCGCGACCTGCCGCGGGCGGCGGACACGCTCTTCGGCCCCGCGCCGAAGCCGGGCGCCGAGTCCTTCCTGCGCTCCCGGAGCGCGCTGGAGGCCGGCCGCCCGGAGAAGCCGGCGGACGTGACGTCCCTGGCGGTGGCGGGCTGCGTGGACTACCCCACGTCGAAGTACCTGCAGACGCCCTTCACCGCGGCGGCCAACGGCAATGGCTACTCGAAGGCGGGGCCGAGCTACTACGGGCAGGGCCTGCACACGGGCTGCAACAACACGGGCAGCCAGAACGACTACTACGCGCTCGACATGCCGCTGCGCACGGGCGACGCGGTACTCAACCCCTCCAACGGCGGCACGGTGGTGTGGGCGGGCTGGGCGAGCGGCGGCTGGGCCTCGCTGGGCCGCACGGTCATCATCGACCAGGGCAACGGCTACAAGAGCCTGGCCGCGCACCTCAACTCCATCAACGTGGCCAGCGGCCAGTACGTGAACGCGGACAGCGTCATCGGCACGGCGGGCGGCAGCGGCAACGGCTCCAACACCTACTGGGGCCCGCACCTGCACCAGGGCCTGTACATCAACGCCGCGGTGAGCGGCGGCGGCACCTACGGCGGGCAGAGCGCGCAGCCCACCAACGTGCACTACTGCCGCAGCGGCTGCGCCAACTACTACTCGTTCATCGGCAACCAGCAGTCGCTGAGTTACTGACACTCGGCGGTGTGCTCCCGGGGGCCGCACGCTCCCGGGAGCCTCGCCATCACGAAGGAGACCCGCGGCTACTCGAAGTCGAGCGTCGAGCCGCCGCTGAGGTCCTTGGCGAGCACCGTGGGCTGGCCGGCGATGCGCACCGCGCCGCCACCGGAGGCCGTCACGCGCAGCGTGTCCGAGACGCGCATCTCCGTGGAGCCGCCGCCACTGGAGGTCAGCTCGGCCTCCTGGACGAAGAGTTCGCGTGCCCGCAGCAGGCTGCCCCCGGACATCGTGCTCCTCACCCGGGTGGAGCGCCCCTCCGCCGTCACTTCGCCCCCTCCGCTCACCTCCAGGGAGAAGGACGCGGTCTCGAGGCCCCGCACCTTCGCCGTGCCGCCACCACTCACCGCCAGGGTGAAGCTCCCGGAGATGCCGGCGACAGTGCCGCTCACGTCCACCACCCCTCCACCCGAGTGGGAGAGCTGCTGAAGCTCCGGCACCGTCACCTCCACCCGCAGGGGGTTGTTCGAGCGCCAGCTCCCCACGTCCTGCTGGCGGAAGTGGACGGAAAGGAGACCCGTCCCCTGCAACTCCGTCTGCATCAGCGCCACCAGGTTGTCGTCCCCCACCAGGCGCACCTTCCGCGGCTGGTTCGGGTCCACCACCACCGTGGTCTCGATGCCGTCCTCCACGCTGAGCGTGACGAACCCGGGCACCTGCCGCTCTTCCTGCACCAGCTGGCCGCTGCCCTGCACCTGCGGCCCGAAGCCACAGCCGCTCAAGGCCACCACCAGCAACGACATACCGGCCCACAGCCCGCGAGAAACACGCTTCATCCGCTGACTCCCTGAGTTCTGGCCGGTGACGCCGGCCTCTGGGCGATGAAACACCGCGGCGTCCAGGAGCTGTCACCGGGCGGCGACGATTCCCAACCCCTCATGCAACAAGCGAGTCACACCGAATCGGCCAGAGTGGACGCGCCGAGGTGCCCTCCTGGACCGGGAGGTTGTCCTGGTAGGGCAGCTTGAGCTCCGGGTCGTGCTTGTAGAGCCACTGCATCGCCAATTCCAGGCCGCGCCGGGCATGGAAACAAGCGGCCCGGGCATCCGGATGGACCAGCGACTCGGCCTTGGCCGCGGCCTCGAAGAACGCGGTCCATTCGGATTGGAGGAAGGCGATAGGGGATTGCGGAGGAACTTCAACCCCTTGGGCAACCACGTCCCCGCCAAGGCGGGTACCGGTTCGCGTCCTCCCGGGTTGCGAAGGACTGGAGAGGCGACGAGGTCCGGGCGAAGTGGATGGTCTCCAGGTACGCCTCGAAACCATGCTCCTCCCCCACATCCATCACGAAGTGGAAGGAGCTCCTGGCGATTCTGATGGCCTCGAGCTCCTCGGCAGAGGCCATACGCTTCTCCATTTCGTAGAGGTGGAAGAAGGTCCAATTGGCGAGGCCAAAAAGGCTGAACCCTGTGCCGTGGCCTGGCTCTTGGGGCTCGGACTCATCCTCTTGCCACGAGCACGAGGGGTGCGAGCACGGCCGCCCCTGCGCCTGCTGAGAGGGTGTTGAACTGGGGCAGGCAGGCGTCGTCTACCACAGCACCGTCAGTGCATCCGATGATGCGCAACGGCCGACCTCCTGGTGTGCGTGGTGCCCAGCATGCCGATGACGACCGTGGGCCCCGTCCGTTGCTAATGACGCCCCAACTCCCTGTCCCAGGCGTACAACTGCCCGTTCACCGCGTATTTGCTAGCGCTGGAGAAATCCTCGAACCTCTCCGGGGGAAGCGCGGAGAGGCGCTCGCGCAGGAAGTCCGGGTCGCTGAGCACCTCGCGGTGTTTGAGATCGGTGTTCGCCTCCACCACGAGAGGCATCACCCGGAGCACGGCCTCCAGGCAGTCCTCTCGGGTCGCGCGAGCCATGCGCTCCACCGTCAGGGACAGGTGCTCGCGGACCGAGGCAGGGCCTCCGGGGCACCAGGCTTCCAGGGTGTTGCGGTAGATATCGTCCATGAGCTCTTCCAGCGTGTACTTCTTCCCAAACCAGAACGCGTAGCGAGGGCCCTGGAGCACCTCCCAGAAGCGGAGGACCGAGGCGAGCCGGTTCGCCATGCGCTCCGCGCTCCGCGGCGGGGGTGGGGATACGGCATGGTAGAGAGCGCCCCACGGGGTGCTCAGGCAGAAGGACTCGAAGGACTCCCTCATGCGTTGACGCTCCTCCTTCGGGACGCCTTCATTCAAGTCCATGAAGACCTCGGGGAGCATGTGGATCCACCAGCGTGTGCGGCCCAAGTCGAATTCGGCCCCTGGGCGCACCACCAGCACCTCGCCGGGCGGCACCTGGCGCATCTGCCGGGGCTGGGGAAAGGCACCGGTCTCAAGGTACTCCCGGGCCCACCAGCGGCCCTCGGCTCTCACCTTCCGGAGGATGGCGGCGGTGGTGCCGTAGAGCCACGCTGGAAACTCGAGCACAGGGGAGGGTTCCGGGGTCATGGCTTTTCGCCCTACCACGGCGGTCAGATGCTCCTCAAGCGCCAGGCACTTCACTCGCTCCGAGGGCGGCGGACGCCTCCCGCCCGCTCAGCGGCAGTCCACAGGCAGGTAGACCTGGCCCTGGAAGCCCTTGGGACGTTCGCCCCCTTCATAGGCGCCCCGGATCGCCTGCTCGGCCAACTCGCCGCGCTGTTCTATTTCTTCCCTGGGCAACTCCTCTGCCTTCTGGGCCGCCCGCTCCTTCCAGGAGGCACCGGGCTTCTTGCGCCGGTAGCGCCAGCGGTACAGCGTCACTCCGGGCTCTGGCGTGCGCCAGGACAACTGCCAGAGTGCTCCCCCGTTCTCGAATTCGAGGAAGAGCGACCCCTCGAAGCCGGTGCCTCCCGCCAGCTTCTTGTCAGGCTCGACAGCCTTGTTCAGAGCCTCCAGGTAGCGCCCCGCCTGTTCTCTCCCTTCCTTGCGCCCCTCCTCATTGTCCGGCTTGACCTCGAAGAGCACGAGGGCGTCGGTATCGGTGATGTCCGGGCGCAAGAGCCTCACGAGCGCTGAAAGACGCTCGGGGTCCCCCAACTTCCCTTCCTTAACAATTCTGGAGAGACTGGCGGTGTCGAGGAAGACGGCGTTGGTGGGGTGCTGCAAAGTGTACTCTATGCCAATGGCCTCATGTGCGGCCTTGCCAAGGAAAGCGCCCCAGGGCTCCTTGGAGTCCGGCTTACGGCCAGGGAGCTTGGAGGAGGGCGGCTCCGCCTGGGCTCCGAGGGCCGCCACGAGCACCAGGAGAAAACCCGCCAACCCCAAGGTGCTCCTCGCCCTGGTTCCACTGTTTTTCATGTCCGACATGCTCCTCCCCGGTGAGGTTGGGGATGGAACCAGGAAGGGCTGACATGCCGATGAATGCAAAACCGGCGGTGAGGACCACCGAGCCAAGGAGAAGTTCCTTACGATTTCGCTTCAACCACTCGACCGCGGAATCCACGGCATTGAATTGCAGGGCATGCAGCTCCTGCAAATCCAAGCAATCCATCCACCGTCCTCGCGCCTGCACAGTCCCGCCTCAGCGCCAAGACCTCGCGCTCACGCCGCCACGGCGTGGTCCAGCGAGCGCCAGGTGCCCAGCGCCCAGTCCTGCTCGTCCGGGTCATCGAAGCTGACGACACACAGGGCCCGGTGCGTCCCGGCCTCGCACAGCGCCGTGAGCCGGCAATCCCCCGGCTCCACGTGCAGCGTGGCCCGTCCACTCACCCGCTCGCCCTGGTGCTGGAACTCGTACGGCAGCGACTCCTCGGGACCCGGGGCAATCCCCTCCACGTCGTCCTGCAGCGGCACGAAGCGCACGCTGCGGCGATGATCTCTCGCCACCCAGCTCCCATCCGCCAGCCGCTCCTCGGCGAGCGAGCCGGGAATGCGGATCTCCCAGCCCTCGGGCAGCGTCACCTGCACGGCGCCGCGCCGGTAGCCGATAAGCGGACCCGAGGGCGCTTCCACCGCGCGGCGCGACACCTCCTCCGCCAGCGTGCCCCCCACGCCCAGATACCCCAGCACCTGCTGCCACTCGCGCCACGGATAGGCCAGCTCCGGTGCCTCCCGCCACGCCGACTCCAACAACCGCGCCACCTCGCGGAAGCGGTGACGCTCCTCCTCGAGCAGCGGCGGGCGCCACACCATCTCCGTCCAGATGAGGCTGAGCGCCCGGCCCAGCTTCGTCGCGGCGCTCTGGCCGGAGTCCCACCACGGGAAGATGTCCCGGCCGCTCAGCGGATCCTCGTGCACGGCGCGCAACCACGTCTCGTCCCGCGGCCCCATGGGCGTCAGCAGGGCCCCGGGGTGCTCGAAGCCGTGCCCGGCGCGCAGCGAGAGCGTGGCCCCCGAGTGGCCATGTCTCCGGAAATCCAGCACCCGGCCGGCCATGGTCCCCAGCCAGGCAAGCATGCGAGGGGCGATGTCGCTCGCGTCCCCGGTGTGGAAATAGCCCGTGGGGTCTCCCACGCCCGCGACGGTGAGGGCCGGATCCGCCCAGTCCACGTGGAGCGCATCTCCCAGGGCATGCAGCAGATCGCACAGGTAGCGGTGGTAGCCCGGCCCCACCATGGAGGTATTGGCCAGGACGACCACCCGCCCCTGCCCGGCGGCCACCACCGCCACCTCCTCGGCGGCCGGGTGCAGGCGCAGGAACAGGATGGGTCCCCGGGGGCCTTCCACCGTGCGCGAGCTCTCCAGCAGCTCCTCCGCCGCCCCCCGCACCCACCGCTCCACCCGCCGCAGCCAGGGCCAGGGTGCCTCGGGCGCCGAGAAGAGCGCGTCGCCTCCGTACCAGCCTGCCAGCAGCAGCTTCACACCCATGACATTCTCTCCTCTGCCTCGGGCCGGGGTTCCCTCTCAACGCAACGGGTGGGGTCGCGGGATTATGTCGTTTCGCGGGAGCGTGGGATGGAGGAGCCAGCCGGGCGCCCCCTCCGTGAATCGCCCGCCCTACCCCGAGGCCCTCACAGCCAGCTGACGTCGTAGTCGACGTCGAGCGGTGCCAGCTGGCGCCCCCGCACCACCAGCTCCTGGGCCGTCGACTGCTCCATCGCGGCGATGAGGACGCCTTCGTTGTACTCCAGGGGCAGGAAGTCCCGGCGCGCCATCAGCCGGGCCCGCGTCTCCCCGAGCCGCTCCACGGAGCGATCGCCGTAGCTCAACGAGGCCCGGTAGGCGCTGGGAAAGCTCGCCAGCAGCCGCTGCGGATCCGTGCCGGCCAGCGCCATCATCGTCCTGCCCACGGTGGAGTGGAGGAAGTCCGCCGTGGCCCGGCGCCCCAGCTGGCGCAGCACCAGGCTCCGCTCTTCCTGGGTCGGCCCTCCGAGCACCTCCGCGGCGGTGAAGATGACCTTGAGGAAGTCCGCCACCGGGTAGCTGAAGAAATCGACGTACGTCTTCTTCCCAGCGGCCGCGCAGCACTTCACCCGGGCCGCCTCGCCTCCCAGCGAGCGCACCGCCTCGAACGCCCCGTTGAAGAACATCCCGCGGCACGTATCCATCGGAGTGGCCAGGGGGAGCAGCTGCTCCAGTCCGGGCGCGGGCATGGGGACGGCGGGGGTGGACACGTAGCGGCTCCAAAGCGGGGCATGCCAGGGGAGTGCTCGGTCCATCCCCTGGCAGGGGGGCCCATGATTAGAACCTAAAAATCCCGCATTCGGGATCACGCCGTGCGGATCGCCGCGGCCGACTGCAGCCCCAGCTCCGCCACCGCCACTTCCCGCATCCGGAATTTCTGGATTTTTCCAGTCACCGTCATCGGGAACTCGTCCACGAACTTCCAGAAGCGGGGAATCTTGAAGGTGGAGATGCGGCCGGTGCAGAAGCGGACCAGCTCCTCCTGGGTGAGGGTGGCGCCGGGCTTGGGCTTCACCCAGGCCATCACCTCCTCGCCGTACTTCTCGCTGGGCACGCCGATCACCTGGGCCTCGCTGACGGCGGGGTGAGTGTGGAGGAACTCTTCAATCTCCCGCGGGTACACGTTCTCGCCGCCGCGGATGATCATGTCCTTGATGCGGCCGACGATCTTCACGTAGCCGCCCTCGTCCATGGTGGCGAGATCGCCGGTGTGCATCCACCCGGCCGCGTCGATGGAGGTGCGGGTGGCCTCGGGGTTGTTCCAGTAGCCGAGCATCACGCTGTAGCCGCGCGTGCACAGCTCGCCGGACGTGCCCCGGGGCACCACCGCGCCGGTGGCCGCGTCGATGATCTTCACCTCCACGTGCGGGTGTACGCGGCCCACGGTGCCCACGCGCTTGTCCAGCGGATCATCCAGCGAGCTCTGCGTGGACACGGGCGAGGTCTCCGTCATGCCGTAGCAGATGGTGACCTCGCGCATGTTCATGCGTGACTGCACGTTCTTCATCACCTCGATGGGGCACGGCGAGCCGGCCATGATGCCGGTGCGCAGCGAGGAGAAGTCGAACTCGCCGAAGCGCGGATGATCCAGCTCGGCGATGAACATGGTGGGCACGCCGTAGAGCGCGGTGCAGCGCTCGGCGCCCACCGCCTGCAGCACCGCGAGCGGCTCGAACGCCTCGCCCGGAACCACCATGGTGGAGCCGTGGGAGGTGCAGGCCAGGTTGCCCATCACCATGCCGAAGCAATGGTAGAAGGGCACGGGGATGCAGACGCGGTCCTCCGTCCCGAGCCGCAGCGCCTCGCCCACGAAGAAGCCGTTGTTGAGGACGTTGTGGTGGGTGAGCGTGGCGCCCTTGGGAAAGCCCGTGGTGCCGGACGTGTACTGGATGTTGATGGGATCATCGAACTGGAGCGTGGCCTCGCGGTCCGTGAGCGTGCGCTCGCTCACGCGGGTGCCATTGTCGAGCAGCAGCTTCCAGTCGTCGTCCAGCACCAGGGAGACGCGCAGGTGGGGGCAGCGCGGGCGCACCTCCTCCAGCATCTTGCGGTAGTCCGTCTGGCGGAAGCCGCGTGAGAGCAGCAGCACGCTGGTGCCGGACTGGTTGAGCGCGTACTCCAGCTCCGCCGTCTTGTAGGCGGGGTTGAGGTTCACCAGGATGGCGCCGATGCGGGCCGCGGCGTACTGGGACACCACCCACTCGAAGCGGTTGGGAGACCAGAGGCCCACCCGGTCCCCCTTCTCCACGCCGAAGGCCAGCAGGCCCAGGGCCACCTTCGTCGTCTCGTCCCAGAACTGACGCCACGTGGCGCGGTAGCCCTGCGAGAGGACGACGAGCGCCTCGCGATCGCCACAGCGCTCGACGGTCCGGCGCAGGTTCTGGCCAATGGTCTCCCCGAGCAGCGGGGTGGTGCTGGTTCCATGGACGTAGGAAGGAGAGGACATGGCGCGGATCCTTCCCGCGCCCCCGTGGCTCGTGCAAGCCCCCATGCGCTAGTCCAGGCCCGGGCGCTGAGTTTTAGGAGGAGAGTAACGGGCAATCACTTCCCATCCGCGCCCGCGTAGTACTTCGTCCGCCTCCGCAGGCCAGCAGAAACTCTAGCCTGTGGTTTATCCCACCTCGTGGTCCCCTTCGACCGACCAAGCGACCAAGAAGCATGGCGAAAATGAAGGAGTGGCTCACCGCCAAACGCCAACAACAATATGAGATAAGACACTCCCTCCTCTCGCCCACTACGATTGCGTCATGCAGGTGTAGGTCGGCAGACTTCCGAGATTATCTCCACTGATCTTGTTGGGTGTAGCGCGCAGAGAATTCTCTTCTCCGATCTTGATGAGTTCAACTTTTGCGCCGCGGGTCGCCACATTCCCCTGCATGGTGAAGGCGTAGAAGGTAGTGCCCATCTCGATCCAAAAAACCTCTTCGTCTCGGTTCAGCCTCAACACTTCGCTCACCAGTGCATCTGGACCATTTGGCGCACTGGAACTGATGCATGCGCCTCAACTTCCACTATGCGGTCCTTGCTATCACCGTCGCAGACGGCGGTGATGCCATAGACTGGGTAGGAAGGTTGCCTCATTGCTCTGTATCCACGTGAACCCATGGCCTCCATCCGCTAGAAATTCCAAAGCCTCAACTGATCTGCATCAAAATCCAGAACACACACATGGACTACTCCCCAGCTCCATTCTCCTGCGAGGCTCCATCAACCCTTGGAAGAGGATGATTTTTAATGTCTAGTATGGCCTGCATGAGCTTGAGAGTGACATCACCATCCAGACGCTCACCCACGTAGCGCACTTGATACAGGCCCTGCAGATTCGAGGGAAGCTCAATCCCTGACTTCACCAGAAGGATGAACCGATAATCGTAGAGCGCTCTGGCCACTCCGATCTCTATGAGCACATTTGGATTCAGCTCAACGCGCTCAACACCTTCGGCATCCTTGTGTCTCACTTCATCTTCAACATGAATGATTGCTGCTCCACAGTTCCTCATATCATTCATGACCTTGTCGGGCACAGGAACTGAAACCGTTTCTCGTTCAGTAGCCACAACCGCTTCCAGCTCACCAAAACCGAGAAGCTTTTTGAGGGGTTCAATAAATGCCCTATTCTTCCCGTGTGCGATAAAGACGCGGCGCTTCCTGCTCAGGTGCTGGCTGTTCCTCAAGTGCTCGCCGTTCGCTTCGGGCCCGATAGGAGCAATAGGCCGGACATCCGCAGCGTCAGACTTGGGAAGCACCCCAGCAGGCTCAGCAGACGGAGCAGGCTGCGCAGGTGGAGGTGGCTGTGTGTCAATCGCAGTTTTCTGAGGCTGTGCTTCAACACCAGCGAGCTCAATGTAGGGGGTCCCATTTATCTGCTGAATCAACCCAGTAGCCCTAGCTCCCTCTACTATCAGCTCAAAGGTCTTTGCTGTTCGCTCCAACGGAACACCCATGTCATGGAGCACGTTCTTGGCAATCTCCTCGCGAGGGAGCTTCGAACGATCGTACTTTCGCAGAAAGTCGCCGATGACACGCGGGCGAAGGAGTGCCTCACGCCGAGCACTCAGCCCATCGGCCTCATCCAGAGGACGAACGATCCGTTGGCCAAGTTGCTCAAGGCTGATCTCTTGAGAGTAGGCCCCCCCTTTGGTCAGGCCATAAGCGATCGCAGCTCCACATATCTGCCTGAAAGATCCAGAATCGGGCTGAACACCAAGAGCACTAGCTACGCGAAGTGGTGATGCCGGCTGCAGCGCATAGTCATCCGCGATGGCTCTAGCAATACGAAGTGCCTGTTCCAATGAACAGGAGGGAATATCGTTCTGAGACACATACACACGGGCGGGAGGTCCAGCGCTTGCTTTCTTGGCCTCTCTTGAGCTTACTTGCTTACTGGCTCTTCTTTGTCCCGATTTCATGGCTGCTCCTCCAAGCTCCAAATCCAAGCTGTTCATCGGGCAACAACATGTCCAGGGGCAGCCTAAGCGATTCTAAAGACCCAAGAAACCATCGTAATTTCAGCCACTTGCCATCAGTATTCGCCAGCTTGCATTGGAATGTTGGCAGGATTGGCTTGAACCTCGTTGCTTACACGCAAGCCGCTGTTGTCCATGAGAGCTACCCACCTCCCATCTGGACTGCGTATCGACACCTAAGCTGACTCCTGCTGCAGTCGGATGCATCGCCGTGCCGTTAGTGGCGATGGTGTTCCTCGACTGTGTCGCCATTCACCTCCCAACACACTCCACGTCAGGCCCGTTGAGCAGTGGATGCGCCGCGCAACTTTTGCGCGTTGCTCCTTGCCCGCGCCGCGTCAATCCGGGACCACGTCACCCCAGACCCGAGGCACACGAAGGAGTGCGGATGAACGCCGAGCCGCGACGACGCGAATTCCTCCTCTCCAGGGGTTGGGTGCAGGCCGCCGCCCTGGTGATGCTCTTCGGCTTCTTCGTCCTGGGGCTGCTCGCGTACCGCGCGCATACGGACAGCGCGCCCATTCCCCAGCGGACCGTCACCCCGGACGGCGGACTGCTCTTCACCGGGGAGGACATCCTGGCCGGGCAGGAGGTCTTCCTGCGCAACGGGCTGATGCAGTACGGCTCGGTGTTCGGCCACGGGGCCTACCTGGGGCCGGACTACACTGCGGACTACCTGCGCCGCGCGGCCCTCTTCGTGCGCGAGCGGCTCGGCGGGCAGGAGGATGCGGCGGCGGCGGCGCGCACGGTGAGGGACTTCAAGGAGAACCGGTACGACCCGGCCACCGGCACGCTCGTCCTCACGGCGGAGCAGGCCGGCGCCTTCGAGGCGCTGACGAAGCACTACCATGCCGCCTTCTCCCAGCCGACCACCGCGATGGGGCTGCGGCCGGGCGCCATCACGGACCCGGCCGACACCCGGCGGCTCACCGCCTTCTTCGCCTGGACGGCGTGGACGGCCTCCACGCTGCGGCCGGGCAAGGACTACACGTACACCAACAACTGGCCCCCGGAGCCGCGGGTGGGCAACGGCCCCACGGGCGCCATGGTGGTGTGGAGCGTGCTCTCGCTCATCGCGCTGCTGGGCGGCATCGGCCTGCTGATGGCCGCCTTCGGCCGGTGGAACTTCCTCGGCTGGCACGGCCACGAGCAGCGGACGGTGTCCTTCCGCCGTCCCAGCGAGGTGACGCTCACCCCGTCCCAGCGCGCGTGCGCGTGGTTCTTCCTGGTGATGGCGGTGCTCTTCCTGGCGCAGGCGCTGCTGGGGGGGGCCACGCAGCACTACCGCGCCGAGCTGGCCAGCTTCTTCGGCTTCAACCTGGCCACCCTCCTCCCCTTCAACCTCGCGCGCACCTGGCACGTGCAGCTCGCCCTTCTCTGGGTGGCCACCTCCTACCTGGCCGCCGGCATCTTCCTGGCGCCCCTGGTGGCCGGCCACGAGCCGCGCGGGCAGCACTGGCTCGCCTACGCACTGCTCGGCGCGCTCGCGGTGGTGGTGTTCGGGAGCATGGCGGGGGAGCTCGCCGGCATCCACGGATGGACCACCAGCGTGTGGTTCGGCAACCAGGGCTTCGAGTACCTGGACCTCGGGCGCTTCTGGCAGGTGCTGCTGTCGGTGGGGCTGCTCTTCTGGGTGGTGCTGCTCTTCCGCGTGCTGCGGCGCCGGCTGCGCACCGAGAGCGCCGCCAACATGCCCTGGCTCTTCTTCTACTCGGCGCTGGCCATTCCCGCCTTCTACGCCGTGGGCCTGCTGGCCCGGCCCGGCTCGCACTTCACCCTCACCGAGTTCTGGCGCTTCTGGGTGGTGCACCTCTGGGTGGAGGACTTCCTCGAGCTCTTCACCACCCTCATGGTGGCCTACATCTTCGTGCTGCTGGGCGTGGTGTCCGAGCGCGTGGCCCTGCGCGTCATCTACCTGGACGTCATCCTGTACTCGGCCGGCGGCGTCATCGGCACCATGCACCACCTGTACTTCTCCGGCACCCCGGTGGAGCACATGGCCCTGGGCGCCTTCTTCTCCGCCGCCGAGGTCATCCCCCTCACCTTCCTCACCGTGGAGGCGTGGAGCTTCCTGCGGCTAGGCCGCGAGCAGGAGGCCAGGTCCAACGCGCCCTTCCCCCACCGCTGGGCCATCCTCTTCCTGGTGTCGGTGGGCTTCTGGAACTTCCTGGGCGCCGGTGTCTTCGGCTTCCTCATCAACCTGCCCATCGTCTCGTACTACGAGATTGGCACCGCGCTCACCTCCAACCATGGCCACGCGGCGATGATGGGCGTCTACGGCATGCTGGCCGTGGCGCTGGCGCTCTTCGCGCTGCGTTACCTCATTCCCGAGGAGCGCTGGTCCGAGCGGGCGGCGAAGCTCAGCTTCTGGTCCCTCAACCTCGGGCTGGCGTGGATGGTGTTCGCCACCCTCTTCCCGCTGGGCGTGCTGCAGCTGTACGAGTCCGTCAGCCACGGCTACCACGAGGCGCGCCAGCTCGACTTCCTCACCAGCGAGCGCGTGGAGCTGCTCGAGTGGATGCGGCTGCCCGGTGATGCCCTCTTCATCCTCGGCGGCGTGCTGCCCCTGCTGCTGCTGTGCTGGCGGGGCGTGCGCCACCGCGTGCCGCACGTGGAGCGCCCGGGGCAGGAGACCGCCCCGCTCTTCACCCAGGTGGAAGGCACGGCCGGGCCGGCGGAGGGACAACCATGAACGTCCACGCCGAGGTGCTATGGGCCTGCGGTTACGCGCTCTTCCTGCTGGCCGTGGCGCGGGGAATGATGGCCATGGGACGCAAGGCGCGTGCGGAAGACGACTCGTGGCCGCGCACGGACGTCGCCCGCTTCCACCATGGACTGTCCACGCTGCTGGTGTTGCTGTCCGGACTGCTCGTCGGCGCCTGCGCGGTACGTCACCCCGAGGGGCTGGAATTGGGGCTGCTCGGCGGGGTGTCGCTGACGGTGGCCTGGGTGGCCCGGCGCACCTGGGTCGAGTGGTGGGCGGACGCCTCGTCCAGCGGGGAGGGATAGCCGGGCTGCCTGCTCCGGACGCCCCCTTGCCGGAGGTGCGAGCCAGTACGACCCTCTGGGCGATCCATTCCCCAAGGAGGCGGCGATGGCGGACAGGCGGCGGTCGGACGTGGAGTGGCAGGGCCGGGGCCAGGACCCGGAGCGCGGCAACCGGCGAGACGTCACGGAGCGCGGTCGCGACCTGGAGCGCGTGCGCGGCTACAGCGGCGAGGACCGGGGTCCGGGCCGTGGCCGTGACGAGGGCCGCCGCGGCCGCTCCAGCCGGGGTGGTGGCGGAGGCATGCGGGGAAGCGGTTCTGGCGACCAGGACATGGGCCGCTACGGCCGGGGCTACGAGTACGGCGGTGACGAGGACCGGGGCCGCTTCGACCAGGACAGCCGCGAGGAGTACCACCGCGGCGGGCTGATGCGGGGCATGCCGGGTGTGCGCCGGGCGGGTGGGCCCGGAGAGGAGTTCGGCGAGGGCTTCTGGAGCGAGATGACGCGCGAGCGGGTGCGGGGAGACTTCGACCGCTACGGCGCACCGGGCGCCCAGCGCACCCAGCCCTACGACACGGACCGCTGGGAGCGGGGCTACGGCACCCGGGGCTACGGCGATGACGACTACCGGCCTCCGCGCGTGCAGGCCTCGTTCATCGAGCAGCGGCCGCGCACCGGCTACGCCACCAGCCCCACGCGCGACATGGACCGGGACATGGGCCACGGCGCGGGCCGCGGCGGCATGCAGGGCGCCTACCCGTACGACGAGCGGTCCCCCGAGTTGCCGCGCCGCCAGGGCCGCGGGCCGCGCGACTACCAACGCTCGGATGACCGCATCCGCGAGGACATCTGCGACCGGCTGATGCAGAGCTGGATGGATGCCGACGACGTCACCGTCCGCGTGGAGAAGGGCGAGGTCACCCTCTCCGGCACCGTGAAGAGCCGGGACGAGAAGCGCGCCATCGAGGACCTGGCCGAAGAGGTGCTTGGCGTGAAGGACGTCAGCAACGAGCTCCGCGTCGCCCGCCAGCAGCAGCGCGAGGAGGACTCGCGGCGGGACACGGGAGACCAGCAGGGCCGGACGCTGCACTCGTGAGGGCGGTGCCTCACAACAGCTGACAGGAGAGGAGTCCACATGGCACAGCGAGACAACGACAGCCAAGGCCAGGAGCAACGCTTCCCCGTGCGCGCGCGGCGGATGGAGCGCCCGGTGCAGGACTACGGAACGCAGCGCGGAGAGCCAGGCCGTCCGGGCTACGGCTCGTTCGGCCCCGAGCGCGGCTACAACCAGGGGGGCTACGGGGGGATGGATGCCTACGAGCGCGGCTACCGCCCCGGCAGCTACGACGCGAAGCTGGACCGGATGGAGGCCCGGCGGGGCCCGGTGCGTCCGCCGCGCGGCTACCAGCGCGCCGATGACCGCATCCGCGAGGACGTCTGCGAGCGGCTCATGGAGGGCCCCGTGGACGTGGGCGACGTGGAGGTCACCGTCAGCAACGGCGAGGTGACCCTGAGCGGCACGGTGGAGGAGCGCTGGCAGAAGCGCGCCATCGAGGACCTCGCCATCAACGTGCGCGGGGTGCACGACGTGCACAACCGCGTGCACGTGCGGCCCATGGAGGGCAGGCCCCCTGACGAGCAGCCGCGGGAGCCACGGGAGCCGCGGGACGAGCAGCCGCACATGGGCGGCTGAGGGTCCTCAGGCCAGGCCCTCCACGCCCTCCTCGCCTTCCATCTCCTGCTGGTCGCGCGGGATGTCCACCAGCGCGCCCAGCGGGTAGATGATGAGGTGACGCTGGGGCTCGCTGCCGTGGCTCACCGTCTCCAGGTGGTAGCGCGAGACGAGCCGGTGCTGCAGCTTGCGCAGCCGGGGCGGCCGCGGGGCCAGGGGCACCACCACGCTCTCGCTGAGCACGCGCTGGATGGCGTGCTCGGCCTCCGCCACCGCCTCGCGCACCAGGTCCTCGTCCACGCCCTCGGCGATGAGGAAGACGTCGCGCAACACCCGCCGCATCTCCGACGAGCTGTTGCGCTTGATGGCCAGCACGCGCGCCCCCGTCTTCTCCGCGACCTTCCGCAGCTTCGGATCATTGGCGCGCGAGCGCAGCGTGAGGACGACGTCCGCGTTCTCCAGCCGTCCCACCACCCGCGCGTCCGGGCCCAGCTCGCGCAGCACCCGCTCGAGCAGGTCACGGCTCGCCGCGTGGG
This sequence comes from Archangium gephyra, assembly GCF_042230915.1. GTDB lineage: Bacteria > Myxococcota > Myxococcia > Myxococcales > Myxococcaceae > Archangium > Archangium gephyra_B. Next base: position 3,065,900 of record NZ_CP102578.1, on the reverse strand, counting down.
CGTAGATGCGCGTGGTGCCCTGGCGCAGGCCAGGCTGAGCGCCACCGCCACCGCCACCGCCGCGGCGCGGGGCCGCCGCCCGGGAAGCCGGAGCCTCCGAGGTGCGGACCGGCAGCGGGGCCACCGACTGCGGCTCCTCCTTCACCTCCACCTCGCCCTCGACGAGCTGGCGCCGCTCGCCGCCCACGTTCTCCCCCGCCAGCAGCCGGTCCACCGACTGGGCGGTGTCGCGGTGCACCAGCACCTCGTCGCGGCTCACCATCTCCACCACCACGTCGAAGGTGGGCGGCGCGCGGCGCTCGTTGATCGTCTTCTGCGTGTGGCGCCGCCGCGCCTCCTCGTCGCTGAGCGTGACGGTGTGCACGCCGCCGACGAGGTCCGACAGCGTGGGGTTGAGCACCAGGTTCTCCAGCGTGTTGCCATGAGCCGTGGCCACGAGCTGCACGCCGCGCTCGGCGATGGTGCGGGCCGCGGAGGCCTCGGCCGAGGTGCCGATCTCGTCGACGATGATGGCCTCGGGCATGTGGTTCTCCACCGCCTCGATCATCACGTCATGCTGGCGGTCCGGCCGCGACACCTGCATGCGGCGCGCGCCGCCGATGCCCGGGTGGGGAATGTCGCCATCGCCGCCAATCTCGTTGGAGGTGTCCACCACCATGACGCGCTTGCCGAGGTCGTCGGCGAGCACGCGCGCCACCTCGCGCAGCTTGGTCGTCTTGCCCACGCCGGGCCGGCCCAGCAGCAGGATGTTCAGGCCCGAGGCGATGAGATCCTTGAGCATGTCGATGGTGCCGAAGATGGCGCGGCCCACGCGCAGCGTGAGGCCCACCACCTTGCCCTGCCGGTTGCGGATGGCGGACACGCGGTGGAGGGTGCGCTCGATGCCGGCGCGGTTGTCCTCGCTCACCGTGCCCACCTGCGAGAGCACATGGGCCAGGTCCTCGCGGGAGATGGGCTTCTCCGAGAGGCGCGCCACCCGGCTGGTCAGCCGGGCCTCGGGCGGGCGGCCGAGGTCCATCACCACCTCGAGCACTTCCCCCGGGGGCAGCTCCCGGACCGCGGCCTGCAGCGGCTCGGGCAGCACCCCCATGAGGAGCTGGAAGTCGTCATCAGGAACGGCCATGGCGTCGCTTGGACTCATAACGTGTCTAAAGGTGAATCCTTCCGAGTCGGGTTGCACGTGGTCTGGCGGCCGAGGGGCAGCGGAGCACCCGATGCTAGCGGGCATTCGAGGGAAGCGCCGCTCCCTCGTGACTGGGTGCTTCCCCATGTCCTGCATAGCTCAGCGGAAGGGGGCATCACGCGGAGGCTCCCCGCCTCCCAGCCCCCCGCCCGAGGAGCGACCCCATGGCCCGGTACGACAAGGACCCCGACACGCAGATCATCACCAACAACACCACGCCCCCCGGCAAGACGAAGGGGCAGATGAGCATCCGCGATGCGGCCGCGATGGAGATGCCGCAGCAACAACTGGAGACGCACATGCCGGGAACGGTGGTGCACGGCTTCGGAGACGGCCAGCCCGGCACGATGAAGCGGCACTTGAGCGGCGAAGGCACCTGGACGCCCGCCACCGCGGACACGGTGACGGCGCTCGTCGAGCAGCTCTTCCAGCTTCCCTTCCAGGCGCAGCTCGGGGTGATGCGGATGATCGCCCCCCGGATTCTCGGCGCCATGGACGCCCGGGACCAGGAGTCCTTCATGAAGGATCTGCGCATGGAGCTCGAGAGCCATGTGGCGGGTGAGGAGCCCATGCGGACGCAGTCCATGGACACCGAGGACATCCAGGGCACGTGATCGACTTCCTCTGGGGACCGCGCCCCCTCATCGCCCTCCAGTCGTGGCTCGGGGACGCGCCCGGGTGGACGTTGCTGGCGCGGGGGCTCTCGCTGCTGGGGGACACGGCGTGCGCGCTCGTCCTCTTCGCGCTGGTGCGCTGGAGGGCCGGGCGCGTGGCGGCACTGTCCGTCGCCGGCCTGTTCATGCTCACGGGCCTGGTGGACCTGGCGCTGTGGGAACTGGTGGGCCTGCCGCGCCCGCGGGAAGCGGGCATCGTGGTGCGCGATGACCCCGCCGTGTCCTCGTTCCCCAGCGGGCACACGGTGACCTCCGTGGCGCTCTTCGGGTGGCTCGCGCTCCGGGGGTGGCTCCCCCGGGCGGTGCCCTGGCTGGTGGTGCCGCTGGTGATGCTCGCGCGCCTCTACCTGGGGGCGCACTACCTGGGCGACGTGCTGGCCGGCCTGCTCATCGGGCTCCTGCTGCTCGGCGCCTATACACGCCTGTGGCCCGCGCTGCGGCGCTGGGGTGAGCGGCGCCCCTTCCGGTTCTTCGCGTCCTTCGGGCTCGGCATGGTGGCCACCATGGCCTCCGGGGTGTTCCTCTTCGGAGGAGACAGGCGGGCCTGGCAGGTGCTCGGCTTCGCCGCGGGCCTCGTCTTCGGCATGTTGCTGGACTCGAAGCTTCGGGGAGACACAACCGTCCCCCTGCCGGGTGCCCGGCGATTCCCCGAGTGGGCGCTCGGGCCAGCCGTGCTCCTCGCGCTGCTGGTGCCCGCGCACCTCGGCACGCCGCCGCCCGTGCAGGGGTTGCTCTACTTCCTGGCGATGCTGTGGGGCGCGTTGCTGTGGCCCCGGGCCCATGCTGGTGGAGTGTCCACAAAATCGCTGGACATAGTCAGAGACGCATGAACGCTACACTTACGCATCTTGGGGAGAGCCGGAAACCACTCCCCCGCGACTTCGCCCACCAACTCCCTGGACCTTCCACTCGCTACTTGCCTTGGTCGCTGACACGTCCTGACCCAGGAAATGGACCTGTTGGCCGCGTGTTGTTCGAACTCGCATGGCGTTCGCTCGACCCAGCAGGAGCAGTGCCGCCAAGAAAGAGTATAGAAGAAAGCATCCTGGCTTATTTGATCCTGCGCTCGGATGCAGCCACAACAGGAGCCCCACATGAGCAAGGGTAATAATCGAAAGGCGAAGAAGGGAGGGCAGACGAATACACCTAAGACCCTCTCCTTGTTGGCCCCCGATGCGATGGGGGGCCTTATCGCCCGCCAAGGCTTCAACCTGCAGGATCGGTACGTTGCGCAAAGACTGCCGCACTTGCTCAAGGACCCTTACTTCTATGCCCTGCAGCCAGAGGGCATAGATGACACAGACGTTCACCGGCTCGTGGAAGGAGTCCGTCGAGTTCGGACTATTCAGGTTAAGGGTGGGGGCCTCGGTCCTAGCGATCTCGGCACGATCCTCAAGACTGGTATTGAGCGACTGGGACCCCTCATTACTGGTAAGCAGTACGAGGGGTTTGAGCTTGCTGCTCGCCACCCGAGCGATGGGGTTCGCTCTGTATTCGACGCGCTCGCACGTCTCCGTGGCAGCAGCATGGAAGAGCAGCTCCAGGCTGTGCGAGACGCCACCAATCAGCACTGGCTCGACATCCTGTCGAAGCATGAGCTTGCCTCTTACGAAGGCTTCATCAGAGAGTACCTGTTTCCACGAACCGACATTATCGACGTCGACCAAGACGAGGAATTGTTCCAAAACATAGCAGCCCACCTGACTGTCCTTCCCGTCTCAGGTGGACGTATGACGCCACACCTTGTGGAGGTCGCTCGGGAACTTGTGTCAACAGTTTCCAAGACCAAAACACTCTGGCGTCGTGAGGCTATCGAGGGCCTGCTGGCATCCTTAGTGGCGAGGCATGAGCGCCCTGGACCTCACAGAGTGCTGCTGCTCATCCACGAGACGTTAAAGCGGGTTTCCCGTGCACCAGGGGCAATCAACCTTCCGGTGGGGTTGCGTGACCTGCAGCGTACGACTGTTGAGGTGAGTTCGGAACTCGGAGGTTCCATCAAGAAGGAGGACATCGAGCGCACAGTGGCACAGGTGGCCGAGCGAATTGGGCCCTTGCGTAAGGCACTGCAAGAGCATCCAGATGCTGCAGTTGTCTACCTGGGTTTCCCGCATGTGCCGCTGGCAGTACTCGTCGGCTATATCGTCGGCACCCAGTACGAAGTCCACCTCCTGGAGCACGACCGGAGAACCGACCGATTCGAGTGGCTTGCGCCCGTGGACCCACCGGGGGCTCGCGTTGAGGCCCAAACTATGAAGGGTACGCAGGCTCGACTGCGAGTCTCGGTGTCTGCAGAGGTGGATGAAGCGCACTGCCTCGTGCCTGGCCCAGTTGGATGCGACGTGCACGTCCGCGTCGGCACACCCGGGCTTGGGCTCATTCAGTCCGAAGAGGCCGCCCGAGTCATTGCAGGAGAGGTGCAGCGCGCGCTGGAACAGCACATCACGGGGAAGGGATATGAGCAACTGCATGTCTTTGCAGCAGTCCCTGTCAGCGTTGCGTTCCTTCTGGGGCGGGTCCTGAGTTTCGGCACTATGCCTTCGGCTGTGGTCTACAACTTCGTGATACGTCCGCGGCCTCGGTACAACTGGAGCCTCGACTTGTACGCTGCCGAGGTAGGTGAGCCAGCAGTGGCCATTTTGAACTCACGGTCGATCGAATAGGAAGTGGGATGGGGTCTATGTACAACGTCAACGGACACTTGAAAAAATTCTATGAAGTTCATGTTCGACTGGGTCAACAGCGGAGGCAACGCTTGGCGGAAAATCGAGACGCGTGTTTGCGGAGGCTAAAGGAAGGACTTGAGAAACTCGGTCAAGTCCGGAGGCAAAGCTACGGCACATTTGTCGACAAGCGTGATCAGGGCAGCTATGCAATGCATACGCTGAATCAGCAAAGCAAGAACGACTACGACATCGACGTCGCAGTCATTTTTGAAAAGGATGATTTGCCAACAACTGCCCTCGAAGCGCGCAAAAGAATTGCAGATGCGTTGAACGAGATTGGTGGTGGGTTTTTACGTCCGCCAGAGCCACGCACCAATGCTGTAACCGTCTGGTACGCGGAAGGCCATCATGTGGACCTTGCAATTTATAGGCGGAGCAAGAATTGGCTGGGAAGCCCTGTACTAGAGCATGCTGGGCCTGCATGGAACCAACGGAATCCGGAAGAAGTGACAGAATGGTTCACTAAGCGAGTAAAAGCGCTAAGCCCCTCAGGGCCAAATACTGAGGTGGAACCAGACCAGTTGCGTCGCATTGTTCGCCTCGTCAAAGCATTCGCGCGCTCACGCGAAGTGTGGAAGGGCAATCTCCCCGGGGGCATGATCATCACGGCGCTTGTTGTTGATGTTTACCGGAAGAATTCCCTGCGTGACGATGTCGCTTTTTATGAAACGCTTGTTGCCATGAAGAAGCGGATTCATTCCAGCACCGATGTTCGAAATCCTGTGAACTCGGGCACGTCTCTTACTGCAAAGCAGGAAATTGCCGCACAGGTTCGTCGGTTCCGGGAGAAGATTGAACTCGCCCTTGAGGAACTGGAAATACTCCATGACCCAGACTGCACCGAAAAAGATGCTCTGGCTGCATGGAACTGGGTGTTTCGCCATTCATTCTGGGGGGACCTCAAGGCTGATGTCGATAGCGATCCAATACCTGATTCGGAAAAAGAAGTCGCCCGGCTGGATTTTGAGATCGGTATTTCCAACGAAAAAGAAGGGACAGTTCAGCGAAACTACAACGGCCCTGTTGAGCCACTCTCGAAGGGAAAGTGGCTCCGATTCCGCCCCAAAGATAAAGATAGTGAGCTTGTTCGTGGGTGTGAGTTGCGCTGGACTGTAAGGAATACCGGCGATGAGGCACGAGCATCAGGCCAGGAACGTCATGTTAAACTTGTTCAAGGTGACTATTGGTTACAAACTGCATACAAGGGCGTGCACACGATGTGTTGTGAGGCTGTTCGCAAAGGTGTAGTTATTGCTCGTGGTGTTCGTCGCGTACGCGTAGGTCAACGATAAATAACGTACGGGCGGCATAAAAGAGCCACAGTGGACCGTCCACGAAAGTTCGTGCCGAGTCGAGCCTTGAGTTGCTGAAGCGCTTGTGCCGCAACTGCCCCGAGCGACATCCACGCCTACGCCGATTCCACCTACGGAGGGCGGAGCGCGCAGGATTGGCTGCCAGGTAGTTGCGACCTCACCAGCCACTTGCATTTGGACGCGCACCTGAATGCACTGCCGCCCGGACGTCGTCCCTGCACACCGGACAGGCCGTGCAAGCTTGGTGAGCGCCCGTCCTAGCCACAATAAGTGTAGCAGTCGCTTCTTTGGCAAGGGCGTCCGCCGATAAGGCGAGTCGTTGTCTCAACTGTTTATGCCCCAGGCCTCACCCATCTGGCTGGCGGGGGCTTGTCCGGCGGACTGCCCTCCCTTCCACCGCCACCCCACCCCACCCCACCCAGCTTGTGACCATGGACGACATTCGCGCCACCGGCCCCTCCCAGGCCACCCCGGCACGAATCAGACGCTCGCGCGACAGCATCTGCCAGGACTGGCTGGCGGCTGTCCGCGCCCGCGTGCCCGCCGCGAAGGACAAGCCGGCCAGCCTCATCATCAACTCCCTCCCGGAGTGCCTCCTGCACTACGCCGCGTGGATGGCCGGAGAGGACTGCGCACAGCAGAAGCTCCGGGAGTTGGGCAAGGAGCATGGCGAGCAGCGCGCGAAGCTCGGCGGGTTCTCCCTGGAGCAGCTCCTCCTCGAGTACAGCCTGCTGCGGGAGGTGATGCTCGGCGTCCTCCAGCGAGAAGAGCCCCTGACGGGGCCGGACCTGCGGCGGCTGCTGGCCGCGCTCGACGAGAGCGCGAGCACCTCGAGCGTCGAGTTCGTCCGCCTCGAGCACCTGCGTCTCCAGGCCGAGCTGCCCCCGGTGACCGGCAGCCTGCGTGCGGTGGTGGATGGGCTGCAGGATGGAATCCTCATCGTGGACCGGCAGTGGCGCATCGTCTACGTGAACACCCCGGCGCTGCGTGTCCTCTACGGCGACTCCGAGAGGGTCCTCCGGATGCTCCAGGGCCGATCGCTCTGGGACGATCCCCCCACGCTCGGCAGCTCCCGGCTGTTCAAGGGGCAGATCGACGCGATGGAGCGCAACCAGACCGTGGAGTTCGAGGAGCACTTCCCCGCGCTCGGCCTCCGGCTGCGGGTGAGCATCACGCCCAGCCCCCAGGGCTTCGTCACGGTCTTCCGGGACGTCACCGCCACCCGGAAGGCCGAGGAAGCGCTCGAGGAGAGCCAGACCAGCTTCCGGATGATGGTCAACAGCGTGAAGGACTACGCCCTCTTCATGCTCGACGCGGAGGGGCACGTCTCGAGCTGGAACGAGGGCGCCGAGCGGATCAAGGGCTACAAGGCCGAGGAGATCATCGGCCAGCACTTCCGGCGGCTCTACATGCCGGAGGACGCGAAGGCCGGCCGCCCCGAGCACAACCTGCAGAAGGCGCGGCTGTGTGGCTCCGCCACGGACGAGTGGTGGCGTTGCAGGAAAGATGGCTCGCCGTTCTGGGCCTCGCTCACCATCACCGCCATGTACGACGAGGAGGGGAACCTCCAGGGCTTCGCGAAGATCCTCAAGGACCTCACCGAGCGCAAGCGCGTCGAGGAGCAGCAGAAGTTCCTCGCCACCATGGGAGCGGTGCTCTCGGCGTCGTTGGACGCGGACGACAACCTGCGCAAGCTCGCGCACCTCATCGTGCCAACGTTCGCCTCGTGGTGTGTCATCCACACCCTGGAGCCGGGGCGGAGCCTGCGGGTGTGCGTGCTGCACCACGAGTCCGAGGAGAAGCAGCGGCTGCTCGAGGCGCTGGAAGGGCAGTACCCCGACTTCCTGGAGCTGGCCGGTGGCCCGCGCAAGGTGATGCGCACCAGCCAGTCCGTCCTCGTGAGCCAGGTGGACACGTCGATGCTGGCGTCGTTCGCCCGGGACGAGCGGCACCTGGAGCGGCTGCGGGAGCTCGGCTTCGAGAAGTACGTATCGGTCCCGCTGGTGGCGCGCGGGCACATGGTGGGAGCCCTGACGCTCGTCTCCTCCAGCGGGCTGCGCCAGTACGACGCGGACTTCGGCGCCTTCGCCGAAGACGTGGGCCGCCGGGTGGCGATGTCCATCGACAACACCCGGTTGTACCGGGAGACCGAGCGCGCGGTGCGGCTGAGGGATCACATCGTCGCGGTGGTGTAGCACGACCTGCGCAACCCGCTCACGGCCATCGGCGGCGCCGCCGGGCTGCTGAAACGGACCCAGGATCTCGGGGAGAAGGCCGCGGTGGTCCACCGGAACGCGGACATCATCGGACGCTCGGTGGAGCGCATGAGCCGGCTGATCTCCGACCTGCTGGATGCCGCCCGCATCGAGGCCGAGGGGCTCGCCATCTCGCCCCAGGAGACGCCGCTGGACGTCCTGCTGGAGGAGGTCTCCGATGCGTTCGAGCCCATCGCGCACGAGCGCTCCATCCACCTGGTGGTGGACCTGACGCCGCGCGACTGCCGGTTGCGCGTGGACCGGGGACGCATCTTCCAGGTGTTCTCCAACTTGGTGGGCAACGCGCTCAAGTTCACGCCCGCCGGGGGCACGGTGAGCGTCTTCGTCGAGGGGTGTGACGAGGAGGCCCGGTTCTGCGTGAAGGACACCGGGCCGGGGGTGAAGGAGGCGGATCTCCCGCACCTCTTCGACGCCTACTGGCAGGCCGAGCACACCCGGAGCACGGGGGCGGGGCTGGGGCTGGCGATCGCCAAGGGCATCGTCGAGGCGCACGGGGGGCGCATCTGGGTGGAGAGCACCCCGGGAGAGGGCGCCACGTTCTACTTCACGCTGCCGAGGACGGAGCGGGCCCGGGGCAAGGGCGGCAACGAGGACACGGGCCCCGCAGGCAAGAACATGCACTGAAGGAACCGCCTCGCGGGGAGCCTATGCGTCCTCCGGCGCCCTGCTGCCGCCCTCCACCACCGTGGCACCGAGCTCCTTAGCCAACCGCACCGGCTCCACGTGCGAGCGCTTCGCGATGGCCTGGGCCAGGGGCTCCGCGTGCGTCGTCACCCAGACCTGGCTGTGCATGGAGGCGTCCACGATGAGCCGTCCCAGGGGCTCGAGCAGATCCGGGTGCAGGCTCGTCTCCGGCTCGTTGAGCGCGAGGAAGGCGGGGGGCCTCGGGCTGAGCAGCGCCGCCAGCAGGCACAGGTAGCGCAGCGTGCCGTCCGACAGCTCGCGAGCCGCCAGCGGGCGCCGCAGCCCGGGCTGGTGGAGGAAGAGACTGAAGCGGCCCTGCGGCGCCTGGATCTCCACCCGCGAGCCCGGGAAGGCATCCTCGAGGGCCCGCTCCAGCCCCTCCTCGTCTCCAATCTCGATGATGGTCTGCAGCGCGGCGGCGAGGTCCCTGCCGTCATGCGCCAGCACGGGCGTGCGCACGCCCACCTGGGGCGAGCGCTGGGGCGCCTCCGGGTCCGTCCGGAAGTGGTGGTAGAAGCGCCACATGCGCAGCGCGCGCTGCAGCTCGGCGAGGCGCGGGAAGCGGTGCGGCTCGGAGAGCTGGGCCATCACCGACTCGCCGGCCCACAGCTGCATGGGGAAGGTGGTGCGGTTGCCCTCCGAGTCGCGCAGGAAGGCGGTGCGGTCCTTGCGCTCCATCAACACCGCGCGCCGCCGGGCCTCCACCGTCCAGAGGTATTCCTCCTTCACCTCGGGGTCCAGGTTGAAGAGGCTCGGGGACTCTCCGTCCTTGCCCGAGGCGGGCGGCACGGGGCCGAGGCTCAGCTCGTAGGCGAGGTCATCCAGGGTGACGCCCACCGTCATGCGCACGGGCTTCTTGTTGTCGCGCGAGCCCGCCCACAGCACGCTGGGCACCCCGCCCTCCTCCGCGAGCGCATGGGACAGCCGTCCATCGGCCGCGGCGGCCAGCAGGTAGAGCGAGCGGTAGAGGTTCGTCTTCCCGCTGCCGTTGGGCCCCACGATGACGGTGAGCGGCCCCACGGGGAGCACGAGCTGCCGCACCGAGCGGTACCCGGAGACCTCGAGCTGGGTGATGGGCATGGTGAACTCTGGTCTCATGGGGACTTCACCGCCGTCAACACAGGAGAGAGCGCGACATGTCCACCCGGTGCATTGCCCCACCTCTGTCGAGAGGCCTGGTTGCGCTCGTGCTGCTGGCGGGATGCGCCGGAGTGAACCCCTACGGACCGGCCCAGTACGCGCAGACAGCGGACTCGGCGACGAACGGCTGCCTGCGCAACCCCGCCTGCTACATCACGAGGCCGGGCGAGGAGGCCGTCATCCCCTGGGTGTCTCGTGCCGTGGACGCTGCCCAGACCGCCACCACCGTGGCGATGATTCTACAGGAGGCGGATATCCAGTTCGTCGAGCAGACCCTGGTCCAGTGCGCCCAGGCCGCGAATGAACAGGTCAACAAGGTGGATGAGGATCTACAGGGACAGGAGCCCACTGCGGAGCAGTGCCGCCAGGTGGTCCGTCGGGAGGGCAACACGGAGGTGACACGAGCCATGGACCTCGGGGCCCGGAAGCACAAGCTGGCACTCGACTGCGCACGGGCTGCGTTCGCGGAACGCTTCTCGGAGAACGTCAGCGTGGAACCCACCTACCAGAAGGACTCCTCCACGGGAGTGTGGCGATGGATTGACCCCGCGCAGGTGGCGGAGTGGCTGAAGCTCGGGCTGAGGAGCCAACTCTGGGGCTCGCTGGTGCCCGACCTCGTCCTTCACGCCTCGCGCAATCCGAACCAGGTCCAACACGTCTACGACTTCAAGTTCCCCTGCCCTTCCGACAAGAAGCCTTCTTGGAGGCCATACACCAAAGGCCACCCCCATTTTCCGAGGGATCAAGGGGAGATGTACAAGAAGGCGCTTCTTGGAGGAAAGGGCGAGCCCCGTCCCGTCACTCCTGGTGGAGTCCAGCGATGAGCGACCACTACCCGCGTGTACGAATCGACAGGAGCGTTGGGAAGCAACAGATCCTCTGCATCCGGGAAAGCGTGAGCATCACCTTCTACATGAAGCGCTCCCACCAGGAGGTCGTGCACCAGGTGCTGAACGCCCTGGACGTATACCGCCGTGCGGTGGGACCCCAGGCGCTCACCAGTTACGCCCACCCCTACAACGAGACCTGGGATGAGCTCGATGAGAAGGGCTGGGCCTACATCCGGCAGCACATGCTCGAGGAACCCGCTGCCTATCCCTGGTTGTGCCAGTCAGACAGTGAAACCCTGGGCTACGAGTTCAACTACAACGGCCTCCTGCTTGAGATCTACGAAGAGGATGAGGACCCCGCGAGCCAGGTGTCCTTCTTTCTCCCCACGGAATACCTGGAGGAGCATGGACCGGGGCGCGTGAGGGAACTGGCGCTGGAACTGGCAGCGGTGCTGCCCTTCAACTCCGGCCACGCGGGGCTCTGCTTCCACTTCCCGGACACCATCCTCGGTGCCACCCGCCGCATCCGGGACCTGGCCTTCCGCTACCCCGGCATGGACATCCCAGGAGCGCGCTCCTCGGCCAGTTCGATTGGTACGCGGCTGGACGGGGTGCACTGGCTGAACTTCCTGGGCCCACCCGTGTTGGGGGATCTGGGGGGCGCCGCCGGCCTGCGCACACGCCTGCAGTCGCCTGGCACCACCGTGCAGGAGCTCGACGGAGAGCGGGTGGTGGTGACGCTGGGGAAATGGCCGGAGGCGGGCGACACGGAGCAGGGCCACACGCTGCCCGCCTGGCGAGAGCTGGCACGTGTCCTGGAGCCCTGGCTGTACATGAGCCCCTGCATCCTGGACGGCTTCAGCGAAGAGGACATGCGCCGCTGGCAGCGCCGCTTCCTCGACTGACGGCGCGCTGCACACTGTCGCCCCGGGCCTGTGCGCGCCGTTGCACAGCCTACACACACCGAGCCCCGCCCTTCCCTCTGCATGACGCATGGCGCCACGGTTGGCGCGCGCGGTGCAATGGACCCTCGCCCGGAGGGTCCGAATCCATGAACGCAACGATGTCGACGAAGTGGGATGTGCGGGTGCTGGCCGTGGCGGGCGCGGGGATGATGGCGCTGGCGGGCGTCTTCCTCTGGAGGGACTTGCAGGTGCCGCACGAGCTGCTGCTCGCGGTGGCCGCGGTGCTCGCCTCCGCGGTGGCCCTCGCCGAGGTGCCCCGTCATCGCCCGCTCGTGGGCCCCATCGCCCTGCTCCTCACCGGCCTCATGGGCGGCCTCTGGTACGCGGCGACGAAGTCCGGGCTCCTGCTCGCGGGCCTGGGCCTCACCGTCCTCGCCTCGGCCGTCACCGTGGCGCGCACCTGGCGCCGCACCGAGGCGCGCGAGGACAAGCTGCAGGCCTGCCTCCTCTGGTACGGGCTGACGGCCGCGGTGATCGCCGCCTCGTGGGCCTTCTATTTCCACTTCTTCACCCTGGGCTTCGCCGCCGATGATCTCGGCCGCCGCCTGGTGCTCACCCTGGGCTGGCTCGCCGCGGGCGTGGGCCTCGTGGTGTACGGCCGCCTGCGCGACGAGAGCGTCATCCGCGACGTGGGCTTCGCCTTCATCGCCGTGGCCCTGGGCAAGGCGCTCGCCTATGACACCACGCACCTGAGCGGCACGTTGCGCGTCGCGGGCCTCGCCGGCGCGGGCGCGCTGATGCTCGGTGGCGCGTGGCTCTCCGTCCCCCGCACGGCCCGGAGCGTGTGACATGCACCCCCTCGCCGCACTCGTGATGATGCTCGCCGCGGGCACTCCCGGGGGCCGCTGCTTCGTCCCCTCGGACCAGACGGCGGGGTGGAAGCGCGTGGTGCTGCCCGAGGAGGCCCCGGCCCTCGCCGCCCCGGCGGACGTGGACTGGTTCCGCTCCGGCGAGCCCGCGCTCCTCTTCGAGCAGGACGCCTCCGCCTATACCGGCGCGGACTCGGAGCGCCCCGGCCGCATGGCCTACGCCTTCCGGGTACCCCGCGACGGACGCCGGCTGGAGCTCGGCTTCCTCGGGGACCTGCGCGGCGCGAAGGTGGACGCCGTGGCGTACGCGGGCGGCCGCGCCTTCCCGCTGCTCGACGAGAAGCGGCTCGCGGGGACGCAACTGGCACTGGAGTGGACGATGGAGGGAGTGGAGCAGGTGGTGGTGTCCGTGCACCACCACTTGCGCGAGAAGCCGGTCGTGCGCACGTGGCGCGTGGGCCGCCTGCTGAAGCCCTCGGAGGACGCGGCCATGCCCGGGTCCTTCCGTGCACCGGGCTCGCTCTACTTCCTCCACCCGGGGGGCCGGCGGCTGGAGCTGTGCGACGCGCCGGGGCGCACAGCCCACCTCTCCCGCTGGCCCGAGAGCGCCAACGCCTCCGAGGTGACACTGCGCCGGCCGTGAGCGCTCACGCGCGGTGAGAAGCACCACTCCCAGGTTTTGAGAGCGGGCGAGTGACGCGCACGGGTTGTCGCGTAGCTCGCCCGCCTGCTCCCTGGCGTGCATGTGTGCCGTGCACGAGACAACGCAGGCTAGCAAGGCGCCGTGCTCCCACACTCCCGGTCCCATTGCACCATTCCTATTTCCTGGTCCTCACGCGCGGTGCGTGCCTCGAACAAGGGGAATGGGTGTGGGACTGGAACACGCGACGCTCCGAGGCCTCCTGCGGTACACGAACCGGCTGTTGAGCTGGCCGCTCGTGGCGGCCCTCTGGGTGGCGCCCGCCGCCCGGGCCGAGGCCCAGCAGCAGCAGCCACAGCAGCAACCGCCTCCGGCTGGAGACATCTCCAATCTCGCCGAGAGCGCTTCCTCCAAGCATCAGCTTCCCTCCTCGCTGGACAGCGAGAACGAGGAGGCGGAGCCCGAGTTCACCATCGGACCCACCGAGCCCGTGGCGCCCGGTGAGCGCCGCTGGGTGCGCAAGTTCGAGCTGGCGGATCTCAAGTCCTACTTCGCCGAGGGCGTGCTGGCGAAGGCGAAGGACGCCTATGACGGGGGCCGCTACCGCACCGCGCGCCAGCTGCTGGAGACGGAGGAGGCGACGCCGCCGGTGCGCTACCTCCGGGCGATGAGCGCGCTGCGCATGGGCCAGTGGGCCACGGGGGCCGAGGAGCTGGCGGCCCTGGCGGAGAGCCACCCGCCCCTGCGCGACTACTGTCACTTCGAGGCCGCGAAGGCCTATGAGCGGATGCGCAAGTGGGCGGAGGCCGTGCAGCACTACGGCGCCGTGTCCCCGGGCGCGCGGCGCTATGAGGATGCGCGCTTCGGCATGGCCGCCATCCTCGAGAAGAAGAAGCGGGACTACGCGGGGGCGGTGGCGGCGCTCACGCCCATCGTCCAGACGGACTCGCCCAAGCCGAACAACCCCCGGCAGGCCGAGGCGTGGCTGACCATCGCCCGGCTGGCGCGCTACCAGGCCGACTACAACGGCGAGCACCGCGCGCACCTGGCCGTCTGGGCGCTCCACCCCTTCTCCAAGCAGGTGCCCGCGGCCATCAAGGGCCTGCGTGACTTGCCCTACGTGCCCAAGTGGAAGGTGGCGCGCGCGGAGACGCTGCTCTCCCTGCACCACAACCGTGAGGCACTGGACATGCTGGAGCGGATGCTCCCGAAGATGGAGCTGCCGGACGCGCTCGCCTGCCGCGCGCACTTCGCCTACGGCACGGCCCTGCGCAAGGAGCGCAAGCACTCGCTGGCCATCCGCGCGCTGCGGCCCGTCGTCGAGCAGTGCCAGGACGAGGCGCTGCGCCCGCGCGCCCTCTACGTGCTGGGCTACTCGGAGTCGGTGGTGGAGCCGGACAGCTCCATCCCCACCTACCTGAAGCTCGCGCAGGACTACCCGCGGCACCCGTACGCGGATGACGCGCTCTTCTACGCGGCGCACAAGGCGCTGGAGCGCGGCAACAAGGCGGCGGCCATGGCCGCGTTGGATCAGCTCATCTCCCACCACCCGGACGGCAACTTCGCGGCCGAGGCCCTCTTCCAGCGCTTCTGGGTGTACCGCGCCGAGGGCCAGCAGGACGCGGCGCTCGAGGCCCTCTCCCGCATCGAGGAGCTCAAGGGCAAGGGCTCCACGCACGAGTCGGTGCAGCGCGCCCGCTACTGGCGCTCGCGCACGCTGCGCACGCTGGGCCGCGCCGAGGAGGCCAATGCGCTGATGGAGCGCGTGGCGGCCGAGGGGGCGGCCACGTGGTACGGGCTGATGGCGCGCTCGCGCCTGGCGGTGGAGGCTCCGGAGCGGGCCCGGGCCGTCAGCGAGCGGCTGCGCAGCCCCGGCAGCCCCATGGCCGTCTGGCCCCTGGACGCGGGCAACCTCGCGGAGGATCCGCACTTCGTCACCGGCATCGAGCTGATGAAGCTGGAGCACCGCGAGGCGGCCTCGGAGCTGCTGGCGGTGGACCGCAAGGGCCGCAGCGAGGAGTCCATCCGGCTGCTCTTCCACATCCTCCACGCCTCCGGCTTCAAGGGCCATGCGCGCTCCATCGCGTGGGCCCTGCGCCGCGAGGGACTGGCCGCGCCCACCGAGGCCGAGACGCGCCTCATCTACTCGGCGGCCTATCCGCACGCCTTCCGCAACCTGGTGGTGCAGCACAGCCGGGCGGCGCGGGTGAACCCGGACCTGATGCAGGCCCTCATCCGCGAGGAGAGCGCCTTCAACCCCAACGCCCGCTCGCCCACGGGCGCGCTGGGGCTGGCCCAGCTCATGCCGGCCACGGCCTTCGCGGTGGCGCGCCAGCTCAACGTGCCGCTGGCCACGCCCTCCGCGCTGCTCGAGCCCCGGGAGAACATCCGCCTGGGCTCGGCGTACCTGGGCAGCCTGCAGCGGCGCTTCGCCGGCAACCCGGCCTACGCGGTGGCCAGCTACAACGCCGGCCCCGGCGCGGTGGACCGCTGGCTGTCCCGCTTCCCCGGCGCCGAGCTGGACGAGTGGGTGGAGCAGATTCCCGTGGAAGAGACGCGCCACTACGTCAAGCGCGTGCTGGGCAGCGCCTCGGCCTACCAGCTGCTCTACGCCTCGGACAAGATGACCACGCTGGCCTTCGGGGAGCGCGGCTCCAATAATGCGGGCTCTCGCTGAGCCCGGCATGTCCCACGACGAGATCCACGAATCCAACACCCAGCTGTACGGCTCCTGGCGCTTCTTCGCCAGGAGCAGCCTCGCCGGAGAAGTGCTCGACCTGCCCGAGGTGAGCATCGCGTCGAGCAACGTCTCGTGGTCGATGATGAACGCGGCCTTCCTCCCCGCTGCGGTGGAGACGGAGGAGGCGCTGAAGCGGGCGGCCGCCACCGCCGCCCGGCACCTGGCTCCCCAGGGGCGGGGGTGGATGCTCGCCTTCTGTGAGGACCAGGTGCCGCCCCGGCTGCGGGACAGGGCCGGGGAGCTGTTCGCCCCCCACGGGTTGAAGCTGTCGATGGTGGCCACCGGCATGGTGGCCGAGCGCCTCGCCCCCGCCCTGCGGCCCCCGCCGGTGCTGGAGGTGCGCCAGACGGCGGACGCCCAGGGACGCCGCGACCTCGCCGACGTCAACTCGCGCTGCTACGACATGCCCCTCGCCACGGGCCGCGAGGCCTTCGACGTACCGGGCCTCTTCACGGGGGACGGCAAGGGCTACGTCGGCTACCGCCAGGGAGAAGCCGCCAGCAGCGCGGCCGTCATCCGGGTGGACAACGTGGCCTATGTCTCGATGGTGGCCACCCTGCCCGCGCACCGGCAGCTCGGCTGTGCCGAGGCCGTCATGCGCCACGCGCTCACCGAGGCGGAGCGGGCGTGGGGGATTGAGCGCACGGTGCTGCACGCCACCCCAGCGGGCCTGCCCGTGTACCGCCGCATGGGCTACCGGCCCGTGACGCGCTTCCACTTCTACATGGCGGCGCCCCAGGGCCGGTGAGCCGGTGTCAGCGGCTGGCGCGAGGCAGCGCGAGCGCGCCCTGCAGCTCGCGCAGCTTGGCCTGGACGGCGCGGGCGTTGGCCGGCCCCAGGCGCAGCAGGTGCTTCTGCGCGGCGCTGAGCTGCTCCAGCTCCGGGGCGGCGTAGGCGTAGTTCACCCCCGGCGTGTCCACCACCTCGAGCTCGGCCTCGGGCACCGGCGTGTCCAGCAGCCGCTGGATGGCGTTGGCGAGCGTCTGCTCGAAGCGCTGGCCGGGGCGGCTGATCTCCTTGTAGGCCGTGTCGATGAGCGGCTTGAGCGTCTGGTACGCGCGCACGCTGGCCTGCGTGTCGAGCGAGGAGAAGACGCGCGACACCGCGTCGTAGCGGGCGAAGCTCTCGGGGGCGATGAAGGTGCGGCCCTCGCGCTCGACGACCTGGAAGGTGCCCTGGGGGGCCATGAAGGAGAGCGCGGCGCGCGGGCTCTCCCCGTCGGAGACGTTGCTGGCGGCCGTGGCGAAGCGCCGCACGAGGTCCTCGGTGGAGGCGAGCCACTTCCCCAGTTCGGGGAGGGGGGACAGCGGGCCCACCAGCTCGCGCACGCGGGCATCACTCTGGCCCAGCGGAGGCAGGGGCACGGCGGGCGTGCCCGGGGCCGCTGGCTGCGCGTCGGGCGAGGGGGCCGCGGCCACGGGCGCGGAGGGCGTCGTGGCGGGAGCCGGCACCTCGGGCTTGCCGCGCAGCACGAGCCAGAGGAGGCCCAGGCCCACCACGGCGAGGGCGGCCATGCCCACCACCAGGGGCTTGCGCGATGGAGAGGGCTTCGGTGCGCCGGCGGGTGCCCCCTGGGGCTGCTGCGGGTCGCTCATGATTCCTCCACGGAAGGGTGTGGCATTGCCACGTACTGCTCCATCCGGGTGATGCCCAGCTTCTTCATCCGGCTCTGCAGCGTGGAGGGTTTGAGACCCAACAACGCCGCCGCGCCGCCCGGGCCGTAGATGCGGCCCTGCGTCAGCGTCAGCACGCGCAGGATGTGCTGGCGCTGCACCTCCTCCAGCGTGGGCACCGCGCCCTCCACCAGCGGCGGCGCCTCCACGGCGGCCTTCGCCCCCGGCAGGCGGATGGGCAGGTCGAACGCCTCGGCGCCCAGCTCTGCCTTGCGCGACAGGATGGTGGCGCGCTCCAGCGCGTTGGCCAGCTCCCGGATATTGCCCGGCCAGTCGTACGCCGAGAGGCGGGCAATCCCCTCCGCCGCCACCTTCATCCCCCGCCGTCCGGTGCGCCGGGCCTGCTCCTCCAGGAGGAACGCGCACAGCTGCGGCAGGTCCTCCAGCCGCTCGCGCAGCGGGGGCAGCCGCAGCGGGAAGACGCTCAGCCGGTAGTACAAGTCCTCCCGGAAGCGCCGCTGGGCGATGGCCTGCTGCAGGTCCACGTGCGTGGCCGCGAGGATGCGCACGTCCGCGCGCACCGTCCGGTCGCTCCCCACCGGCTCGAAGGTCTTCTCCTGCAGGGCGCGCAGCAGCTTGGCCTGCAGCTCCACGGGCAGCTCGCCCACCTCGTCCAGGAAGAGCGTGCCCCCGTGCGCCATCTGGAAGCGCCCCGCCCTGTCGCGCGTGGCGCCGGTGAAGGCCCCCTTCACGTGGCCGAACAGCTCGCTCTCCAGCAGCCCCGCGGGGATGGCCGCGCAGTTGAGCGTCACGAAGGGCGCCTCGGCCCGGGGGCTCCAGCGGTGTATCGCCCGCGCCAGCCGCTCCTTGCCCGTGCCCGTCTCGCCCAGCAGCAGCACCGGCGTCTCCGTCTCCGCCACCTGCCGCGCCCGCCGTGCCAGCTCGCGCACCGCCTGGGCCCGCGACGTCTCCAGCACCCCCACCTCGTCCCCGCCCAGCTGCGCCTCCAGCAGCCGCGCGTGCTCGTGCTCCCGCCGGTGCAGCCGCTCGAAGGTGCTCTTCTGCTGCGTCTCCTGCAGCGTGGTGGCGAGCATCTGCCCGTACACCTCCACCAGCTCCACCAGCTCGCGCGGGTACGTCTCGCACTCCGTCCGGTCCAGCGTCAGCAGCCCGTAGCAGCTGTCCCCCGCGCACAGCGGCACCACCATGCACGAGTGTCCGGGCGGCAAGTCCAGCACCCCGTCGAAAGGGTCTCCGTCCCCGTGCGCGTGGTCCTCCTGGGTGAAGGCGCGCGCCCGGCGTGTCTCCAGCGCCTGGCGCAGCGTGGGGAAGTCCGTCAGCTTCAGCTCGTGGCGCCGCACCTTGTCCGAGGCCAGGGGCCCCCGCGCCGCCACCGCCACCAGCTTTCCTTCTCGCAGCAAGAAGAGCGTGGCCAGGTCGAAGCGCACCACCCGGGTGAGCCAGTCCAGCCCCCGGCGCAGCAGCTCCGCCACGGCCTCCTCGGAGACCGCCAGCTCGGCCAGCTCCCGGGCCTGCGCCCCCACTGTGCTCCGCGTCACCGAAACGATGTCATCCGCCATGCGTCCTTGTAGATAACCGGAGCGCCACCGAAATGTCAGTGGCGCCGGGCACCGATATTTCGGTATGCACCGGTCCGGCGGAACCGTCTGGGGAGTGGGGAGGAGTCAACCCTTTGGAATCACAGGTGGAGTTTCCCTGGCACGGACGCTGCTCCGAGTAGTACGCGAAGAAACCCTGTCCGGTCTGCCAGCAGGCAGGCCTCAACCCCCAAGGAGTCGAAACACATGCTGACCGTTGGCGACAAGCTTCCCGCGTTCAACCTCACCGCCGTCGTGAGCCTCGAGAAGGGCAAGGAGTTCAAGGACCTCAACCAGGACAGCTACAAGGGCAAGTGGCTGGTGCTCTTCTCCTGGCCCAAGGACTTCACCTTCATCTGCCCGACCGAGATCGCCGAGTTCGGCAAGCGCGACAAGGACTTCCAGGACCGCAACGCGCAGGTGCTCGGCCTGAGCACCGACAGCGAGTACGTGCACCACGCGTGGCGCACGCACCACCCGGACCTCAAGGGCCTGCCCTTCCCGATGCTGGCGGACATCAAGCGCGAGCTGAGCGCGGGCCTGGGCATCCTGCACAAGGACGCGGGCGTGGCGCTGCGCGCGACCTTCATCATCGACCCCCAGGGCATCATCCGGCACGTGTCGGTGAACGACCTGTCGGTGGGCCGTAACGTGAGCGAGACGCTGCGCACGCTGGACGCGTTCCAGACGGACGAGCTGTGCCCCTGCAACTGGCAGAAGGGCGAGGAGACGCTCACCAAGAAGCTGGCGAAGGCGGGGTAATACGCCATGGCGTCGCTCGAAGTCGTTCGCGGTGAGCTGGCGGAGGCCCACAAGGACACCCGCCTCAATCTCCAGTCGGTGCTGGAGAACAACAGCCTGACCTCCGAGCAGCGCTGGGGGGTGGCCGTGGCGTGTGCCTTCGCGGCTCGCAACGAGCTCATCAAGAAGGCCATGCTGCACGAGGCCCGTCAGGCGCTGGGCGAGAAGGCCGAGCCCGTCATCGAGGACGCGCGCGCCGCGGCCTCGCTGATGGGGATGAACAACGTCTACTACCGGTTCCGCCACATGGTGGGGAAGGAGTCCTACTCCACCAAGCGGGCCGGCCTGCGGATGAATCGGCTGGTGCAGGTGCTCACCAACAAGGTGGACTTCGAGCTCGTCTGCCTGGCGGTGAGCGCCATCAACGGCTGCGAGACGTGCGTGCAGTCCCACGAGAAGGTCGTCATCGAGGGCGGCCTCTCGGAGGACCAGGTGCACGACGCCGTCCGCATCGCCGCGGTCGTCCACGCGGCGGCGGTGGGCCTCGAGTCGTAGTAGGCGTTCCGCTTCACGCTGACATCAGACACGCCCTCCGGTGGCAACACCGGGGGGCGCGTCACTTTCAGGCCCCACGCATCCCATCTCCCACACACCCGAAAGGAACGGACGCATGTACCGCAGCCCCAGCCCCCTCTCCGAGCAGACGCGCACCGCCGTCTCCGCCACGCTCAACGAGCGTCTGGCCGATGGCTTGGATCTCCACAGTCAGATCAAGGTCGCGCACTGGAACATCAAGGGCCCGCAGTTCGCGGCGCTCCACCCGCTCTTCGAGACGTTCGCGGTGAGCCTGGCGGCGCACAACGACTCGGTGGCCGAGCGCGCGGTGACACTGGGCGCCAAGGCGTACGGCACCAGCCGGCACGTGGCGAAGACGAGCCGCCTGCCGGACTATCCGCAGGAGACGTCGAAGGACCTGGAGCACGTGCGGCTGCTGGCCGACCGCATCGAGTCCTACCTGACCGGCGTGCGCGAGAGCCGCAAGGTGGCCGAGCAGCACCAGGACACGGACACGGTGGACCTGCTCACCGGCATCATCACCGAGTTCGAGAAGCACGCCTGGTTCCTGCGCGCCTCGCTGGAGTCCTGAGCGCGAGGTGACCCGCGGGGCCGTGCCGGGCTAACCTCCGGAGCGCGGTCAACGCGAGGAGCCTCGACATGTCAGGCCAGGATGCACCCCGTCCAGTCCCCCCCGGGGAGCGGGAGCAGGAGGCGCCGGGCCTCCGCGCGGTGGCAGCGGCGGACGCCCACGCGGCCGCTCCGGGCGGAGACAAGCGCCCTCTGAGCGACGCGGAGATGCAACTGCTGCGCGGGGTGTTCGGCGACGGGCTCGACTACCGGCCCGTGCGGCTGGTGCGGATGGCGCCCTTCATCGCGAGCCTCAACGGCAGCCGGGCCTTCGTGCTGGGCAACACGCTCAACCTGCCCTCCATCGACTACGACGCCCTGTGGCGCGGGGACAAGGCGAAGGCGTGGCTGCTCGTCCACGAGTGCACCCATGTCTGGCAGTACCAGCACCACGGCCTGGGCTACGTGGCCGAGTCGCTGTGGGCGCAGGGCTTCGGCGAGGGCTACGACTACGTGAAGGCGCTGCGCGCGGGGAAGCCCTGGAAGAAGATGAACCCCGAGCAGCAGGCCCAGCTCATCCAGGACGCCTTCCACGGCGGCTACTTCGAGCTTGCCGGGGTGCGCGTCGGCGCGGTGGGCGGCAAGGGCGCGGTGCTGCGCCCCGGAGGCAAGACGCCCGAGGGTTTCACCGACTACACGCCCGTGCTCGTCGCGGCCGTGGAGGAGCTGCGCAAACCCAAGCCCGCCTGACGCTCCGGAGACAACGAAGCGGGCGGACCCCCGGGAGTACGACACCCGGACGGCCGCCCGCTTCAGCTACAGCACCTGGGACTCAGCGCGCCTGGTCGGCCGCGACGGGCTGACCGCCGCCCAGCCCCATCTGGTGCAGCGTGAAGGCCCACAGGTCGGTGTACTCCTCGATGATCTTCCCGGTGGGCTTGCCGGCACCATGGCCCGCCTTGGTCTCGATGCGGATGAGCACCGGGGCCTCACCGGCCTGCGCCGCCTGGGCGGCCGCGGTGAACTTGAAGCTGTGGCCCGGCACCACGCGGTCATCGTGGTCCGCGGTGTGGACGAGCATGGCGGGGTAGCGCGTGCCCGGCTTCAGGTTGTGCAGCGGCGAGTACGCGTAGAGCGCCTTGAACTCCTCCGGGTTCTCCGAGGAGCCGTAGTCGCTCGTCCACGCCCAGCCGATGGTGAACTTGTGGAAGCGCAGCATGTCCATCACGCCCACGCCCGGCAGGGCCACGCCGAACAGCTCCGGACGCTGCGTCACCGCCGCGCCAATCAGCAGGCCCCCGTTGGAGCGGCCGGTGATGGCCAGGCGCTGGGTGGTGGTGTACTTGTTGGCGATCAGCCACTCGGCCGCGGCGATGAAGTCATCGAAGACGTTCTGCTTCTTCAGCTTCGTGCCGGCCTCGTGCCACTCGCGGCCGTACTCACCACCGCCGCGCAGGTTGGCTACGGCATAGACGCCGCCCTGCTCCATCCACACCAGGTTGGCCACGCTGAAGCCCGGCGTCATCGCGGCGTTGAAGCCGCCGTAGCCGTAGAGCAGCGTGGGGTTGGTCCCATCCAGCTTCAGCCCCTTCTTGTGGCTGAGGAACATGGGGACGCGGGTGCCGTCCTTGCTCGTGTAGAAGATCTGCGTCGTCTCGTACTGCGACGGATCGAACTTCACCTTCGGCGCCTTGAACACCTGGCTCTGGCCCGTCTTCAGGTCATAGCGGTAGATGGTGGTGGGCGAGGTGTAGCTGGAGAAGGCGTAGAAGGTCTCCGTGTCCTGGCGCTTGCCGTCGAAGCCGAAGGTGGTGCCCAGGCCCGGCAGCGCCAGCTCGCCCTTGGGCTTGCCGTCGAGCGAGTACAGCCGCACCTGCGAGTGGGCGTCCTTCATCACGCTGACGATGAACTGGTTGTTGACGAGGTTGACGTGCGACAGCGTCTCCTCGCCCTGGGGGAGGACTTCCTTCCAGTTCTTGCGCTCCGGCTTGCGCAGGTCGATGGCGACGACGCGGCCGCGCGGCGCCTCCAGGTCCGTCTTGAACCAGAAGAGCGTGCCGTCATTGCCGACGTAGTCGTACTCCGCCTCCCAGTCCTTGAGCAGCTCGACGACCTTGGCCTTGGGATCCTTCAGATCCTTGTAGAAGACGAGGTTCTTGGTCTGGGTGCCGTGCGAGACGTTGATGAGCAGGTAGCGCCCGTCATGGCTGACGAAGCCACCGAAGCCCCACTCCTTCTGGTCCTTGCGCTCGTAGACGAGGACGTCCTCGGCCTGCGGCGTGCCCAGCTTGTGGAAATAGAGCTTCTGGAAATAGTTGGTGCCGCTCATGGCCTCGCCGGCCTTGGGCTCGTCATAGCGGCTGTAGAAGAAGCCCTTGCCGTCCTTCGTCCAGGAGGCACCGGAGAACTTCACCCACTTGATGACGTCCGGCAGGTCCTTGCCCGTGCGCACGTCGCGCACGCGCAGCTCCTTCCAGTCGCTGCCGGCGGAGGCCACGCCGTACGCCATCAGGTTGCCATCCTCGGTGATCTCCAGGCCCGAGAGGGCCACCGTGCCATCCGCGGACAGCGTGTTCGGATCGAGCAGCACGCGGGGCTCGGCCTCGAGCGAGTCGGCCGTGTAGAGCACGGACTGGGCCTGCAGGCCGTTGTTGCGGTTGAAGAAGTAGCGGTTGCCCTCGCGCCAGGGCACGCCGTACTTCTCGTAGTCCCACAGCTCGGTCATCCGCTGCTTGAGCTGCGCGCGGAGGGGGATCTTCTCCAGATAGCCGAAGGCCAGCTGGTTCTGGGCCTCGATCCACTGGCGGGACTCGGGCGAGTCGGGGTTCTCCAACCAGCGGTACGGATCGGCCACCTGGGTGCCGTGGTAGTCGTCGACCACGGCATCCTTGCGCGCGACGGGATAGCTCGGGCGCGAGGAGGCCAGGGAGGGAGCGCTCGCCGTGCTGGAAGCGGCGGGCGCGGCGGGCTGGGACGCGCTGGGGGCCTGGGCCTCCAGCTGCGTCGGAGCATGGCTGCAGTGCGTGAGCCAGAGGGCGCACGCGGCGGCGGAAAAAGCGCGGATTCTCATGGTGGCGCGCGAACCTATCAGCCCGGGGGCGTATTTCCGAAACGGCACCATGACCCGCATGACTCGCCGCGTCGGAAGCGCTACCAGACCTTTACGCGCTTCTCGGGGGGCAGGTACGCGCCGTCGCCCTCCTTCACGCCGAAGGCGGAGTAGAACTCGGGCATGTTGCGCACCACGCCGTTCACCCGGTACTCGCCCGGCGAGTGCGGATCCGTGAGGAGGATCTGCCGCAGGGCATCGTCGCGGTGCAGCGTGCGCCACACCTGGGCCCAGCCGAGAAAGAAGCGCTGGTCCCCGGTGAAGCCCTCGATGGCCGGAGCCTCCTGGCCGCCCAGCGACAGCACGTAGGCCTTGAAGGCCACGGTCAGGCCGCTCAGGTCGCCGATGTTCTCGCCCAGCGTCAGCTTGCCATTGACGTTCATCCCCTCGAGCGGGGTGAAGGACGAGTACTGGTCGGCCAGCATGCCGGTGCGCTGCTGGAAGGCGGTCTTGTCCTGCGCGGTCCACCAATCGCGCAGGTTGCCGTCGCCGTCCGAGCGGCTGCCCTGGTCATCGAAGCCGTGGCTGATCTCATGGCCGATGACGCCGCCGATGGCGCCGTAGTTGACGGCATCATCCGCCTCGGGATTGAAGAAGGGAGGCTGGAGGATGGCGGCCGGGAAGACGATCTCGTTCATCGTCGAGCTGTAGTAGGCATTCACCGTCTGCGGCGTCATGCCCCACTCGAGCCGGTCGATGGGCTTGCCGAGCTTGTCGAGGTTGCGGCGGAGATCGAAGGTGGTGGCGCGTTTCACGTTGCCCACCAGGTCGTCCTTGCTGACGGTGAGCGAGGAGTAGTCCCGCCACTTCTCCGGGTAGCCGATCTTCACGTTGAACTTCGCCAGCTTCGCCTTGGCCTGGGTCTTGGTGTCCGGGCTCATCCACTCGAGCTGGTCGATGCCATTCTCGAAGGTGACGCGCAGGTTCTTCACCAGCTCCTGCATGCGGGCCTTGCTCTGGGGGCTGAAGTGGCGCTCCACGTAGAGCCTGCCGAGCACCTCGCCCAGCGCGAAGTCCACCGCCTCCACGCCACGCTTCCAGCGGGGGCGGTTCTCCTGGAGGCCCTGGAGCGTCTTGCCGCGGAAGACGAACTCGGCCTGCTCGAACGGGGAGCTGAGCAGGGGCGCCATGTCGTCGAGCAGCTTGAAGGTGAGGTACTGCTTGAGCACGGGCAGCGGCGTGCTGGCCAGCGCAGCGTCCATGGCCTGGAAGTAGTCCGGCTGGCGGACGATGACACCAGGCGTCTTCTCCGCGCCCAGGGCCTTGAGGTAGCGAGACCAGGAGAAGCCCGGCGTGAGCTGCTCCAGCTCGGCCACGCTCTTGAGGTTGTAGGTGGCCTCGCGGTCCCGGTTGCGCACGCGGTCCCAGTGCTTCTCCGCCAGCGACGTCTCGAGCGCGAGGATGGCCTTGGCCGCACCGGCCGGGTCCTTCTCACCCGCGAGGCGCAGCAGCGTCTCGATATAGGTGAGGTAGGCGGCGCGCGTCTCGACGAAGCGCGCATCCTGCTTGAAGTAGTAGTCGCGATCCGGCAGGCCCAGCCCGCTCTGGGTGACATAGGTGATGTAGCGGGTGGCCTGCTTCGCGTCCTGGTTCACGTACAGGTTGAGCGGCGTCTGGACGCCCAGGTGCAGCATCGTGGCGAACAGCTCCGGCAGCCCCTGCTTGTCCTGGAGCGCGGCGATGCGCTCGAGGTCTCCACGCAACGGCTGGAGGCCGAGCGCCTCGATGCGATCCGTGTCCATGAAGCTCTGGTAGAGATCGCCGACCTTCTGCGGATCCGTCCCGGCCTTCTTGTCCTGGGTGGCGGCGGCCTCCTCGATGATGACGCGCAGGGCGGCCTCGCTCTGGTCGCGCAGCTCGATGAAGGAGCCGTAGCGGGCCTTGTCCGCGGGGATCTCCGCCGTCTTCAGCCAGGTGCCGTTGACGTAGCGGAAGAAGTCATCCTGCGGGCGCACGCTGGCGTCGAAGTTCTTCGTGTCGACGCCGAGGGAGCGGGGCTTGGAGGACATGGCGGCAACTTCCGGCTGGGTGTTCCGCGAGCTGGCCGTGCATCCCAGAAGGAGGCAGGCCCCAAGCGTGGGAGCCCAGGAAAGGCGGAGGGGCTTCTTGCTGTTCATGCGTTCTCGCTGTGCTGTGTCGGGTGAGACGAAGGGAGGTAACCCGGGGAACGGCGGGGAATTCCCCAGGATCGTCCGGACTCCCCCCGCTTCGGGTGGCGCGCATGCTGCCCGAGCCGCTCGCGAGGCGTCCACGCGCCCCCGGTGGACCCCTTCGACACGGAGCGTCGTGACGAGAAAGAGCCGCGACAGCACACACAATCCGTGCGAAGAGCGCCCGGAGAGGAGGGAGTGACGATGCGCTTCGAGCGTCTTCTGTCCAGCAAGGCTCCGCCCGCGACGCTGCTCATCCGGGTGATGGTGGGAGCGGTCTTCCTGTCCGAGGGCCTCCAGAAATTCCTCTACCCGGGGGAGCTGGGAGTGGGCCGCTTCACGAAGATCGGCCTGCCCGCGCCCGAGGTGCTGGCGCCCTTCGTCGGGGTGGTGGAGATCCTGGGGGGCACGCTGCTGCTGCTCGGCCTGTTGACGCGGCTGGCGGCGGTGCCGCTGATCATCGACATGCTGGTGGCCATCGCCAGCACGAAGGTGCCCATCCTGCTGGGCCGTGGCTTCTGGAGCATGGCGCACGAGTCGAGGACGGACTTCTCCATGCTACTCGGCGCCCTCTTCCTGCTGCTCGTGGGAGCGGGGCCGTGGTCGGTGGACGCGCGGCTGTCGGCGGGAGCGGAG
Source organism: Archangium gephyra (assembly GCF_042230915.1). Lineage (GTDB taxonomy): Bacteria > Myxococcota > Myxococcia > Myxococcales > Myxococcaceae > Archangium > Archangium gephyra_B. The sequence continues at coordinate 3,038,951 of NZ_CP102578.1, read as the reverse complement.
CGGCGGAAGTGAGCCAGACGGGTGCGCTGCGGGAGCTGGCGCTGCTCTTCCTGCGGTTGGGGACGACGGCCTTCGGAGGCCCGGCGGCCCACATCGCGATGATGGAGGACGAGGTCGTCCGGCGGCGCAAGTGGCTCACGCGCGAGGAGTTCCTGGATCTGCTCGGAGCCGCCAACCTCATCCCCGGGCCGAACTCGACCGAGCTGGCCATCCACATCGGCCACCGGAGGGCGGGCTGGAGCGGCCTGGTGGTGGCGGGCACGTGCTTCATCCTCCCGGCATTCCTCATCGTGTCGGCCATTGGCTGGGTGTACACGCGCTTCGGGCAGCTGCCGCGGGTGGGGCATGTGCTGTATGGCGTGAAGCCCGTCATCATCGCGGTGGTGTTGCAGGCCATCTGGGGGCTGGCGCGAGGGGCGGCGAAGACGAAGCTGCTGGCGGCGGTGGGCGGGGTCTGCGTGGCGCTGGGCTTCCTGGGCGTGAACGAGCTGCTCCTGCTGGTGCTCGCGGGCGGTTTCGTGACGCTGTGGCGGCTGGGGACGCGGAAGCCCGGGGGCGGAGGCACGGCGCCCCCGGCGGTGAAGGCGCTCCTCCCGGGCCTGCCGCTGGGCGGGGTGGTGGCGGCGACGGCGGCCAAGGGATTCAGCCTCGGCGGCCTCTTCCTCTTCTTCCTGAAGGTGGGCTCCATCCTCTATGGCAGCGGCTACGTGCTGCTGGCCTTCCTGCGCGCGGACCTCGTCGAGCGCTGGGGATGGCTCACCGAGGCGCAGCTGCTGGACGCGGTGGCGGTGGGCCAGGTGACGCCCGGGCCCGTCTTCACCACGGCGACGTTCATCGGCTACGTGCTGGGCGGGCCCTCGGGCGCGGTGGTGGCTACGGTGGGCATCTTCCTGCCCGCGTTCTTCTTCGTCGCGGTGAGCGGACCGCTGGTGCCTCGCATGCGCCGCTCCTGGGTGGCGGGCGCGTTCCTCGATGGCGTCAACGTGGCCTCCCTGGCGCTGATGGCGACCGTTACATGGCAGCTCGGGCGCGCGGCCCTGGTGGACGTGTGGACGGTGGGCCTCGCGCTCGCCAGCGCCGTGCTGCTCATCCGCTACCGCGTCAACTCCGCCTGGCTCGTGCTGGGTGGCGCGGTGGTGGGGCTGCTGGTGGGTTGAGCAGCCGTTGGTATGTGGTGAACCGGCAACAACTCCCACGCCCCCGCGGGCCGGTTCCCCAAATGAGGAGCAGACCTGACCCTGCTCGGCAATCCCAAGGGAGGGGGCCGGTCAATGCGAGACAAGCCAACGCGTCCTACACGGAAGGCGGCGCGGAAGAGTCGCCCGGCGGCAGCGGCTGGAAAGACAGGGCCGCGTGCCGTCGCGCCTCTCGAGTTCGATCCCTTCACCCCAGGGCGTGAGCACCCGGAGTGGGTGAGGAAGAACTTCCCCACCTATGTCGAGCACCGGCACGAAGACCTCGTCCGCAGCGATCGCGTGCTCGAGCACCGGGGCAACACCATCACCATCACCACGACGTACGAGGTGCGGGTCGAGGGACGCCTCGTCACGCTGCACATGATGGTGGACGAGGAGGGGCGGCTCTGGTCCCACCTGTGCCCCTACCTCACCTTCGCGACGGCGACGGAGCTCGTGCTCCACCTCCTCGAACGCATGCCGCACCTGTTCGAGGCGGCGCAGCCCAACCCTCCCGGCGGCGAGGCCAGCAGCGGCCACGAGGACCACGGCGGCCATGACCACGCCGCTCACGGGCGGGGAGGTGGGCGATGATCCGCCGGAACATCCTTTCCGATGAGGGCCTCCGGCAGCGGTTCATCGACGGCGTGCTGGCCCTCAAGGATCCGGCGCGCTTTCCGTGGCCGGGACAGCAGGGGCTCTCCATCTATGACTTCTTCGTGGCGTGGCACCACCAGTCGATGATGCTCTTCACGCCACCGACGCAGCGAGACCGCAACGCGGCCCACTCGGGTCCGGCCTTCCTGCCGTGGCACCGCTACTACCTGATTCGCTTCGAGGGATACCTCCGCACCGCGGTCGGAGATCCGGAGTTCCGGCTGCCCTACTGGGACTGGGCCGCGGACGCGGCACTGTCGAATCCACGCCAGTCCCGCATCTGGGCCGGAACGGCGCTGGGCCGCTTCACCTCCCCCACGCTCTGGCAGGTGCGTGTCGTCCCGGCGGAGCGGGGGCTGACGCGATTGGCACGGCCGCGGCCGCTTCAACGTGCACTCGGAAGCCAGGGCGCACTGCCCACGCGCGAGGCGCTTCGCACGGTGCTGCGCGACCAGATCCTCTATGACGCCCCACCCTACTCCAGTGCCTCGAACGGCTTCCGCAACTACCTGGAAGGCTGGGAGGGACCCGCGAGGATACACAACAGCGTGCATGTCTGGGTGGGCGGCGACATGACGGACAGCACGTCGCCCAACGACCCCACGTTCTTCCTGCACCACTGCAACGTGGATCGCATCTGGTATGCGTGGCAGCGCCGGTACCCGGACGCCCCCTACCTCCCCGCGCAGAGCGCGCCCGCCGATCTGGCCTTCCACCGGATCGATGACGCGCTCTACTCGGTCTTCAGGGAGGCCTCGCCCGTCACACCCCGCAGCGTGCTCGAGCCCCTGCGTCCCGGAGCCCCCTTCCGCGCCACCGACAACTACGACTACGACACGCTCACGGACCTGCAGAACTGAGCGTCACCGCGTGCCCCCCGGTGAGGTGCTCGCCCGCCTGGAGTACCTGGGGCTCGATGCTTCCCCGAAAACCAGACGGCGAATCCGGTTCTGACCAATCTCATACAAGAAAAAGAATGAACCGACGAAAAAAGGACAGAGGCGTCCACGTCATCCCGTCGTTCAACGTTCCCGCCATGCTGTAGCGCCGCTGTATCCGGGCAGGTGAGGTCCGATGGCCGATTGAACATCTCTCAATGTCAGACATGGATTGTAGACATGGTGGCAAGCATCCCGCGAGCTCTTCGCGAGAGATGGGGGCACCATGGCGAAAGCACATACCTGCACTGACAACTTCAACGACAACGACAGGGACTCGGCGAAGTGGTCTGGCTTCGGCCAGCGCCGGGAGGAGAATCAGCGCGTCGAGTTCCGGCCCTCGCCCAATCAGACGGGCACGAACTTCTCCGGGTACTCGACCAAGTCCCTGTACGACCTGACCAACTCGTCCATCACGCTCGAGGTCGTCCATGTGCTGAATCAGGTGCCTGGCACGGAGACCCTCCTCAGCGCGGGCAGCGATGATGCCAACCGGGTGATGCTCGTCGCCAGCGCCGGCCAGCTCCGCTGCATCCAGGTGGTGGTGGGCACCTCCACGACGCTCGCCACCTGCCCGTACGATCCGGCGGCGCACCACTGGTGGCGGCTGCGGGAAAACCAGGGCACGACCTGGTGGGAGGTGTCTCCCGATGGCGAGCGGTGGACCGTGCTCTTCAGCAAAGCCACGCCCGTGACTCTCACGGCGTGCGTGCTGAAGTTCGGTGCGTTGACCACCGGGCTGGTCGCATACCCGGGCGTTGCCATCTTCGACTCGTTCAACACGCCCGTGAATAGCCCCTCCCGGCGGGTGGAGGAGCGGCGCCTGGGCGCGCTGGGCACCCGCGGCAGGGCCGCGGAGTTGGCGGCCGCGCGTCTCCATTCCGAGCACGCCAACAACAACGACGAGGTCAACTACCCGGATCATCCGTTCGTCGGCAACTACTCCAAGAGCCTCAAGCACGATGCGCTGGGTGATCCGGACCCCATCTCCTACGGCACCCTGCTGCGGGCGCTGGAGAGCCGCAACCCCGGGGACTTCGAGGAGATCCTCCAGCCCGAGGGAGCCAAGAAGCTGACCAACCCGCAGGCGGGGCTCGCCTTCGACCTGGAGGGCCCGGACGCCCAGGCGGTCACCATGCCGCCCGCACCGCGCTTCGACTCCGATCTGACGGCCGCGGAGATGGGGGAGCTGTACTGGATGGCGCTGGCGCGCGACGTGCCCTTCATCAATTACGCCACCGAGGCCGGAACCGCCGGCAGCATCCTCGCCCGGGCCATCAGCTCACTGAACGGCGAGTTTCAACTGTTTGGTGGAACGAGGCCTGTCACGGTGCAGAACCTGTTCCGGGGCATCTACCCCGGCGAGCAGGCGGGCCCGTACGTGTCGCAATTCCTGCTCAAGGGCAACATCGACCCGCGTAAACCGGCCGGACTGGGGCGTGACGCCATCGACGGCAACATCATTTATGGCTCGCAGATCATCACCCAGCGGCAGGGAACGGTGAAGGGGTTCCCGGAGCTTGGCGCGGCCGCCGACTACCTGACGAACTTCACCGACTGGCTGGCGGTGCAGAACGGCCGGGACGACCGGGGAAACGACCAGTTCGACCCGACCCCGCGCTTCATCCGCAACCTGCGGGATGGAGCCAACTACGTGCACTTCGACCAGGTGGTGAACGCCTTCTACACCACGGCCTTCTATCTGCTCTCCGAGGCGCGCGGGAACCAGAGAACGAGCAACGCGGCGGGCACGGGCCGGCCCCAGGTGGACATGGAGTTCGCCTTCAACCAGGGCAACCCGTATGACCCACCGGGCGCCGGGGCCGATGCGCGCAAGCAGGTGGGCTTCGCCACCTTCGGGCCCTTGCACCTGTTGCAGGTACTCATCGAGGTGGCCGGGCGCGCGGGACGGGCGGTGTGGTGGCAGAAGTGGGGCGTGCACCGGCGGTTGCGCCCCGAGGAGTACGGTGGCCGCATCGACAACCATTTGAACGGCCGGCGGACCTACCCGATGCTCAGCAACAACAACAACTCTGTCCTCTCGTCGATGTCCACGGGCGGGTTGGCCCCGTACTTCCCGGAGCGGTACGGCTCGTACCTGCTGCCGCAGGCCTACCCGGAAGGCTGCCCCACGCACCCGGCCTATGGTGCCGGGCACGCCACCATCTCCGGCGCGTGCGCCACCATCCTCAAGGCCTTCTTCGACGAGAGCACGCTCATCGAGAGCCCCATGGTGGCCAATGCGGACGGCACGGCGCTGGTGCTCTACACGGGCTCGGATGCGGCGCAGCTGACCGTGGGCGGCGAGTTGAACAAGCTGGCCGGCAACATCGCCCTGTTCCGCAGCGCGGCGGGTGTGCACTGGCGCAGCGACTACACGGACTCGCTGCCGCTCGGCGAGGCGGTGGCCATCGGGCTGCTCCAGGAGATGAGCCTCACCTTCAACGAGGAGGATGCCTTCTTCCAGTTCACCCGCTTCGACGGCATCACCGTCTGCATCTCCAACGGGGTGGTGAAGCCGCTCGTCTGATGAGCTGCCTCGGCCCGGGCCTCGCGCCGAGACCGAGGCCCGGGTCGCAGTAGGAGCGCAGGCAGCTTAGAGGCCTGGGCTCGTACTGCGAGGCACGGCGGTGAGACCGCGGGTGCGCGGACTCCTGGCGAAGGGTGCTGCTATATCGCCCGGAGCAACGGCGGGAGCCATGAAGGACTCCCGCCGCCAGAGGGGGACATCCATCCATGCACGCCACCATCCAACGCTACGCGCCCTCCGGCGCGTTTGGTCCGCTCACGCTCGTCTACGCGCTCGGCTCGCTGCTCGCCGCCGTCCTGCTCGCGGGCGTCTACATGCTGTTGCTCGACTTCATTCCCTTCATCTACGCGAGCTTCCTGCTCACCGCGGGCTTTGGCTTCGCGCTCGGGGTGCTGGGCTCCAAGACCGTCACGTCCGGCCACTGCCGCAACCGCACGCTCGCGCTCGGCCTGGGCCTGCTGCTGGGCGCGGTCGGGCTCGCCGCCTCCTACGGCTGGGGATTCGTGCTCGCCATCCATGAGGCGACCTCCAACTACCCGGGCGTCACCTTTTCCGAGCTCGCCCAGGAGGCCTCTTTCAAGGGGTGGCTGGATGCACGCATCGAGGGTGGCTGGAAGGTCGGCAAGGGCAGCACGGAGATCTCCGGCATTGGTGTGATGGTCATCTGGTTCATCGAGGCCGCCATCGTCGTCGGGGCCCCCGTCCTCCTCTCGATGGCCGATGCGGCCGTGCCCTACTGCGAGTCCTGCCAGGCGTGGACCAAGAGCCAGGGCAGCAGCCTCAAGGGCCTCACCCGCGAGGACGTCCAGCCCGTGTTGGACCGTGGCGATCTCGCCGGCCTGCTCACCCTGGCCGACCACCCGGACGCCGGCTCCGCCCACCGCATCCAGCTCCTGCGCCGCTACTGCCCGCGGTGCGCGAACACCGCCTTCCTCTCCGTCAACGAGATCCACACCGTGGTGAAGGACGGCAAGCAGCAGGAGAACAAGGTGGAGCTGCTCGAGAACGCGATCCTCCCCCCGAAGCTCAGCACCCAGTACCTCGAGCGCTTCATGAAGCCGGAGCAGGAAGACGCTTCGGCCGCGAGCGCCCCCGCCGCCTGAGACACCTCACTGGGCTCGACTCCAACCCCCTGCCCTGCGCGGTGAGGGACCCGTCCCAGCAAATCCCCCCGTCCAAGCGGGCATCGGGTAGCCTGCGCGGTCATGCGGATTACTACGTCCCTCGCGCTGCTCCTCCTGCCGCTGCCCACCGTGGCCGCGGTGAAGAACGTCTCGACGGTTGCCCAGCTGCAGTCCGCGCTCGCCTCGGCGCAGGCGGGCGATGACATCGTCCTCGCGGATGGCACGTACGCGCTGAACGTCAACCTGAGCTGCTCGGCGGAGGGCACCGCCACCCAGCCCATCACCGTGCGGGCCGCGAACCGGTACGCGGCCCGCATCCAGTTCAACGCGCTCGAGGGCTTCAAGGTGTCGGGCCGGTACTGGACCTTCGACGGCCTGACCGTCGAGGGGGTCTGCTCCGTGGACGAGAACTGCGAGCACGCGTTCCATGTCACGGGCCACGCGGAGGGTTTCGTGCTGCGCAACAGCCGCCTCCGCGACTTCAACGCGCAGCTCAAGGTGAACGCGGCGCCGAACGGCAGTGGCGTCTATGAGATGCCCCACCGCGGCCTCGTGGAACGCAACGAGTTCTACGACACGCACGCGCGCTCGACCTCGACCCCCGTCACCAAGATCAACATCGACACCGGTGACGACTGGGTGGTCCGCGACAACGACGTGCACGACTTCTACAAGCTCGGCAACATCTCCTACGGCGCCTTCATGAAGAGCGGTGGCAAGCGGGGCGTCTTCGAGCGCAACCGCGTCCTCTGCGTGAAGGACTACCCGAGCGGAGGGACGCGCATTGGCCTGTCCTTCGGCGGCGGAGGCACGGGCAATGCGTACTGTGCGCCCGCCTTCGATGCGGCCGTCCCCTGCGATCCCGAGCACACGGACGGAGTCCTGCGCAACAACGTCATCATCAACTGCTCGGACGTGGGCATCTACCTGAACAAGGCCGCCAACACGAAGGTGCTGTTCAACACGCTCATCTCCACGACAGGCGTGGACTTCCGCTTCGCCTCCACCACCGGAGAGGCCCACGGCAACGTGATGTCCTCCGTCGTTCGTGCTCGCGACAGCGGCAGCTTCACTGCCGGCACGAACCTGATGAACGTGGCCTCGGGCACCTGGACCACCTGGTACCAGGCGCCCCTCAGCGGAGACCTGCGTCTCAAGGGTGACGTGTCGCCGCTCCTCGGAGCCGCCGCGGCGCGGGCCACGGTGACGGACGACCTCTGTGCCCGCCCTCGTCCCTCGGCAGGGGCCTATACGCTTGGCGCGCTCGAGCACTCACTGGGAGACTGCGGCGCGGGAACCGGTGCGGACGCGGGCACCGGCGCGGATGCGGGCACCGGCGCGGATGCGGGCACCTCCACGGACGCGGGGACCGGAGGTGGCAACACCGACGCCGGCACCACCCCAGGCGATCCCACCCTCCCGGGTACCGGCGACGGGAATGGGCAGAGCTCCTCGGATGGGGGCTGCAACACCAGCCCGGGCCTCGCGGCCCAACTCCTGTTCATTCTGGTGCCCCTGTATGCCGTATCCCGGCGGCGCTGGCGGCGAGCGCATCCGGCGGCCGAGCGCTGAGGGGAGCCTTCGCTCCGCCTCACACCCCACTCCGGTGGAGACGGACAGCGGCCTCAGCCGTTCGCCACCGCGGAGCCCGCGCCGAAGCCCCGCGCCACGCGCTGGCGGTCCTCCCGGTAGCGCAGCAGCAGCCACTGGCCCGCGGGCCTCGCCAGCACGGACGCACGCAGCTCGGCGATCGCCTTCGGCACCTCCTCCCCGGGCCGCACCGCGTACGGCGAGCCCTCGGCGGCCACCAGCGGGCTGAAGAGTGACGCCGCGCTGATGTCCGCGATCGACAGGGACGAGCCCACCAGGTAGCGCGACGGGTCTCCCTGAATCTCGCGCTCCAGCCTGTCCAACCCCTCCTGGAGCTTCACCCGCGACTCCTCCACCTTGGGAGGCGTCAGCGCGTACTGGCGCCGGATAGCCTGCTTGATGACGGGGAGCAGCACCGTTCCGACCAGGCGCAGCGGCAGCGGGAACGCGCCGAACATCAGCGGCTTGATGTCCGCGCCACTGGCGAAGAGCGTCGAGTACACCCAGCGGCGCACGTGCTTGCCGGCCACCTCGTCGAAGTAGGCCTCCAGCTCCAGGACCCGCTCACGCTCGGGCCCCTGGGCCGGAATCAGCGTGGGAGCCGACGCGTAGGCCTGCTCCAGGTGCAGGGCGATGTCCGTGGAGTCCGTAACGACGGAGCCCCGGTCCACCAGCACGGGGACCGTGCCCCGGCCGCCCTTCGTCAGGCGCTTCGTCACGAAGCGGTGCGGGCCGGGAATCAGGTTCTCGATGACGTAGGGCAGCCCCTTGGCGTCGAGGTTCCAGCGGGTCTTCTCGCAGTAGTGCGAGATGGGGAACTGGTACAGCTTGATCTCGGGTTGGGCCATGAGCGGGGAGCATGCCGCGCCCCGACCGCTGGGTACAGCCGGGCTTGCGCGATGGGCCCCCAGGCAGAGGAGAATGCCCCCATGAAAATCCGCGCCTGCCTCGCCCTCGTCCTGCTCGCCACCGCCTGCGGCCGGGAGCCGCCCACCCAGGAGGAGATCGATGACGCGAAGACGCGCGTGGACCTCGCCATCCACGCGGCCCATCAGGCCCGCCTCGCGCTCGAGCTGCTCGGAATCCTTCCCGTCTACACCTGCGGCGAGCCGCGGCGCACCTTCGTGGGCCAGGCCGCCGAGGGCATTCACGTGAAGGTGGCCTGTGTCACCGCCACCGCCGAGGCCCAGGACGAGTCCACGGACGCGGTGGTGCTCTCCTTCCCGGAGGGCGGCTGCTCGGTGAACGGGCACACCGTGTCGGGGCAGACCGCCTTCGTCTACCACGGGGGCGAGGAGCGGATGGACCTCTCCGCCGACCTCAACGAGCTGACGGTGGACGGCCGTGTGCTCCAGGCGAAGGTGGGCTACGGCACCTGCGGCGACGAGAAGCGCTTCTGGACCGAGGCCGCGGGCGCCCTGCCGGGCCGGCCCGGCAACACCTACCGCGTGGACGGCCGGGTGGGCCTGCGCGAGGGCGCACCCCTCTTCGGGAGCACCTCGCTCGTGTTCGACGGGCCGGGGCAGGTGTCCGGGCCGCTGGGCACGGACCGGGTCACCTTCACCGGCCTGGAGTACGAGGTGGGCGAGTTCCTGCCCAAGAAGGGCCAGGCGCTCATCGAGACGGCCAAGGGACACCGGGTGAAGGTCGACTTCAGCGAGGTGCTCTGGCGGGTAGGCAAGGTGGAGGTGGAGATCGACGACAAGGCGCCGGTGACGGTCCCCATCGTCCGCTGAGCCGGGAGCGAGGTAGAGTGGGCGGCATGACCGCCCCCGCTTCCCGTCCCGCCCCTGGCCTGCTCGCCCGCGCACTCAAGAAGGTCGGGCAGCTCACCAGCCCGGAAACCCGCTCGGGCCAGGTCTTCGTCAAGGCCGAGCGGGGTCTCACGAAGGTGGCAGCCCACCTGGCCGAGAGCCCCACCTTCCTGCGCGTCAGCGGCGGGCTCATGCGCCGCGGCTTCACGCTGCAGATCCGCCGCACTTCACTCATGGAGAATGCGCTGCACACTCTGCGCGTGCCCACCGCCTCCGAGGTCGACTCCCTGCGCGACCAGCTGCGCCGCATGGGAGACCAGGTGGAGGCCCTGGGCTCGCAGCTCGAGCACGTCGTGGAGCTCCTGGAGCGCCAGGAGCAGCCGCCGGCCGCCCTCGCGTCCTCCAACACCGTCTCCTCCCCCGTCACCGCCCCCGCCGCCGAACCGGCTCCCGTGCCCGCCCCGCGCCGCCGCCGGTCCGGCTCGGCCAGGTAGGACAGCTGCCATGATCGCCCTTGCTCCTGGAGCCCTCCCGTGAATCGGCCCGCCCAAGCCTTCCAGCGGATCCGCTCGTTCGTCTCGTCCCAGGTCGACGTCTCGCGCTCGCTCGCGCAGGCCCTGCAGGACCGCTCCATCAATCCGTACCCGTACCTCAAGCCCCTCTTCGAGAAGGCCGCCGGGGTCCGCGAGCCGCCCATCAGCCCCACCCCGCACTCGGTGGTGTACACGCGCGGCAGCATGCGCCTGTTGCGCTACGCCGCGCCCCGGCGCCGCTACCGCACGCCCATCCTCTTCGTCTACTCGCTCATCAACCGCTGGTACATCCTCGACTTCCTGCCCGGCCGCAGCCTCATCGAGTACCTCACCCGCCAGGGCTACGACGTCTACGCCATCGACTGGGGTTTCGCCGGGCAGGGGGAGCAGAACCTCACCTGGAGCGAGCTGCTCGGCGGACACATCCGCACCGCCGTGCGCTGGACGCAGCGGGTGAGCGGCAGCGACGACGTGACGCTCTACGGCTACTGCATGGGCGGCACCATGGCGCTGGCCTACACCGCGCTCCACCCCGAGGGCGTGCGCAACCTCGTGGTGCAGGCCACCCCGGTGGACTTCAGCAAGGGCGGCATCTACTCGCTGTGGACGCAGCCGCAGCACTTCGACGTGGACTCGCTGGTGGACGCCTACGGCAACGTGCCCACCTATGTGCTGGAGAGCGGCTTCTTCATGGCCAGCCCCGTCCAGCGCATCACCAAGTGGCTGGACCTGTGCCGGCAGATCGACGACCCCTCCTTCGTCACCACCTTCCTCGCGCTGGAGCGCTGGGGCGCCGACGCCGTGCCCTTCCCCGGTGAGGTGTACCGGCAGTACATGCGCGACTGCTACCAGCAGAACCTCTTCTGCCGGAACCAGATGGAGGTGGGGGGCGAGCGGGTGGACCTGGGGCGCATCCACTGCCCCGTGCTCAACATCATCGCGGAGCAGGACAACATCGCCCCGCCGGCCATGAGCGAGCCGCTGGAGGGCCTGCTGGTGGGCACGAAGGACCGCCAGACGATGCGTTTCCCGGTGGGACACATCGGCCTGTCGGCCTCCAGCAAGTCGCCGGTGAAGGTGTGGCCGCACATCGACGGCTGGATGAGCCAGCGCTCCCAGCCCATGGAGGGAGGGGAATGAACGAGGCGCAGGTACGTGAGGTCCGTGTGCAGTCGCGAGAGGGCGCGGTGCGCCTGCGCGACGGGCGCAAGCTAGCCTACGTCGAGTCCGGGAACCTGGAGGGCATGCCGGTCATCTTCATGCACGGCAACCCGGGCTCGCGCTACATGCGGCACCCGGACGATGCGCTCACGGCGAGTCTGGGCGTGCGGCTCATCACCCCGGACCGTCCGGGCTACGGGCAGTCCGACTTCAAGAAGGGCCGCACCCTGCTGGACATGCCGGCGGACGTCGAGCAGCTGGCCAACGAGCTGGGACTGGGCCGCTTCGCGGTGATGGGCGTGTCCGCGGGAGGCCCCTACGTGGCGGCCTGCGCGTACCGCCTGGGCGAGCGGCTCTCGTGCGCGGCCATCATCTCCGGCTCGGCACCCTTCAACCGCACCGACGCCATGGCGGGCGTCAACCGGGACTACCGCGCCGCCTACAGCATGGCCATGTGGCCGGGCTGGCTGCTGGAGCCGGTGATGCGCCTGCACGACCGGAGCGTGCGCCGCAAGCCCGACTCCGCCCTCGTCGCGCTGATGAGGGAGTGCTCGGCGGATGACCGGGCCGTGCTGTCGGACCCCGCCATCTCCAAGCAGGTGAAGGGCTTCCGCTTCGAGGCCTCGCGCCAGGGCGTGCAGGGGATGATTCAAGAGGCCCGGCTGCTCACCTCGCCGTGGGGCTTCCCACTGGAGGACATCCGCATCCCGGTGCACCTCTGGTACTGGGAGGGAGACTCCATCGTGCCGCTGCAGATGGGGCGCTACCTGCACGCGCGCATCCCGAACACCGTGCCCCATTTCCAGCCGGGCGGAGGACACTTCTCCCTCTACTCGAACTGGAAGGACATCCTCACCACGCTCGTGCGGACGTGAACCCCATGAACCCCAAGCTCCCCCGAGGCATCCACGTCGCGCTCCTCGCCAGCCTCCTCCTCGCCGCGGCGCCCGTGCTGGCGCGTGATGCGGGCACGCCCACGCCGTCTTCGAGTGCCCCGGAGGCCGCCATCACCGCACGCTGGAAGGCACGTGCCGATGAGGGCTTCAAGAAGCTCTCGGTGATTCCGAAGATGCAAGAGGCCCTCAAGCCCGGGGACGCGAAAAAGCGGGAGTGGCTGGACAGACAGCTCAACGTAGAGACCGCCTATTCCCTCAAGGCCGTGGATGCGGAGCAGGGAACGTTGATCCGCAAGCAGGCCAACCATGACGTGGTGTCGATCCTGCTGCCCCTGACGAAACCGGGCACCGAGGCGGTGGAGATCATCTTCCTCTACAAGGAGGGCAAACACGTGGGGACCGTGCTGGCCTCGCTCCCCGAGAGCTGGACGCTCCTCACCCGGGTGGAGGCCCCCGGAAAGCAGATCCTGATGAATGGCCGTGGGGGGGGCTATATGATCGACATCAGCGACCCCTACAGCATCCAGGCGATGTGAAGGCGACGGGTGGGCGATTCGATAGCTGAAGGCCCCGCCCGTTCTCGGCTAGCGTCCGGGACGTGAGCGAAGACACCAGCCTGCCCGCGTTCCGCACCGTGCCGCGCACGGGCGTCATCTACGTCACCGCCGAGGCCACGCGCCGGGGCTACCGCCCGGGAGACTCCGAGTGGTGCAACCTCGGCCAGGGCCAGCCCGAGACGGGCGAGCTGCCCGGCGCGCCGCCCCGCATCGGCAGCGTCACCGTGGACGTGAACGACCTGGAGTACGCCCCCGTGGCCGGCCTCTGGGAAGTGCGCGAGGCCATCGCCTCCCTCTACAACCGGCTCTACCGGCGCGGCCTGCCCAGCCAGTACTCCGCCGAGAACGTCTCCCTCTCCGGCGGTGGCCGGGCCGCCCTCACCCGCGCCGCGGCCAGCCTCGGCAGCGTCAACCTCGGCCACTTCCTCCCGGACTACACCGCCTACGAGGAGCTGCTGGACGCCTTCAAGGCCTTCACCTCCATCCCCATCCTCCTGGAGGGCGAGCGCGGCTACGCCTTCACGCACGAGGACCTGCGCCGCGAAATCCAGGGCCGCGGCCTGTCCGCCCTGCTCTTCTCCAACCCGTGCAACCCCACCGGCAAGCTGGTGCAGGGCGAGGAGCTGGCGCGCTGGGTGGGCGTGGCCCGGGAGCAGGAGTGCACCCTGCTCATCGACGAGTTCTACTCGCACTACCTGTGGACGAGCCGCCCCGGGCAGCTGCCCCTGGAGAGCGCCGCCCGCTACGTGGAGGACGTCAACAAGGACCCCATCGTCCTCTTCGACGGCTTCACCAAGAACTGGCGCTACCCGGGCTGGCGCATGACGTGGACGCTGGGCCCGCGCCAGGTCATCGACGCGGTGTCCAGCGCGGGCAGCTTCCTGGATGGAGGCGGCAGCCGGCCCCTCCAGCGCGCCGCGATTCCCCTGCTGGACGAGCAGCTGGTGGTGAAGGAGACGCTCGCCATCCACCACCACTTCCGCGAGAAGCGCGACCGCTTCCACTCGCGCCTGGAGCGGCTGGGCATCCGCACGGACCGCCCGCCCGATGGCACCTTCTATGTCTGGGGCAACGTGGCCGGACTGCCCGCGCCCCTCAATGACGGCATGGGCTTCTTCCGCGCCGCGCTCGACGAGAAGATCATCACCGTGCCCGGCGAGTTCTTCGACGTGAACCCCGGCAAGCGGCGCGCCCGACCCTCGCGCTTCCGCAGCTACGTGCGCCTGTCCTTCGGCCCCTCCATGGAGGTGCTGGAGAAGGCCCTGGGCCGCTTGGAGGCCCTGGTGCTCCGCTACACCGGCAGCTAGTCCCTTTCCTGGAGGCAGCGACCATGGACCATCCCCACTACTACCACTCGCACGACCTGGCCCGCTTCCCGGACATCGGGAAGAACCGGCCCGAGCTGGCCCAGAAGTTCTTCGACTGGTACGGCGCCGTCTTCGCCGAGGGCGCCCTCTCCGCGCGCGAGAAGTCGCTCATCGCCCTGGCGGTGGCGCACGCCGTCCAGTGCCCCTACTGCATCGACGCCTATAGCAAGGATGCGCTGGAGAAGGGCTCGGACCTGGATCAGATGACCGAGGCCATCCACGTGGCGGCGGCCATCCGGGGCGGCGCCTCGCTGGTGCACGGCGTGCAGATGCGCAACCACGTGGACAAGGTGGGCATGTAGGAAGCCCCGCCATGTCCAAGAGCACCCCGCCCTCCCTCCAGGCCCGGAGGAGTCCCCTCGCCTCTCCCCTCACCCAGCGGGAGACGCTCCACCAGGTGCCGCTCCCCCGTGAGTTCGACGAGGCCCTGCGGCAGTCCGGGCTCCACCCCCTGCGCCCTGGCCGGCTCGACATCTTCCAGATGAACCTCGGGAAGATGTGCAACCAGACGTGCCGCCACTGCCACGTGGACGCGGGGCCGGACCGGCGCGAGGTGATGAGCCGCGAGACGATGGAGCTGTGCCTCGCGGCCCTGGCGAAGACGTCCATTCCCACCGTGGACCTCACGGGCGGCGCGCCGGAGATGAACCCGCACTTCCGCTGGCTCGTGGAGGAGGTGCGCAAGCTCGGCCGCCACGTGATGGACCGCTGCAACCTCACCATCCTGGAGACGAAGCCCCACTATGAGCTGCCCGGCTTCCTCGCCGAGCACCGGGTGGAGGTGGTGTGCTCGCTGCCCCACTACCGGGCGCTCAACACGGACAAGCAGCGCGGCGAGGGCGTCTACGAGCAGTCCATTCGCGCGCTGAAGCGGCTCAACGCGCTGGGCTACGGGGACGGCCAGAGCGGTCTGCGGCTGGTGCTGGTGACGAACCCCGTGGGTGCCTTCCTGCCGGCCGGACAGGCCTCGCTGGAGGCGGAATGGAAGCGGGAGCTGCTGCGCAACCATGGCATCCGCTTCGACAGCCTGTATGCCCTCACCAACATGCCCATCAGCCGCTTCCTCGAGTGGCTTCGGGAATCCGGCAACCTGGAGGCGTACCTGCAGCGGCTGGTGAGTGCCTTCAACCCGGCCGCGGCCCGAGGGGTGATGTGCCGCAACACCCTCTCGGTGGGCTGGGACGGCCAGCTCTACGACTGCGACTTCAACCAGATGCTGGAGCTGCCGGTGGAGGCCGGGGCCCCGCGCCACATCCGGGACTTCAATCTGGCAGCGCTGGATTCCCGGACCATCGTCACGGACCGCCACTGCTTCGGCTGCACGGCTGGTGCCGGGTCGAGCTGCGGCGGCGCCACGACCTGAAAAACGCCGTCGCGTTCACAACCGCACTCACAAATCCCATCACGGCAACTCCATTGGAAATGGGTGGCCTGGGACGCGCACTCGCGCTCCCGCTCCCCATCAATCCCAACACAATGGAGCAAACCGAATGAGCATGATGCGATGGAATGAGGATGAGGCTCGCCGGCTGATTCTCGGGCAGATGGTGTCGCTGATCGACGGGATGAGGACGCAGGCCATCCGTTCCAGCACGGGCAAGTTCCGCAAGCGTGAGCCCATCTCCGTCTTCCGGCCCCAGACGCTCCAGGAGTTGATGGCGCAGGTGGACGTGGAGCTGGAGAAGCTCACCGCCGAGCACGGCCAGCTGCGCGACTTCGCCGAGTGCATGCGCACCCTGCTGCAGCGGCTGCCCGATGCCAGCCTGTTGGAGATGTATGACGCGGTGATGGACGCCTCGGCGCAGTGGCTGGGCGACGTGGAGGTCGAGGACGCCGACGGCCAGCGCACCGACGCGCAGCACCCCACCCAGCTCGAGGAAGTGTCCCTCCTCCTCGAGGACCTGCGCCGCGAGCGCCGCAAGCCCACCCGCCGCGAGAAGCTGGCCATCCACATGGCCCACGAGGCGCTGGCCAACGGGGCCCGCCTGCAGCTGCCCTACAAGCCCCTGCCCATCCCCGGCTTCGGCGAGACGCAGACGCACATGTCCGTCACCGACCCGGGCGAGGGCCACCTCGCCGGCACCACCACCCGCGAGGACTGGCTGCGCGGCGTGCTCGTCCACGTGGAGCACCTGGAGCGCGGTCACCAGGATCGCGAGTCGGTGGAGTCCTACCGGATTCCCCGCATCCTCAACGTGGCCAAGGTGCGGTTGCACGTGGCCGGGCGCGCACCGGTGACCAGCTTCATCGGCCGGCCCATGTTCGACAGCGGCAAGTTCCACCTGGACCTATGGAAGACGGTGCAGACCATGTCCGGCACCTGCACCGCCATGTTCCAGATGGGCGTCGCCGAGTGCAAGGTCGCCATGGATCGCATGACGGCCTCGCAGATCGTCGAGTTCATGCGCGGCCTGCGCAGCAACATCCTGCGCGATGCGCGCAAGCAGCTCCTGTCCGCGGCCTTCAACCTCAACACGCCCCTGGTGGATGACCGCAACGGCCGCTCGCGCATCGTGGTGGACCGCAAGGAGATCGGCCTGCTGGGCATCGAGCTCGTCAAGGAGGGCGGCTTCGACAAGGTCACCTGGGATGGCGCGGCGGACACCTACCCCAGTCTCCCGGTGATGGAGCAGCTCACCCATGCCGAGGCGCTGGAGCTCGTCCACCGCGCGCACGAGCGCGGGCTGCGCACCTACTTCTCCGCGGGCTTCCGCTTCCCCCACATCCCCCTGGCCGTCTACACGGGCGTGGACGGCGTGGGCATCGGCGGCGCTCAAATCCTGCGGTACATGGACTCGCAGACCGGCTACCACGGCCCCTTCCAGCCGGAGAACATCTCGCGCATCCTCGCCATCCGCGACGAGGCCGCGCGCAGCCCCCTGGGACGCGCCGCCGCCCTCCTGGCCCGGCTCGACTGGCTGCACTTCCAGCGCCGCCTGGATGACCGCCAGGAAGCGTTCCGCGCCGAGCTCTACGAGGCCCTCTCCCGCCAGCAGGTGGAGTCGATCCTCCAGGACTTCGAGGCCCAGTCCGAGTCCCAGTCGGCCGCCTGAGCCGGCCCTCCCCTGAAGCCCCGAGGGAGCCTCGCCGGGCGCGGCCGCGAGCAACTGGTCCGACAGTAGGACCAGTTGGTCTCGTGCGCGCCCGGCGGGGCTCCTCGTCCCTCCACCCCTTCTCGAGCGCCCCCACCGGGTGCACCACCCCCTGGAGTCACGCCCATGCAGTCCGCAGCCCTTCGGATGGAAGAACCCCTGCACATGGAGGACCGTGCCTCGTCTGGAGTCTCCTTCGGGACCCTGAGCGATGTGTCCCTCCGGGCCGAGCCGTGTGCCTTCGTGCTCTTCGGCGCGTCCGGAGACCTGGCGCGGCGCAAGCTCCTCCCCGCGCTCTACCGGCTGGCCCTCGAGGGCTACCTGCCCCCGGAGTCCACCATCATCGGCGCGGCCCTCCAGCGCATGAGCACCGAGCAGTTCCGCGCCAGCATGCGCGAGGCCCTCGAGCGCTCCCCCGAGGCCGGCCCCGTGGACGAGGCTGCCTGGCGCGCCTTCTCCCGCCGGCTCCATTACGTCCCCATGGACATCTCCAGCGCCGAGGACTACCGGCACCTGGGCCAGGTGCTCGAGGAGGTGGACCGGCAACGCGGCACGCGCGGCAACCGCATCTTCTACCTGTCGCTCGCGCCCACGCTCCACGCCCAGGCCGTGCGCCACCTGGGCGAGGCGGGCCTCACGCGCGCCCATGCACCCTCCTGGGTGCGGCTCGTCGTGGAGAAGCCCTTCGGCACGGACCTGGAGACGGCGCGCTCCCTCAACCAGGGCATCCACCGCTACCTCGACGAGTCGAGCGTGTACCGGATGGACCATTACCTGGGGAAGGAGATGGTGCAGAACCTGCTCGTGCTGCGCTTCGCCAACCGCATCTTCGAGCCGCTGTGGGACCGCGGGCACATCGATCACGTGCAGATCACCAGCGCCGAGACGGTGGGCGTGGAGGGACGCGGCGGGTACTACGAGAAGGCGGGCGTGGTGCGCGACATGGTGCAGAACCACCTGCTCCAGGTGCTCGCGCTGCTGGCCATGGAGCCCCCGTCGAGCCTGTCCCCCGAGGCGGTGCACGACGCGAAGCAGGAGGTGATGGCGTCCGCGCGCGCCTTCACGCCCGAGCGCATCCGCACCGAGTGCGTGCGCGGCCAGTACGGCCCGGGGTTCCTCGCCGGCCAGCCCGTGCCCGGCTACCGGCAGGAGCCCGGCGTCGCGCCCGGCTCGCGCACCGAGACCTTCGCGATGCTGACGATGCGCTTCGACAACCCGCGCTGGGCCGGGGTGCCCTTCTACGTGCGCTCGGGGAAGCGGATGGCCCAGCGGCTGACGGAGGTGGTGGTCCAGTTCAAGGACGGGCCGCTGGCGAGGGGCACGCCCAACCAGCTCCACCTCCGCATCCAGCCCGACGAGGGCATTGCCCTGCGCTTCGCCACGAAAGCGCCAGGACGGGCGGTGCACCACCATGACGTGGCCCTGGACTTCCGCTACGGGGCTACCTTCGGCACCCGGCTCGCCGAGGCCTACGAGCGGCTGCTGCTGGACTGCATGCTCGGCGTCTCCACGCACTACGTGCGCAACGACCTGGTCGAGCGCGGCTGGGAGCTCGTCATGCCCCTGCTGGAGGCCTGGGGCTCGGCGCATGGCGGGCTGCCCCTTGTCCCCTATGCCGCGGGCTCGTGGGGACCGGCCGCCGCGAGTCACCTCCTGGAGGCCCATGGCCGCCGCTGGAACGCCCGCTGAGCAGGCGGGCAAGCGCCGGGACACGTTCCACCGCCTGTATTCCGACCCGCCTGTCACATCACAACCGCCACTTCTCTATCGGAAAAGCAGGAGGCGGAACCTCAATGACCGGAACGCCCTCACGTGGCCTCCTGAGCAATCGCCGGCGTTCCGATGTCAGGAGCACACACGATGTTGCACGGTGAAACCCAAATCCGAGGCCACAACCCTCCCGAGTCGCAGTTTCACGATCGGGGCCGCTTCGGCCGGCTCTTCCCGGGCCTGCCCGTCTTCGCTCCGGACAATCAGAAGGTCCGCGAGGCGCTCTTCGAGCTCGGCAAGCGCGGTGGGTTGATGGACGCCCTGGACATTCCTGCCGGCCAGCCCGGCGCCAGCAACCTCGACAATGAGAACCTCCCCGCGGGCTTCACCTTCTTCGGGCAGTTCGTCGACCACGATCTGACGTTCGACCCGACCTCCATCCTGGAGCGGCAGAACGACCCGGAGGCCATCGAGAACTTCCGCACCCCGGCGTTCGAGCTGGACAACGTGTATGGCGCCGGCCCTCGGGTGTCGCGCCACCTCTATGACGTCAATGATCCGGCGAAGTTCCTCATCGAGAAGCTCGGCGGTCCCGACACCAACGATGACATGCCGCGCAACAGCCAGAACACCGCGCTCATCGCGGATCCGCGCAACGACGAGAACACCATCGTCTCGCAGTTCCACGTGGCCATGCTCAAGTTCCACAACGCCATCGTCGATCACCTGCGCGGCAAGGGCGTCACCGGCTCTCAGGTCTTCGAGCAGGCCCAGCGGATGGTGCGCTGGCACTACCAGTGGATCATCCTCCATGACTTCCTGCCGAGGATCGTCGGGCAGACGGTGTTGAACAACGTGCTGGACGATCGCCCGCGCGAGCGCATCTTCCGGTGGCGGAACGAGCCCTTCATCCCGGTGGAGTTCTCGGTCGCCGCCTACCGCTTCGGGCACAGCCAGGTGCGCCCCGCCTACCGGGTCAACGGCGGCTTCGCCACGGCCATCTTCAACAACACCCTGGCGAACGAAGCGGATCCGGCCGATCTGCGCGGAGGCAAGCGCGCCGCCCGGCGGTTCGTGGAGTGGGCGCGGTTCTTCGAAGGACTCGCGGACGCCAGCGTGCCCGCCCCCACCCCCGGCAAACGCATCGACTCCCGGCTGTCGAGCGCGCTCTTCGGACTGCTCGGCGGGGCGCCGGGCCAGTTGGGTGGAGATGGGGTGGGGACGATCATCAATCCCGAGTCGCTCGCTCAACGCAACCTGCTGCGGAGCCTGGCCCTCCGGCTCCCCTCGGGCCAGGCCATGGCGAAGCGCCTGGGCATCAAGCCACTGAAGCTCGATGAGCTGAAGCAGTTCGGGGCCGGGTTCGAGAGCTCCAGCCCGCCCTGGTACTACATCCTCAAGGAGTCGGAGCTGGAGAAGGACAACGAGGGCAGGCGGCTCGGGCCCGTGGGCGCGCAAATCGTGGCGGAGGTGTTCATCGGCGTGCTCCGGGGTGACCGGTTCTCGTTCCTCAACGCCAACCCGAACTGGAAGCCGGAGCTCGCCAACGCCGAGGGCAAGTTCCTCATGGCCGACCTGCTGAAGTTCGCCGGCGTCCCGTTGAGGCCCGTGGCGGCCCCGGCTCCCGCGGTGGCCCCGGCGGCGTAATCCCCTGAGCGGGGGCCCCCACATACGAGGGGGCCCCCCTCTTTTTCTTCTTCTTGTACCCGGAGCAGGACGGACCATGAACGCACGCGAGCCTGGCCATTCGTCGTCGAAGACGGCGGAGTTGCTGTGCATCGGGCTGTCCTACCGGACGGCGCCGCTGACGGTGCGCGAGCGGCTGGCCCTGCCCGGGGAGCAGCAGGTAGAGCTGCTGCGGCGGCTCGGGCAGAGCTCCGCCGAGGCCCTGCTCATCTCCACCTGCAACCGGGTGGAGCTCTACCTGGCCACGCCGGACGCGGACCGGGCCCGCGAGCAGGCCCGAGAGGAGCTGGGCCGCATGGGAGGCCCGGAGGTGCTCGGGCAGCTCTACGAGTACCAGGGCGAGGCCGCGCTCACGCACCTCTTCCGGGTGGCCTCCAGCCTGGACTCCATGGTGCTGGGCGAGGCGCAGGTGCTGGGCCAGGTGAAGGACGCCCTCGAGCACAGCCAGACGGCGGGCACGGTGCACGGCGAGCTGTCGCGCATGTTCGCGGCGGCCTTCCGGTGCGCCAAGCGGGTGCGCACGGAGACGGCCATCGGCATGGCGGCCACGTCCATGGCCAGCGCGGCCGTGGCACTCGCCAGCCGGGCGTGGGACGGGCTCGAGGAGCGGACGGTGCTGGTGGTGGGCGCGGGCGAGATGTCGGCACTGGCCGCGCGGCACCTGCGGCGGGCGGGCGTGGGCCGCCTGGTGGTGGTCAACCGCACGCTCGCGCGCGCCCAGGCCCTGGCCACCGAGGTGGGGGGCACCGCACTGCCGATGGAGGAGCTGTCCACCCTGCTCGCCTCCGCGGACGTGGTGGTGAGCGGGACGTCCTCACCGGTGCCCCTCTTCACCCGGGAGAACGTGGCGCCGGTGCTCGAGACGCGGAAGCGGCCGCTCGTCATGGTGGACCTCGCCGTGCCGCGTGACATCGCTCCCGAGGTGGGCTGGATGAAGCAGGTGCGCGTGCTCGACGTGGACGACATCCAGCGCTTCGTCCTGGAGAACGCGGCGGCCCGGGCCGAGGAGGCGCGGAAGGCGGAGGCGCTGGTGGCCGGGGAAGTGGCCCGCTTCATGCGCGAGCGGGCCGTACGCACCGGGGTGCCCGTCCTCTCCCGCCTGCGCCAGCACGCGGACGCCATCGCCCGGGCCGAGGCGGAGCGCACGCTCGCCTCACTCGGCGAGACGCTCTCCGACAAGCAGCGCAAGAGCGTCGAGGCCATGGCGCGCGCCATCATCAACAAGCTGCTGCACGAGCCCACGGCACGCCTCCGGGCGGCGGGCACCGAGCAGGAGGACGCGCTGCTCGCCCATGCCACCGCGGAGCTGTTCGGCCTCCACGGCTGACCGTCCTGGCCGCTCCCTCTCCGGACGGACGAGCCTCCGGGCGAGCAGGTACGCGCCCCCATCCGCAAGCTCTTCCAGAAGAGAGGACTGGCTTGCGAGACCTGAAGCGCCTTCTTCATCCTGCTCACCTGTGGGACCTGTTCGTGACGTCCGACCCGGCGCTCGGGCGGCTGCGGCAGGGCATGCGCGCCGTCGTGAGTGCCGGCCTGGCCGCCCTGCTCCTCTCCCGGCTGGCCCGCTGGCTGGGCGAGCCGCCAACCGTCACCCTGGTGGGCACCATGGTGGCGATGATGGGCTCCCAGCTCGCCACCGACCCCTCACCCCGGGCACAGCGCATGACGACGCTGCTCATGCTCCTCCCGGCCACGGCGTCGATCGTGTTGGGGACGCTCGCCTCGCGCATCCCCCTGCTCGGCGCGGCGGCCTTCGCGGTGACGATCTTCCTCGCCACCTTCGCGCGGCGGTTCGGTCCCCGAGGGCTGGCGCTCGGGATGATTGGCTTCTTCGCCTTCTTCAACGCGCTCTTCTTCCACGCGCAACTGGCGCAATTGCCCGCCCTCGCCGGCGCCACCGTGGTGGGGATCGGCCTCGCGTACACGGTGCGCTTCGGGCTCATCCGAGACCGGGCCCGCCTCGACCTCCAGCGCTTCCTCCGCACCTTCCGCAAGACGGTCGCCATCGTCCTGTGGAATCTCACGGACCTTCCCGAACGCCCGCGGATGACCCGCTCGCTGCTTCGCCGGCTCGGCCGGGAGCAGGATCGCCTGAATGACTCGGCGCTCGCGGTGGAGGAGCTGCTCACCCGGTGCCAGCCCGCCCTCCGGCTGCGGATCTTCGACCTGGAGCTCGCGGTCAGCCGGGTGCTCGGAGCCGTCCAGCAGGTGGTGGAGTCCGATGCGCTGGTGCCGGATGCACGCCGGGAGATCCGGCAGGCCCTGGCCGCCGCACGCACCTTCGTCCGGGAGGGAGACCCGGCCGCCCGGCGGCTGATGCAGGAGCACATCGAGCACGTGCGGAATTCGGTGTCGGGCATGCCTGAAGACGCGCCTGGCCGTGCGGACGCGCGGCGCCTGAGCAACTCCATCTCGGACCTGGTGGAGGCCGCCGCCCAGCTCCCGCACAAGGCGCCCCGGCTCGCACCAGGGCAGGCGGCAGCCGCTACCGCGGGCACACGTCCACCCGAGCAGCCCGCGGAGAAGGGCCTCCATCCGGCGACGCGTCAGGCCATCCAGGTCACCGTGGCGAGCGTGCTCGCGATGGTGGTGGGCCATGCGGTGTCGGCCGATCGCTGGTACTGGGCCGTCATCACCACGTTCGTCATCTTCACGCGGACGAGGACCCTGGGAGACACGCTGCAGCGCGCCTGGGCGCGGGTGCTCGGAACCTTGCTGGGGGTCATCGCCGGGCTGCTGCTCGCGGGGCTCGTCGTCGGCCACCGCACCGTCGAGCTCGCGGGCGTCTTCGTGTGCATCTTCTTCGGCTTCTACCTGATACAGCTTTCCTATGCGTGGATGGTCTTCTGGTTCACCACGCTGATCTCCATCCTCTACAGCCTGCTCGGCCTCTTCTCGCCCGGGCTCCTCTACCTGCGCATCGAGGAGACGCTGATCGGTGCCGGCCTCGGCGTGCTCATCGCCATCATCCTCCTTCCGGAGGGGACGACGGTGCACATCCACGCGACCGCCAGACAGGTCCTGTCCGCCGTGTGCGACTATCTGGAGGAGGCCGTGGTGAACCGCTCGAAGGAATCGGACCCGGCGCGGTTGATCGACGCGGCGCGCACCCTCGACGCGCGCCTGCGAGACCTGAGAACGGCGGCACGTCCCCTCAACGGAAGGCTCGTGCGCTTCGCCCCGCGCACGGCGCGCACGGTGCATGCGGTGTCCGAGCTCGTCCTCTTCGTCCGGCACCTCGCGTTGGGAAAGGGGGTACCCGAGGTGAACGAGGCGGCCCGCGAGTGGATCCGCCAGGCAGGGGTCAGGCTCGCGAGCAATGCGCGCGCGCTCGAGCGGGCGTTGGAGCGGAAGGAGGCGCCCCTGCTCGAGCCCGCGATGCCGCTGCTCGAGAAGGCCCGGCAATCCCTCGCGGGAGAGGAGACCGTCCGGCGGGGCCCGGCGAGCCCCCCCATCCTGCTGCACTGGCTCGCACGCGTGGACGACACCCTCAACCTGATTGCCAGGACGGCGAGCGCCTTCCGCGGAAGAGCGCTCCCACAGCGGACCTAGAATCAGAGCGACTTCAGGTACTCGATCAGGTCGAGCTTCTCCTCGTCGGAAAGGCCGGTCCCGTACTCGTGCCCGCCGTTGCCGTTGCCGGGCATCGACACGTCGAAGGTGAAGCGGGGCGTGCCGGAGACCTCGGTGACGTAACCGACCTTCTCCGGGTCGTACTCGTGCTGGCCCAGGGGGAAGCGCGCCGGGCGCCGCGCCACGGGCTGCAAGAGGTCCCACAACGTGGGCACCGAGCCATTGTGCAGATAGGGCGGGCTCGCCCAGATGCCCGACAGTGGCCGGGACACGTACCCCATGGGCGCGCGCCAATAGACGATGCCCGGCTCCAGCGGGCTGATCTCCTCCTGGCTCAGCCCCTCGCGCGCATACGCCCGCTGCTTCACGCGCGAGAGCAGGTCCTGCAACGCCGCGGGGAACTCCAGGTCTCCCACCCTCGACGCGAAGCTCCGGGCCCGGTTCCCATCCGTGCCCACGGCCTCCAGGGGAATCACGCCCGGCTTGTCATGGCAGCCCTGGCAGTTCTGGGCGAAGAGCCCCCGCCCGCGCTCGATGCGCCCCGCATCCAGCGCCCCGAAGACCTCCTCCGGCCACGCGGGCGAGACAATCTTGCGCGAGAGCCTCTCCATCTCCGCCAGGTTGCGCGGGAGGACGGAGGACTCGAAGGTCCGCCGGTCGACGACGGCCCCCATGCCGAGCGCCTGGCCGATGTTGCGCTCCATGATGGAGTTGGTGTTCCCGTCCCAGTGCAGCCACGGGCTCGTCTGGAATTCCCAGAGGCAGGGGTAGCTCACCGGCGCATCCAGCACGCCCGCCGCCTGCGGCCCGAAGAGCACCCCGCGCGCCACGCCAAAGGCATCCACCCGGCCAGGGCCCGCCTGCGCGCCGAACTTCAGCGTGCCGAGCCGCATGAAGTACACCAGGTGACCTCGCAGCACCCGGATGGCATCGGGGACGGTGCGCACCTGCTTGCGGCTCTGCTCGCGGAAGTATTGGCCGAGCTGCTCATCGAACTCCCTCAGGAGCACCGGATCGGCTTTGAGCCTTGGCGGCTCGCACGGGCTCGGCTGCTGCGAGCCGCAGTACCACTCCACCTCGGCCACGAGCTTCTCCCGCGCGCTCGAGTTCCCATCCGGCGTGAGCTCCGTGTCGGGATAGGCCTCCTGCAGCCGCGCGTCCGCCACCGCCTCCAGGCGCGGCGGCCTGCCCCCCCGCGTCTGCTCAGGCAGGTACACGGCCAGCCGCTCGAGGAAGGCCAGGAGCTGGGTCCGATCCATGAGCGTCCTGGACAGCACCTCGACCGCCTCCCGGTTGAAGTCGTCCATGTTGAGGAGGCTCGGCGCGCCATCCACCCGCACCTTCGCGTCGCGGTAGTGGAACTCGCCAACGTGGCAGGCGGCGCAGTTGATGCCCACGCGCGCCACGGGATGGCGCTCGGTGGCGGGCACGAGCGCTACGCCCACTGGCAACCCCTCGGGGCTGTCCGGGTCCGACAACAGGCCGAAGCGCTCGGGCTCGTCGAGGAAGGACTGGAACCCGGACACCCGCCCCTCCAGGGTGCTCCGGCTCGGCAGCGCGCGGAGCACGGCGAGCCAGAGATGCTCGTTGCCCTGGGCCAGGTGGTAGAAGCCCTCGCGCTCCCGCTGCGACAACCCGGCTGGCGAGCCGCTGCCTCCCGCGTTGGGTGGTGGGGAGGAGCGCGGAGCCGATGCACAGCTCCCCAGCACCCCCGCGAGACACAGCCAGACGAGCACGCCCCTTGCACTTCTGCAGTCCATGCAGACCCCTCCGCGTCTCCCGATGGGAGAATCACGCGCGCCCTACTTGGGAAGTATCGAGGTCTGCTTCAAGTGCCCGCGTGCACATCCCGCACCGGAGTCCCATGGAAGGACCCGCTGTCTGACAATGCATTGGGTCCGCGGGGAGGATTGCTCCGTCCGCTCGCGCTCACTTGCCGAAGTCCAACGCGTATTCGCGTGACCCCCGGGAAAGCTTGCGCTCCAGGCGCTCGACGCGGCGGCGCAGTGCGTCGGAGCTCTCGGCGGGGGCGGCGAGCCGCGCGTGGTGCAGGGCGCGCGGAAGGTCCTTGAGGCCGTGCTCGTACAGCTTGGCCAGCGACAGGTGCAGGGGCGCCACTTGGTCCGCCCGCGCCGAGGCGAGTGCCCGCTGCAGGTTCGCCACCGCCGTCCGGTCATCCCCCACCCGGCGCGACAGGCGGGAGGCCATCGCGAGCGCCTCGGCACCCACCGCGCCCGTGTCTCCCGCTGCGGCGGCCCGGGCGAAGGCGTGGGCCCGCTCGTAATCCCGCGCCCGGAGCGCCACACCCGCGAAGCCCAGCAAGTCGCGCGGGTCCTCGCCCTCGGCGCCGCTGGCCCGGAAGCGCCGCCCCAGCATGCCCAGCAGCGCCGCCAGCAGCAGCAGGTCGTTCGCGTTGTGCTCCAGCACCGGAGTCAGCGCCGAGCCGTCCGCGCCCCGCAGGAAGCGGAAGTAGAGGTCCGGAATCAGCGAGCCGTCCACGTCCCCCACCCGGTGGTAGCCGAGCACCTGCTCCTCCAGGTGCACCAGCCGCGTCCCGGAGCCGCGGTACTTGAAGACACGGCGCGCGCAGTGCAGCAGGTCCAGGTGCGGCAGCTCCGCGGGCGGCTTCACGCGGTTGAGCACGAAGCGCGTGCGCAGCAGCGGCCAGTCGAAGCTCTTGCCGTTGAACGTCACCAGGCAGGAGGACTCGGCCATGCGCGCGGCCAGCGCCCGCAGCATCGGCGCCTCCTCGCCCAGCTTGTTGAGGAAGAGCTGATGCACCCGGAGCGAGCGGCCCTCGAACCACGCCAGGCCCACCAGGAAGGGCACGGTGCCCGTGCCTCCCGCGAGCCCCGTCGTCTCCGTGTCCAGGAAGAGCATCCGCTGGAAGTCCACGCCCGCCAGCCCCGGCTGCAGCGCGAGGCTCGCCACCAGCGGCGACTCCACGTCCAGGGCCTCCGCGAGCGGGGCGTTGCCGTGGGAGTGGTCTGGTGGGAGCAGGCGCTCGGAGACGTGGATGAGGCCGTGCGGTGTCGTCCGGGATTCCACGGGCAGGGGACCCGGACGCGGTGCCGTGGAGGGGCCCCTGCGCGCCACCGCCGCGCCCTGACGCTCGGCCCAGTCGCCGAGCATCCTTCGCAGCGCGACGATGCGCGGATCCAGCTCCTTCCGGGGCTCCGCCGTGGCGGGGGCTTCCACCGGCGCGGGAGGCACCTCCACCGGGGGAGCGGCGGACACCTCGGCCTCCGCGGCTTGCGGAGCGGGAGACGGCTTCGCCCCCGGCTTGCCGCCGGGACCGATGCCGCCAAGCCGGGACAGCTTGCGTTTCAAGTCCACGGCGCACCTCGCCTACTGCAGGGCCACGACCCCGAGGGCCGAAAGGATTTCCAGACCGAGCCGCTTGCGCGGGTGGGCATCCACCGGCGCGCTCCCCGGCATGGCGCCCGCGGCCGGACCGATGCACGCGGGGCACCCGTCCTCGCAGCCGCACGACTCGAGCAGCCGCCGGGCGCGCCGCAACAGCTCATCGCGCTGGTCGAACAGGCGCGCGGCCAGCCCCACCCCGCCGGGGATGTTGTCGTAGAGGAAGATGGTCGGGTCGAAGCCCACGCCGCCGTCCTTGCGCGGCGGCCCGTCCGCGTCGTCCTTGCTCCCGAGCGTCTTGCCCAGATCTCTCGGGTCGATCATCAACCCCACGCAGGCCACCGTCCGCAGCGCGCTGGCGATGCCCCGGAGCGCGTCGATGACGGCGGGCCTCGGCGCGCCCAGCGAGCGCACCACCGTCTCCGGCACGGTGAGCCAGAGCGACGTGGTGTGCATCTGCATCTCGGGCAGGTTCACGTCGCCGTAACCGACGTTCTCGTGCGTGTGGTACTTGATCTTCTTGTACCCCACCACCTTCTCGATGACGCTCACCTCGCCCATGCCCGCCTGGAGCGAGGGGCTCATCGCGGCGCCCTGGTCCTCCTGGATGACGTTGACGCGCACGTACGTCATCGCGTCCGTGAAGTAGTCCGGCGCCACCTTGCGCACGTAGGCCTTGTGGTTCTCGTAGTCGAAGCGCTCGACCTGGTACTGCTCGGCCTCGTGCTGGTAGATGGCCTGCTCGTGCAGCATCGTGTGCGCCGAGCGGAAGTCCATCTCCGCCAGCGTCCGGTCCGTGCCCA
Organism: Archangium gephyra; assembly: GCF_042230915.1. Lineage (GTDB taxonomy): Bacteria > Myxococcota > Myxococcia > Myxococcales > Myxococcaceae > Archangium > Archangium gephyra_B. Next base: position 3,010,442 of record NZ_CP102578.1, on the reverse strand, counting down.
GCTCGATGATGACCACGTTGTCCCAGCCCACGCTGCGCAGGGACACGTGGTTGGCCGGGTACGCGTCCGCGGACCAGTGGAACATCTTCTTGCCCTCGGCACCCGGTGTGGGGTGCACCACCTCGTGCTGCGCGAGGAAGCCGAGCGCGTCCGCCGTGGACTCGGCCGGCACGTCCCCGAAGGTGTCACCCTCCTCGAAGGGCAGCTCGAAGGCGGCGCACTTGAGGTGCTGGACGAGGATCTCCACGTTGTCCGGATCGATGCGCGCGTGCTCCACCGGGGCGCCGGTGAGCGAGCGTGGCTCCCCCGCGAGGTACTGGTCCAACGGCGCGCTGGAGGTGACGAGGAGCGCGAGGCTGCCCGCGCCCCGGCGTCCCGCGCGGCCGAAGCGCTGCATCAGCGCCGCCACCGAGCCCGGGTAGCCCGCGCACACCACCGCGTCCAGCGAGCCGATGTCGATGCCCAGCTCCAGCGCGTTGGTGGCCACCACGCAGCGCACCTCGCCGGCGCGCATGGCGGCCTCGGTGGCCCGGCGCGTCCCCGGCAGGTAGCCGCCGCGGTAGCCCTGGATGAGGTTCGGGTCCATCTTGTCCGCGATGAACTGGTCGCGGAGGTACTTGAGCATCACCTCGATGTTGTTGCGCGACTGGCCGAAGAGCAGCGTGGACACCTCGGCCCGCACCAGGTCCGACACCAGCCGCACCGCGCTCTTGAGGTAGCTGGCGCGGATGCCCAGCTCCGCGTTCACCACCGGCGGGTTGTAGACCATGACGCGGCGCTCACCGGCGGGCGCGCCGCTCTCGGAGACGAGCGCCACCTCGCGGCCCAGCATCCGCTCGGCGTGCGCCTTCGGGTTGCCGATGGTGGCCGAGGCCAGGACGAACACCGGCGACGAGCCGTGGAAGGCCGCCACGCGCTGCAGCCGGCGCAACACGTTGGCCAGGTGCGAGCCGAAGACGCCCCGGTACGTGTGCAGCTCGTCGATGACGACGTAGCGCAGGTTGGAGAAGAGCCGCGCCCAGTTGGCGTGGTGCGGGAGGATGCCCGTGTGCAGCATGTCCGGGTTGGTGAGCACCACGCCGCTGCGCTCACGGGCCGCGCGCCGTGCGTCTCCCGGCGTGTCCCCGTCGAAGGTGATGGCGCCGTGCTCCAGGCCCGCCTCGCGCATGAAGACGCGCAGCGACTCCTCCTGATCCCGCGAGAGCGCCTTGGTGGGGAAGAGGTAGAGGGCGCGCGCCCCCGGCTCCCGCGCGAAACGGTCCAGCAGCGGCAGGTTGTAGCAGAGGCTCTTGCCCGAGGCCGTCGGCGTGGCGATCACCAGGCTGCGTCCGGAGCGCGCCAGCTGGTAGGCCTCGGCCTGGTGGGAGAAGAGCTGCTCGATGCCGCGGCGCTGGAGGGCCTCGCGCACCTGGGGCGCCACCTCCGCGGGAATGGGCGCGTAGGAGCCGGAGCGGGCCGGCGTCACCTCGTCGAGGACGAAGTTGGGCGAGAGTTGTCTGTCCTCGCGCCATCCGTGGAGGACGGCGTCGAGACCGCGGGGACCCGACCAGGGCTTGCGCCGGGAGCCGGTGAAAGCGCCTTCTTCCTTCTCTCGCTTCATGGGGCCGGGCACTGTACAGACGTGCACCCGGCGAGGCAACGCGCGAGCGCACTCCCTCCCGGACAGGTGGCTGGCAAGCGTCGTGACATGGACGCGCGGGTGGATTCGCCGCGTTGCGGCACCTGGACGCACACCGCACGTTGTGCGCAGATGGATGCCCCCTTCCGCCACCGGACCGAGGCCGGTGAGACGCTGGCCCGCTCCCTCCCGCACCTCGCCGGGCGCGAGGACGTCACGGTGCTCGCGCTGCCCCACGGTGGCGTTCCCGTGGCATTCGAGATTGCACGGGCGCTCAGGGCGCCGTTGGACCTCGCAGTCGTCCAGCCCGTCCTTCATGCGATGGGTCCGCCCCGGCGCGAGGTGACGCTCGGGTGGCTCGGATCTCCCGCGGCGTTGCAGCTCCACGACGCCACGCTCAACGCGCTGGGCCTCTCCGACGAGGCGCTCGGGCAGGCCATCTCCCGCGCCCGGCGGCAACTCCGCCAGCGCGTGCGCGCCATGCGGCCGGGTGCGCCCATGGCCTCGCTCGAGGGGCGGAGGGTGGTGGTCGTGGATGACGGCACGGTCGCGGGAGTGGCGCTCCGGCGCGCCGCCGGGCTGCTGCGCAGGGCCGGGGCTCGCGCGCTGGTGGCCGCTGTGCCCGTGGCCTCCGAGGAGGCACTGCACCTGCTGGACGGTGCGTTCGAGGAGGTCGTCTGCTGCTCCCGGCCCGAGCCCTTCGTCTCCGTGCCAGGCGGGTATGGGAGCTACAGGGATGTATCGGATGCGGAGGTCCGTGCGTTGTTGACGCGGGCCTGGGACAGCCACGGGGGCAACCTGGGATCCTCGATACCCTCACCCTAGCCCTCTCCCGGAGGGCGAGGGGACATGGCACGGATTCGCGTTGGGAACCTCTTAGGCCCTCCCTCCTCCGGAGCCAGCCGGCTTCTCCAGTTCCAGCGCGCGCCACATGTACCAGCTCGCCACCGAGCGCCACGGGCGCCAGCGCTCGCCGTAGGCCAGGAGTTCCTTCGGGCGCGGCAGTTCCTCGAGGCCATACGTGCGCATGAAGCCCTTGCGGACGCCGTAATCGTCCACCGGCAGCACGTCCGGCCGGCCCAGCCGGAAGATGAGCAGCATCTCCACCGTCCACTGCCCGATTCCACGCACCTTCGTGAGGTGCTCCACCAGCTCGGCGTCGCTCATGCGCTTCGCCCGGGCCAGCGTGGGGACTTCTCCCTCCAGCGCCTTCGCCGACAGGTCCCGCAGTGCCGCCGTCTTCGCGCCGGACAGGCCCGCCTCGCGCAGGCCCTCCACCGGATGGGCGAGCACCGCCTCCGGCGTGAAGCGCTTCCCCTTGCCCACGCGCTCGCAGACGCGCCCGAAGATGGTGGCCGCCGCCTTCCCCGTGAGCTGCTGGTAGACGATGGACTCCGCCAGCGCCAGGAAGGGGCTCTGGATGGAATTCACCTTCATGCGGAAGGGCCCCACCTGCTTCATCAACGCGCCAAGCGTCGGGTCCGCCTTCACCAGCATCCTGCGCGCAGCGGGCGTGAAGCCCTCGGGCAGGAGGCTGTCGGCGGATGGCAGGGCGTCAGTGGTGGGAAGGGCACGAGCGGTCGCGGCGGGCATGGGCCCATCGTGCCACCCGCGCGCGCCCCGCGCAGCAACAGGCTTGATGCGCCCTACTTCACCGGCAGGGGCTGGAAGACCACGCCGTCCAAGCCCAGGCGCTTGCTAGCGTCGGCGAAGCGCTTCGTGCAGACGATCACCTGGGAGAAGTCCTCCAGCCGGAACAAGTCCATGTCCCTCGGAAGCGTGGTGGCATCCAGCAGGAAGTCATCGGGCAGCGGAACGAAGCCCCGGCCACAGCGCGAGCAAGGAGGTTGGTAATCCGGGGGCAGGCAATCCCGATGCAAGCGGCCCATGGGGAGGATTTCCAACTCGAACAACTCGGGAGAGTTGCGCTGACGGAAGCGCACTTGAACACGGCAGCCCTTGAGTCCTCGCAGACTCTCGGCCTGGAGCTTCTCCAGTGCCTCACGCTGCACCATCAATATCCAGGAGTAGTTCATGACGAACGACCCGAAGCGCCCCTGCGCCTTGCCGATGGAGGGGCCAAACTCCGACCCGGGTTGCAAACGTGCACCAGGGGGCAGCAGAGGACGTATCAGCTCACACAGCCGTTCATATTCCTCGATGGGCTCGGGCCGGGCCTTTTCGAAATCGGCCAGGGCGGCCACTGGGGTCAAGTCCACGCAAGGATACGAGAAACCGCCTCCCCACGTAGCCTTACAAACAGGGCAGTTGAGGATGCCAGGGAGCATCCACTTGTTCGCCGCATCAACGAAGCCCGTGTAACCCGCGGACTTATCTTCCTTGATGACAAAGTATCGTATGCGTGCACTCGCCATATGCTCAATCGCAATAGTAGGGCACGAGGGGCCCGTTCACGCCAAACCGCGTCATGAGTTCGCCCGCGAACCGCCACATGTCCTCCGCGGTAGCGATAATGCGATTCTCATCCATGAACTGCCGCCACGCCTCATTCCATTGTCCCCCCCGGGGTCCTCCGCTGTGCAGCCATCCATGAAAGCTTTTAGGAACACGAATGGTGTAAGCATGGATATCGATGCCCCTGCTCTCGAACCATTTGGCCAAGCGTTCTTCTTGAGGAAAGATGTGGTGCTTCTCGAAGGGCTCCCGTGAGATGAGGCACTGGCTGAGGTAGAGCCTGCGCGCGCTCAACTCCCGGGTCTTCCAGTTGTGCCAGGGGATTTCGAAGACGGGGGCCGCGGAGTGGGGCTCGGCCAGCGGGTGCCCCCACCAGCGGCTCGCGCTGGGACCCGGCCCCAGGGGCATGGGGAGCGCCGTCTCCGCCTGCGGCACCACCGCCTGGGCCAGGAGCACGGGGTGGACGTCCCCCTGCGCCACGTCCTGGCAGCGCCAGATGGCACAGCGCGCCTCATCGCACAGCGGCACCACGCACGTCGGGTCCGCGCGGGCCTCGTCCCATGAGGAGGACACGGCCTCGGGCGCCTCGACGTCCTCGCGCATGGCGGGCGCCGAGGTGGCGCAGGCGCTCAGCAGCAGGCCGAGGAGCGCGAGAATCGTCCTGGAGCACAGGGAACTCATGCGGCCCATGTTACGGGCCGCTGCCCCGGCTCAGCGGATCTTCTTCGACGGCAGCGGCTTCACGGCGGGGCCGTTGAGCACCTCGCCCGTCGGGCTGAAGCGTGACCCGTGGCAGGGGCAATCCCACGAGCGCTCGCCCTTGTTCCAGTGCACGTAGCACCCCACGTGCGTGCACACCGGGCTCACCGCATGTACCGCCCCGCTCTCCTCGCGGAAGACGGCCACCTTCTTCCCCTCCACCTCCACGATGCGGCCCTCTCCCGGCTGCACCTCGGACAGCTCGTGCACGTCCGGCTTCGCCAGCCGGTCCGCCACGAAGCGGAAGGCCACCTCCGCGTTCTCCTGGATGAAGTCCTTCGCCCCCGCCTTCGGCTTCACCCGCGTCGCGTCATACAGCGCCGCGTACGGGTTCTGCTTCCCCAGAATGAGGTCCGTCAGGATCATCCCCGACAGCGTCCCGAACGTCATGCCCGTGCCCGAGAACCCCGTGGCCACCCAGACGTGACGCGAGTTGCTGTTGCGTCCGATGTACGCCAGCCCGTCCGCCGGCTCGATGACCTGGCCCGACCAGCGGTAGTCGATCCGCGTCACCGGGAAGCGCCGCCGCGTGTACGTCTCCAGCGCCTCGTAGCGGCGATCCGTGTCCTCCTCGGAGCCCACCTTGTGGTCCTCGCCTCCGACGATGACGTAGTCCACGCCCTCCACCCGCTGGGTGCGGATGTAGTGATACGGATCCTGGCTGTCGTAATAGAGCCCCGCCTCCAGCGGACCCTCCAGCCGCCCCGCCACCGCGTACGTCCGGTACGCGTACAGCTTGGAGTGCAGGAAGACGCGGTTGAGCGGTGTCGTCGTCGCCTCCACCACGTCCCGGCAGGTGAGGATGCCCCGCGGGGTGTGCACCCGGCACGGCACCCCCTCGTATAGCTCCGTCACCTGCGTCTCCTCGAAGACGTAGCTGCCGTCCCCCTGAATCCCCTCGGCGAGCGCCAGCAGGTACTCGCGCGGGTGGAACTGCGCCTGATCCTCCACCCGCAGCGCCAGCGTCACCGGGTACGGCAGCGGCACCTCGTTCGTCAGCGCGCACATCAGCCCCGCCTGCCGCGCCGCGGACGCCTCGCGCTCCAGCTCGCACGCCTCCCGCTCCGTCTCCGCATAGCGGTAGCCCGGCACCCGCTGGAAGCCGCACGAAATCCGCAGCCGCTCCACCAACCCGGCGATCTGCTCGATGGCGGCCCGGGTGGACTCGGCCGCCAGGCGCGCGCCCTTCTCCCCGAAGTCCGCGGCCAGCGTCGCATAGGGCGTGTCCAGCAGCTCGGTGAGGTGCGCCGTCGTCTGCCCCGTCTGCCCCGTCAGCAGCCGGTGCATCTCCAGCACCGCCACCTTCTTGCCCTGCTGCTTGAGCAGGTACGCCGTGGTGAGCCCGGCGAGCCCTCCGCCAATCACCACCACGTCCACCTCGAGGTCCCCCTGCAGCGCCGGGTAGCGCCGCGCCGGGGCCGACACCGTCCACAACGACTTGTGCGTGCGCTCTTCCACCATGTCCCAAAGGCTAGGAACGAGCCCGGGGGGCGGTAGGGCGAGCAGCCGGGCGTCCACGCCTGCCTGCCTGTCCTCCACTGAAGCCTCGGGATGTGCAAGAACCAACACCCGGGTCCCAAGGATGTTGGCCATTGGGGGCAGCTGACACACAACCGTGGGGATCCTCTGCTCTACTGACTAGTAACTCTTCGACCTGTTTCCCGAGGACCCTGGAGCGCCGCGTCTTGCCATCTACCGCCGCCCTGCCGTCGCCGTCCGCGCCCGGCCCCGAGGCGCGACTCGCCTTCGCCGAGCTGCTACTCGGTTGCGAAGATGCCAGGATCTGCGCCGAGGCTGCGGTGGCGTGGCTCGTCCACCACGCCCACGTGAACCAGGTGCTGTGCCTCGCGCCCGACGAGTCGGACTCGCACTGCCTGGTGCCGCTCACCTGGCATGGCCTGCCCACGCCCGAGGGCTTCACGCTCGCCCTGCACGACGCGAAGCACCCGCTGGTGGAAGCCCTCCAGTGGAGCGAGCCGCGCTGGTTCCACCCCGGCCAGCTGCCACCGGAGCTGCCGCTGTCGAGCCAGGGCCTCTTCACCCTGTCGCTCGGCCGGGCCATCGCGGGCACGCCCGCGCCCGGGCTGCTGCTAGTGGCCGCTCCCGAGCCCGTGCTCTCCCCTGACGCGCCGTGGGTCGCCGGCCACCTGGGCGTCCACCTCACGCGCCTGTACAAGGCCCGTCAGCTCGCGCGGCTCGAGGAGGCCTCCTCCGAGCTGGCCGCCCGGGTGAACGCCGCCACCGAGGAGCTCGCCACGCAGAACGAGCTGCTGCGCCGTCAGGCCATCCAGCTCGAGCAGGCCAGCGCCGCCAAGTCGCAGTTCCTGGCCAACATGTCCCATGAGCTGCGCACGCCGCTCAACGCCATCCTCGGCTACACCAACATGCTGTTGCAGGGCGTCAACGGCGAGCTCGCCACGCCCCAGCGTCGCAGCCTCACCCGCATCGACTCCAACGGCCGCCACCTGCTGGAGATCATCAACGAGATCCTCGACATCACCCGCATCGAGGCGGGCCGGATGCCGCTGCACCTGTCCGAGTTCCGGCTGCCCGAGCTCATCCAGGAGGTCATGGCCGAGCTGGATCCGATCATCGTGCGCTCGAAGCTGGCGGTGAGCGCGGCGTTGGATCCCAACCTGCCCGCGGTGTACAGCGATCGTCAGAAGGTGAAGCAGATCGTCGTCAACCTCCTGTCCAACGCCCTGAAGTTCACCCACGAGGGCTCGGTCAAGGTGCTGGCCTCGTACGAGGTGGCCACGGCCACGCTGCACATCGCCGTGGAGGACACGGGCATCGGGATCGATCCCATCCACCAGGAGAAGATCTGGGAGGACTTCCAGCAGGTCGACAGCTCGCCCACGCGCGCCTATGGCGGAACGGGCCTGGGGCTCTCCATCTGCCGGCGGCTGGCGGCCATGCTCGATGGGCGCATCTCGCTCAAGAGCGCCGTGGCGCAGGGCTCGACGTTCACGCTGCACCTTCCACGACGCACGAGGCGGACATGAACAGCCCTCGCAACGACACCGCGCCCCTCGTCCTGATCGTCGATGACTACCAGGATGCCCGCGAGATGTACGCGGAGTACCTCGAGTACTCCGGCTACCGCGTGGCCGAGGCGCGCAACGGGCTGGAGGCCGTGGAGAAGGCCTTCGCGCTGCACCCCTCCGTCATCCTCATGGACCTGTCCCTGCCGGTGATGGATGGCTGGGAGGCCACGCGCCGCCTCAAGAGCGATGCCCGCACGCGCTCCATCCCCGTGGTGGCCCTCACCGGCCATGCCCTGGACGGACACTCGCGCGAGGCCCAGGACGCCGGCTGCGATGCCTACGTCACCAAGCCGTGCCTGCCGGACGCGCTGGTGCGCGAGGTGCAGCGCGTGCTGGCCACCGTGGCGCCCGCCGCGTAGCCGCACGGGCCCCGTGGCGCCCGGCACCTGCCGCGGAGCCCCTCAGCGCCCCGCGGCCACCTTCTCCGCTTCCAGGACGATGGAGTCCGCCCAGGGAGGCAGCTTCGCCCAGCCAGCGGTGTACTCGGTGCGTGCGTAGAACTCGCCGCCCGCGCCGCGTGCCACCGTGAGCTGGCCGATGCGCTGCGCTCCCCGCTGGTACTCCACGCGGAAGGCCTCCCGAGGCTCGCCCCCGGGAGGCACCTCTCCCCGGCCGAGGAAGTCCGCCTGCGCTGGCGCGAGCAGCCACACGCGCTCGTGCCACCTGCGGGCCGGCTCATCCGGCGAGTCCGGCGCTCCCCGGGGCAGGAGCTCCGCCGGCCTCTGCGCCCGCGCGCGGACGAGGAAGGTGCACGAGGTGCTCCCGGAGGTAACGGTGAGGGTGTCGTACTCGCCAGGCCCGAAGGTGTGCAGCGTCCGGTCCACCAGCCGGTGGGCGGCGTTCTCCAGGTCGGGCAGCAACGAGGGCGGGAGGAGGAAGACGTGCCCGTCCGTCTCGCGCCGCAGGTACGGGCTGCCCCAGCCAATCGCGGGGGCGGCCAGGGTGAAGGTGTGCTCGCCGCTGGCCAGCGTCACCGCCAGCTTCCGGGGGCTGTCCTTCAACCCCACCTCGGCCAGGGACTCCGCATCCAGCACGCCCAGGCTCCGCGTGGCCCGCAGCGGCGCGAAGCGGCCGAAGAGCTGCTCCGCCGTCTCGTTGGCGCGCAGCTCCCTCGGAGGAGCCGTCACCGGCTTCGTCCCCAGCCGCAGCCACAGCGCGCCGTCTTCATTGCCCTCGCGGAACAGCTCCACCTGGACGGACGCATCCTCGTAGCGCACACGCGCCAGCGCCCGCTTCGGCGCATCCAGCACCACCACCTCACCGGGTGCACCGGCCGGCTCCCGCTGCCAGACGAAGAAGGCCGCGGCCAGTCCCGCCGCCGCCAGCACGCCCTGGAGCACCACGCCCCGCGCCCTCATCGCGCCCCCTTCCGTCTCCGCCGCCGCGTCACGAGGAAGCCCGCCCCCAGCACCAGCGCGGGCGCCAGGAAGACAGCCGAGTAGAACCACACCACGTCCTGCTGGCGGGTGTGCTGCAAGGGCACGTCCTCCTCGTTGGAGAGCACGCCCGCCAGCTCCTCCTCACCGAGGAGCCAGAGCACCGTGTCCATCAGCAGGTAGGGGTTGCCATAGGCGCGGGGGCCCGCATCGCTCATCACGTCCGAGTCGCCCATGGCCACCACGCGCGCGGGCGAGGCCCCCGACACACCGGCCTTCTGCACCGCCACCACCAGGGGCCAGGCCCGCCGCGGCTCGCCCTCGTCGGGGGTGAAGTCGTGGTTGGTGTCCTGGAAGGTCTCCGCGGGCGCCCGCACCGAGACATCGTGCACCACCCCCTTGGGCAGGGGCTGCACGGACTCCAGGGCCGCCGCGCCGGTGAAGACGATCGCCGCGTCACTGCCCAACGAGGCCAGCGTCCCCACGGAGGCGTGCGAGGAGAAGCTCGCCGTCACCAGGTTGCCCCGATCGCTTTGCTGGTGGCTCATCCGCAGGTGGCGCAGCTCGTTGGCGAGCGGCACGCGCAGCAGCTTCAGCCCCAGCGGCTCCAGCAACGGCTCCAGGCCGGGCCCGTCCGGCTCCAGCGCGAGCCACAGCCGCCCGCCACGCTCCACGTACCGGCGCAGGGAGGCGAAGGCCTCCGGGGAGAAGTCCCGCTCGGGCCCCACCACCGCCACCACCGCCGCGTCGCGAGGAACCTCCGTCCCCAGCCCCTCGGCCATGCCCAGCGTGCGCACCTCCACGTTCAGCACGCGCAGCCACTCCTCCAGCTGCGACAGGCCGGGCCGCGCCTTCTCCAGGGCCGTGGCCGGCTGCGGTTGCAGGCCCCGCTCGCCCTGCCCCGCCGTGAGGTACAGCACCCGCCGGGGACGCGACACCACGCGCAGCCGCCGGTACACGTCCTCGTCCAGCCGCTGCAGTTGCGCCCGGGCACGCTCCAGCTCCAGCGGCACCTTCAGCCGCTCGTGGCGAGGGCCCCGGCTGAACACCACCGAGCCGTTCTCCCCCACGCCCAGCTCCTTCGCCCGGGCCCGCTCCACCGCCTGGTCCAGCACCTCCACCTCGAGGTACCCGGACTCCCGCGCCAGCTCCCGGAAGTACTGCTCCAGGGCCTGCCGCACATCGTTCGCGGGGGGGAAGAAGAGCGTCACCCGCACCGGCTCGGGGAGGCGGCGTGCCAGCAGTCGCGTGGCGGCGCCCGGCCTCGCGGTGCGGAAGTACGCCAGATCCCACGAGACATCCGCTTGCGTGGCCACGTACATGGACGAGAAGGCGAAGATGAGCGCGAAGGCCAGCCCCAGCCCCGAGCCCAGCGCGGCGCGCACCCTGCCCAACTGCAGCACCGGCGCTCGCGCCATGGCCGCCGCCGCCAGCTCCACCAACCCGAGCGGTAGCAGCGTGGTGGCCAGCAGCGCGGGGAAGAGCGCCCCCAGCACCACCGCCGTGGAACCCCGCGCGCGCGCCTGGAGGAAGTAGAGCGCCAGGCCGAGCCCTCCCAGCAGGAAGAGGCCGAGCAGCCAGCGCTCCAGCACCCGCCAGTCGCCCGAGGCCCGCCCCACCCTCACCCCGCGCCACGCCACCGCGAGCCCCACCAGCCCCAGCCCCAGTCCGCTCAGCACGAGCCGCTCCGGGCCCGCGCCCGCCGCGCGCTCGCCGAGGAAGACGGCCAGCAGGCCCACCGCGTACAGGACGGACACCCAGGGGTTGGGCCGGAGGCTCATCGCCACCTCCGCGCCTCGAGCACCCGCGTGGCGGCGAAGAGGGCCACGTAGGTGACGAGCAGGTAGTAGACGACGTCGCGCACGTGCACCACGCCCGCCTGGAAGGGCTGGAAGTGCTGGTTCCACAGCGCCAGCGCACTGAAGACGTCCGAGAGCGGTTGCTGGGTGATGCGCGCCAGCAGCCAGCACGTCAGCAGCGCCACCAGCATGCACCCGGAGAGCACGGCGGCCAGCACCTGGTTGCGCGCCAGCGCCGAGCCGAACGTGCCAATGGCCAGCGACGCACTGCCCAGCAGCAACAGCCCCAGGTACCCGGCGGCGATGTGGCCCAGGGACAGCTTGCCGTGCACCATCACCAGCAGCGGCATGAACACCGTGGCCAGCGTCATCAGCGCCAGGAAGGCCAGTGCCGAGAGGAACTTGCCCAGGACGATTTCATGGTCCTTCACCGGCGAGGAGTACAGCAGCAGCAGGGTGCCCGCCTGCCGCTCCTCGGCCAGCAGCCGCATGGAGATGAAGACCGAGGCCACCATCGTGGTGCCGCTGGAGAACTGGAAGAAGAGCGAGAGCACCTCCGAGGAGCGCTTGCTCACCCCGCCCAGCGCGAAGGCGTTGAAGATCAGCCCATCCACCGCCAGCACCATGGCGATGATGAGGTAGCCCTGGAAGGTGCGCAGGTAGGCCGCGAGCTCCCGGCGGGCAATCAGCAGCGTCCGCATCATGGCGCGGCCTCCTCCCCGCCCTGGGTGAGCCGCAGGAAGAGCGCCTCCAGCTTCTCCGCCCCCCGGTCCAGCCGCAGCAGCTCCAGGCCCGCCCCCACCACCGCCTGGGCCACCCTGGGCCGCAGCTCCGCCGGCGCCTCCACCCGGAGCGTCACCACACCCTCCGCCTCGTCCACCACCCGCACCGGCCCCACGCCCGCGAGCGCCGCCAGTACCCGCTCCCGCCCGCCCCGCACCTCCACCTCGATGAAGCCCCCGCTTCCCAGCCGTTGGCCCAGCTCCTCCTCGGTGCCCTGCGCCACCAGTTCCCCGTCCTTGATGACCAGGAGCCGGTCACACGTCTGGCTGATCTCCGGCAGCAAGTGGCTGGAGACGAGCACCGTCTGCTCCGCGCCCCGCAGCCCCCGGATGAGCGTGCGCATCTCCACCATCTGCCGGGGATCCAGCCCGCTGCCCGGCTCGTCGAGCAACAGCAACGCCGGCCGGTGCACGAGCGCCTGCGCCACGCCCACGCGCTGCCGGTAGCCATGGCTCAGCGAGGAGATGGGCGCGCCGTGCACGTCACGCAGGCCCGTCTTCTCCTCGGCCTCGGTGACGCGGGCGGCCACCTCGCGCGAGGGCACGCCGCGCAGCCTCGCCACGAAGGCGAGGAACTCCCCCACCCCCATCTCGTCGTAGAGCGGGGGCGTGTCCGGGAGGAAGCCGATGCGCTGGCGCACCTCGTGCGGGTGGCCCACCACGTCGTAACCGTCCACCACGGCCCGCCCCGAGGTGGGCAGCAGCACGCACCCGAGAATCTTCAGGGTGGTCGTCTTCCCCGCGCCGTTGAGCCCCAGGAAGCCGATGACCTCGCCCCGCTCGATGCGGAAGGAGAGGCCCCGGATGGCCGCGTGGCCGCCGTAGTACCGGGTCAGCCCCTCCACGTGGATCATCGCGGCGTTCTCCGTCAGCCGTGGCGGAAGCGTGGCCCCTCGCTCGTCTTGCCGAGCGTGAAGCGCAGGGCCTGCTCCAGCGTGGGGTGGAGGAAGGTGAAGCCCTGGCGCTCGGCCACCTCGGGGCGGATGTGGGAGCTGAGCAGGAGCGTCTCCTCGCCCATCTCTCCGAAGGCGGCCCGCACCGCGGCGGCGGGCAGCGGCATCACCGCCGGCCGCGAGAGCACCTGTCCGAGCGTCCGGGCCAGCTCCTCCTGGCGCACGGCGTGGGGCGCCACCGCGTTGACGGGCCCGCGCAGGACGGGGGTGAACAGGGCGAAATGCACGAGGCCAATGACGTCCTCCAGCGACACCCAGCTCATCCACTGCCGCCCATCCCCGATGCGGCCGCCGGCTCCGGCCAGGAAGGCGGGCAGCATCTTCGCCAACGCGCCCCCCGTCCCCCCCAGCACCACGCCCAGGCGCAGGTGTACCACGCGGATGCCGGCCTCCTCCGCCGGGGCGGTGGCCGCTTCCCACTCGCGCGTCACGTCCGCGAGGAAGCCCTCTCCGGGCGGACTGGACTCGGTGAGCACCTCGTCGCCCCGGCTGCCGTAGAAGCCCATCGCCGATGCGCTCACCAGCACCTTCGGCGGACGCGCCAGCCGCGCGAGCGACTCGCACAACACCCGGGTGCCCTCCACGCGGCTGCGGCGGATGAGCTCCTTGCGCTCCTCCGTCCAGCGCCCCTCGGCGATGGGCGCTCCGGCCAGGTGCACCACCGCGTCCACCCCCTCCAGCGCCACCATGTCCATCTCGCCCTTGCCCGGGGCCCAGGCGATGTCCCCCGCCTGGGGCCGACCCCGCACCAGCCTCCGCACCCGGTGGCCGCCCGTCGTGAGGAAGGGCACCAGCGCGCCGCCCACCAGCCCCGACGCGCCGCTCACCGCCACCGTCAGCGGCGGCTGCCCGGCGAAGGCCGCATGGCGCCGCAGATCCTCGCGCGTCACCGCGTGGCGGTAGGCGAACATCCGCTCCAGCCGCCGCCGCGTGTAGCCCCCGCCCGCCATCCTCCCGAGCACGCCCACCGGCAGCGCGTACTCCACCTCGTCCTCCAGCACCCCGCCGCCCGCGGGCTCGTCCCACATGCGATGGGTGTGCACCCACCGGGCGAAGAGCCCCGACTCCTGCGTGTCCTGGAAGAGCGAGCCGGGGATGTAGCGGGTGTGCCGCGCCACCCAGCGCAGCGGCACCGGCCCCATCTTCATGCGCAGCACCACCCGGGCGCCCTCGCGGATGCCGTCCCCCTGGTGCTCCACCACCTCGACTGGCTCCCAGGGGGGTGTCAGGCGCTGGAATGCTCCCTCGCGGGCATGCCAGGCGAACACTTCCCCGGCGCCCACGGGCATCTCACTGCGCGCCTCGAACACCTGTGACTTGCCCATTGTCCCCTCCGGGAGCCAGATTGCGCCCGACAGGTATGCTTACCCCGGACATCCTCACGCGGGCAGTGGAAACCCTCCGGCACGGCGGCGTCATCGCCCTGCCCACCGAGACCGTCTACGGACTGGCGGCCAATTGTGAGGACGAGCTGGCCGTGCGCCGCGTCTTCGCCATCAAGGGGCGCCCCGCCACCCACCCCCTCATCGTCCACGTGGCCCGAGCCGCGGAGCTGCCCTCCTGGGCCCGCCACGTCCCCGAGGAGGCCTGGCGGCTCGCGGAGGCCTTCTGGCCGGGGCCCCTCACGCTCGTGCTGCCGCGCACCCCGCGCGCCACGGACGCGGTGACGGGAGGCCAGGACACGGTGGCCCTTCGCGTCCCCAACCACCCCGTGGCCCTGGCGGTGCTGGAGGCCCTGGGCGGAGGGGTGGCCGCGCCGAGCGCCAACCGCTTCGGCCGGGTGAGCCCCACCACGGCCGAGCACGTGCGGGCGGACCTGGGGGACGAGGTGGACCTCATCCTCGACGGGGGCCCGTGCACGGTGGGCGTGGAGTCCACCATCGTCGACTTGAGCGGCAAGGAGCCGGCGGTGCTGCGCCCCGGGGGCCTCGCGGTGGAGGAGCTCGAGCGCGTCCTCGGGCGCAAGGTGCCGGTGCGGACCTCGGCCACGGTGCGCGTCTCGGGCAGCCTCGCCTCCCACTACGCGCCCCGGGCCGGGGTGGTGCTCTCCGAGCCCGCGGACGTGGCCTCCCGCGTGACGTCCCTGCGCGCCCGGGGACACAACGTGGGGGTGCTGGGCCCTCCGAGCCTCATGCTGCCCCCGGGCGTCCCCCGCTACGACGTGCCGGAGGATCCGGCCGGCGCCGCGCGTGCCCTCTACACCCGGCTGCGCGAGGCAGATGAGCAGGGCCATGACGTGCTGGTCGCCTGCCTGCCGCGCGCCGAGGGCCTGGGCATCGCCGTGAGGGACCGGCTGTCCCGCGCTGCCGCTCCCCGCTCCTGACGCGGTGCGGCGGTGTCCCCGGCGTCCCGGCCACAGCTGACGTGCACCCGGCGGTCCGCCTGCCGTAGACTCCTGAACACAGAAGTCCGCAGCCCCCCTGCTTCCATGACCAGGAGCCATGTCTTGAACCGGCGCACCCTCGGCCTGCTCGCCGCCCTCTGCCTGACCTCCGCCTGTAAGGATGAGCCCGTCGGCGAGATGACCCCCATCCCCCGCCCGGCGGACATGCCCGCCGAACCGGCGAAGCAGGCCGAGGCCCCCAAGCCGGCCGCCGCCGAGCCGCCGCCGGACCCCTCCAAGGTGGTGCTGCGCTGGAAGCTCGACGCGCCCACCGCCTTCCGCCTCACCACCACCGGCTCCGGGTCCGCGCCAGCCCCCGCCAAGGGCAAGAAGGGCAAGAAGGACAAGGAGGCTCCGGCCTCGGCGGGCCCGAGCCAGACGGACGCCATCTTCGTCCTCCAGAAGACCGAGTCGGGGGACTACGCCTTCCGCATCGTCCCGCAGGGCGCGGGCGAGGCGGACCAGGGCACCATGAGCGAGCGCGGCTTCGTGATGGACGGGCTGACCGGGCCGCTGCGCAACACGGCGGTGCTGGTGCTGGAGCTGCCGAGAGACCCCGTGGGCCCGGAGGCCACCTGGGCGCTGGGGACGGATCTGGTGGACCTGGGCTCCGTGCCGGGCTTCGTCGAGAAGAAGGCCGAGCGGCGCAACCAGGTGAAGCTCACCGCGCTCACCCCCGGCGAGAACGGGGAGCAGGTGGCGACGCTCGAGTACGACCTGTCCGAGAGCCTCTCCGGAGCGCTGCGCGCGCCCCGCCCCTCGGTGCAGGAGGCGATGCGGCCCAAGAAGCACGCGGCCCACGAGGACCACGAGGACGGTGACGAGACCCCCAAGGGCGAGCAGTCCGCCCTCGCCGAGATGCGGGTGAAGGGCCGGGGCGAGTTCCTCGTGAAGGCGGGCCGCTGGCGCTCCTGGGAGGCCACGCTCACCACGCGCACCGAGGGCACCACCCTGCCCGGCACGGCCGATGGCGAGCGCACGCTGCGCCTCACCCCACTCGACTCGGTGCCTGCGGAGCTGCTGCAGCCGCAGGCGAAGAAGTAGCCGCCGCCTCCGACTCGCGCACCAGCCGCACCACGGCGTCCACCCAGGCGGGGTGGGCGTTGAGCGAGGGGACGAGGTTGAGCTCCTCTCCCCCGCTCGCGAGGAACTGCTCGCGCCCGCGGATGGCCACCTCTTCCACCGTCTCCAGGCAGTCGGCGACGAAGGCCGGGCACATCACCGCCAGGCGCTTCACCCCGCGCGCGGCCAGCTCCGGCAGCACCACGTCCGTGTACGGCTTCACCCAGGGCGTGCGCCCCAGCCGGGACTGGAAGGACACGCTCCAGCCCTCAGGTGCCAGCCCCAACCGGCTGGCCAGCCCCCGCGCCGTGGCGAAGCACTGGGCCCGGTAGCAGTGGCGGTTGGCGTCGGTGAGCACGTCACAGCACCCCTGCGAGGCCAGACAGTGCCGGCCGGAGGGATCGCTCTTGCGGACGTGGCGCTCGGGCACGCCGTGGAAGCTGAAGAGGACGTGGTCCGCCCGCATGCCGGAGATGACGGGGCGCGCCACCTCGGTGAAGGCGTCCAGGAAGGCCGGGTGCGAGTGGAAGGCCGGCACCGCGCGCACGTTGGGCACGTCCCAGGGCTGCGACAGCACCTCGTAGGTGCGCGCCAGGGACGAAGCCGAGGAGGACGCGGCCTCCTGCGGATAGAGGGGCAGCACGGTGAACTCCGTGACGCCCTTGGCCCGCAGCCGCGCCACCGCGTCCGGCAGGGACGGGTTGCCGTAGCGCATGCCCAGCTCCACCTCGTACTCGCCGGAGAGCCGCCCGGCCACCGCCGCCGTCAGGGCCTTGGAGTGCACCAGCAGCGGCGAGCCCTGCTCCATCCAGATGGTGCGGTAGGCGTGCGCGCTCTTGGGCGAGCGGAACGGCAGGATGATGAGGTGGAGCAGCAGCCAGCGGCCCACGGGGTGGATGTCCAGCACCCGCGGATCGCTGAGGAACTCGCGCAGGTAGCGGCGGACGGGGCCGGTTTCGGGGGCATCCGGCGTGCCCAGGTTGACGAGGAGCAGTCCCTTGCGTGCCATGACGGGTCAGTGCAGGGAATGGGGTTGTGTGAGGGCGAATTCGCCGATGCGGGCCTCGAACTGGCGGCCGTCCGGGCGCTCCATCGTATAAGAGCCCCTCATGGAGCCGAACGGCGTGCGGAGCTGGGCCCAGCTCGTGTACTCGAAGCGCTCCCCGGGGGCCAGGCGCGGCTGCTTGCCGACGACCCCATCGCCCTTCACCTCCTCCACCTTCCCCGTGGCGTCGGTGATGATCCAATGGCGGCTGCGCAGCTGAGCGGGCTCGCCGCCCACGTTGAGGATCTCCACCGTGTACATGAAGGCGTACTGGTGGGAATCGGGGGCGCTGCGCTCCGGCCAGAACGTGGGCTTCACGGTGACACGGACGCCTTCGGTGGTAACGGAGGACATGCCACACAATTGGCTGGCCCGCCGCCCGGACGCAAGCCAAACGCACCGGCCAATCAGGGGCTCAGTGCCCGGCCTCTTCCCGATCCCTTCTGGGACCTGTCACGTCCGGCGGCACTCCGGGCTCCTCGGCGGCCTTCGGCCAGATGAGCGAGGCCACGATGGAGGCCAGCAACACCCCGCCGATGACGCCCAGCGACACGCCGATGGAGACGTGGATGCCGAAGTAGACGATGAGCATCTTCGTGCCCACGAAGCCGAGGATGACGGCCAGGCCCATCTTCAGCAGGTGGAACTTGTCCATCAGGCTCGACACCACGAAGAAGAGCGAGCGCAGGCCGAGGATGGCGCACACGTTGGACGTGTAGACGATGAAGGCGTCCTGGCTGATGCCAAGCACGGCGGGGATGGAGTCCAGGGCGAAGAGCAGGTCCGTGGCCTCCACCACCAGCAGCACCAGGAAAAGCGGCGTCACCTTGCGCCGGCCGTCCTCCACGGTGAAGAAGCTGCTGGCATCGCCCTGGCGGGCCACCGGGAGCATGCGCCGGGCCATGCGGACGATGAGCGTCTGCTCGGGGTCGGCGGCGTCGTCATCCTTGGAGAGGGCCATCTTCACCGCGGTGAAGACGAGGAAGGCGCCGAAGAGATAGAGCAGCCAGTGGAAGCGCTGGACGAGCGCGGTGCCGGTGATGATGAGCACCGCGCGCATGATGAAGGCGCCGACGATGCCCCAGAAGAGCACCCGGTGCTGCACCTCCGGCACCACCCGGAAGTAGGAGAACACCATCAGGAAGACGAAGAGGTTGTCGACGGAGAGCGAGTACTCGACGACGTAGGCCGTCACCCACTGCAGCGCCTGCTCGCGGTTCCAGTAGCCGAAGTAGAACAGGCCGCCGCAGAAGAGCAGGCTGATGGTGATCCACACGCCCGTCCAGGCCCCGGCCTCCTTCGGGGACACCGCGTGCTCCTTGCGGTGGAAGACCCCCAGGTCGAGCGCCAGCATGGCGACGACGAAGAGGTTGAAGCCGATCCAGAGCGCGCTTTGAGTATTCACGAGTGTGTTCCCCTGCCCCGACAACCTTGAAGGTCTACCGTCCTACTCCCGCCGAAACGCCTCGTCCGTGGCCGGGCGGCGCAGCACCACCAGGGCGCGGCCGGCCACCATCACCGAGCCGCCCGCGGGGGTATGCGTGTGCAGCGTGACGCGCGACTCGCCGGTGTCCACCACCTCTTCCCAGTCCGCGCCCCATTCGATGGCCGGGAGCTGGAAGGTGATGGGCTCGTGGTGGGCGTTCATCAGCACCAGGAGCGTGTCACCGACGATGCGGGTGCCCTCGTCATCCGGGGTGACGATGGCATCACCGCCCAGCAGGAAGGACACGGAGCGCACATAGGGCTTCTCCCAATCCTCCTTCTTCATCTCCTGGCCGTCCGGACGGAACCAGGCCAGGTCCTTGAGCTCGCTGTCCCACAGGCGTGAGCCGCGGAAGAACTTGCGCTTGGTGAGCACGGGCTGCTCGCGGCGCAGGCGGCTGAGCTGGATGGTGAAGTCGAGCAGCTTGCGCTGGGACTCGGTGAGGTTCCAGTCCACCCAGGACAGCTCGTTGTCCTGGCAGTAGGCGTTGTTGTTGCCCTTCTGGGTGCGGCCCATCTCGTCGCCGGCCAGCAGCATGGGCACGCCCTGGGACAGGAAGAGCGTGGCCAGGAAGTTGCGCTTCTGCTGCTCGCGCAGGGCGTTGACCTCCGGGTCCTTCGTCTCGCCCTCCACGCCGCAGTTCCACGAGTGGTTGTCGTTGGCCCCGTCCCGGTTCTCCTCCAGGTTGGCCTCGTTGTGCTTCTGGCTGTAGGTGACGAGGTCGTGCAGGGTGAAGCCGTCGTGGGCGGTGATGAAGTTGACGCTGGCGGTGGGCTTGCGGCCGCTGAGCGCGTACAGGTCCGAGGAGCCGGTGAGCCGGTAGCCGATCTCCGCGGCCTGCCGGTCATCGCCCTTCCAGTAGCGGCGGATGGTGTCGCGGTACTTGCCGTTCCACTCGCTCCAGAGGACGGGGAAGTTGCCCACCTGGTAGCCGAAGTCGCCCACGTCCCAGGGCTCGGCGATGAGCTTCACCCGGCTGAGCACCGGATCCTGGTGCACCATCTGGAAGAAGGCGGCGCGGGTGTCGTAGCCGTGCCGGTCGCGGCCCAGGGTGGTGGCCAGGTCGAAGCGGAAGCCGTCCACGTGCATCACCTCCACCCAGTAGCGCAAGGAGTCCATGACGAGCTTGAGCGCGTACGGGTGGGTGGCGTTCCACGAGTTCCCGGTGCCGGTGAAGTCCTGGTAGTAGCGCGGATCCTTCTCCAGCAGCCGGTAGTAGGCGGTGTTGTCCAGGCCCTTGAAGGACAGGGTGGGCCCGAGGTGGTTGCCCTCGCAGGTGTGGTTGTAGACGACGTCGAGGAGGACCTCGATGCCGGCGCGGTGGAGCGCCTTCACCATGGACTTGAACTCGGCGACCTGGCCGCCGCGCGAGCCCGAGGCGCTGAAGCGCGCATCCGGCGAGAAGTAGCCCAGGGAGCTGTAGCCCCAGTAGTTGGTGAAGCCCTTGTTGACGAGGAAGGGCTCGTCCACGTGCGTGTGGATGGGGAGCAGCTCCAGCGCGGTGACGCCCAGCTTGCGCATGTGCTCGATGATGGCCGGGTGGCCCAGGGCCGCGTAGGTGCCGCGCAGGTGCTCGGGGATGTCGGGGTGGAGCTTCGTGAGGCCCTTCACGTGGGCCTCGTAGATGAGCGAGCGGTGCAGGGGCACCGCGGGAGCGCTGTCTCCCTCCCAGTCGAAGTCGTCGGTGATCACCACGGACTTGGGGACGCCCGCGGCGCTGTCGCGGATGTCGAAGGCGAGATCCTGCTGCTCTTCGCCCAGCTCGTAGGCGTAGACGGGAGCGGAGAAGTCCACCTGGCCGTGCAGGGCGCGCGCGTACGGGTCCACCAGCAGCTTGTGCGGGTTGAAGCGCATGCCGCGCCGGGGCTCGTAGGCGCCGTGGGCACGGAAGCCGTAGAGGGTGCCCGTCTGCAGCCCCGGAATGAAGCCGTGCCACACGTGCTGCGTCTGCTCGGGCAGCACGTAGCGGCGCAGCTCGCGCGCGGGGTTGTCCGGATCGAAGAGGCACACTTCGATCTTCCGCGCATGCTCGCTGAAGACGGCGAAGTTGACTCCGTTACCAAGGTACGTGGCGCCCAGGGGATACGGCTTGCCTGGCAGCACCTCCGCCCGTTTCATCCATCGCTCCTCTCCAGCAGCACCAGCGGGAAGCCCGCCAGTAGCGGCGCGAGGGGCAGCACCGCGCCACCCGCCCGTCGCCCCGGCCGCACTTCCCGGCCGGTGAATACGTCCCGGAACGTCATGCTCGCATAGGACTCGGGCAGATCCAGGGACGTTTCTTCATAAGCCCCCGCGAGGCCCCCGGGGGACTCCAGGGCGGAGAGGGTGTAGCGCGGTGCGGCGCAGACGACCACGGCCTTGTCGTACTCGCGGGCGAAGGCCACCGCCGCGTCGGCGCGCGGGCCCGCCAGGGTGAGCGCCTGGTACCCACCGTGGCGGAAGAGGGCCTTCTGGCGCTGACGCAGGCGCAGGGTCTGGGCCAGCACGAAGAGCTTGATGCGGCCATCGTCCATGTCCGCCACCAGCCGGGAGCACAGCCCGGGCCGGTCCATCTCGGCCTCCCGGTCCAGCGCCTCCAGCAGCCGGGTCCGCAGGCCGTAGTCCACCGGCCGGCGGTTGTCCGGGTCCACCAGCGACAGATCCCACAGCTCGCAGCCCTGGTAGGTGTCCACCACCCCGGGCGAGCCCAGCTTCAGCAGCAGCTGGCCGAGCGCGTTGTGCTGGCCGGCCCGCTCGATGCGGCGCTTGAAGGCCTGGAGATCCTCGAGGAAGGCGCGGCTCCTGTCCTCGTCCAGGCAGGCCTCCACGAACTTCGCCACGCCCTCCTCGTAGACGGGGTCCGGGTTGGTCCACGAGGTGCGGACCTTGGCCTCCTTGATGGCCTTGAGCATGTAGTCGCGGACGCGGCCGCGGAGCTCCGCGAGCGTCTCCGCGGAGATGGACGGGCCCATGGGCCAGGCGCCCACCACCGTCTGGTAGAAGAGGTACTCGTCGTTGAGGGCGGGAGCGGGGCCCTCGGGCCGCTCCATGCGGTGGGTCCGCGTGAGCTGGGACCAGCGCTCCACGCGCTGGCGCCACTCGCCGGGCAGCTCGGAGAGGACGTTGATGCGCGCGCGCACGTCCTCGCTGCGCTTGGTGTCGTGCGTGCTGGTGGTGAGCATGCTCGCCGGCCAGTGCGCCGCGCGCTCCTGGTTGCGCTCGTGGAAGACCTCCACCGTGGTGCCGAAGTGCTCCGGCTCCCCGCCCACCTCGTTGAGCGAGGCGAGCCGGTGGTAGACGTAGAAGACGGTGTCCTCCAGACCCTTGGCCATCACCGGGCCCGTCAACTGCTGCACCTTCATGGCGAAGGCGAGCATCTCCGCGCGCTCGTGCGGCCCCAGGTGCTCCGGGTAGCGCCGCAGCAGCACGTCCCCCAGGAAGTCGAAGATGGTGGCGTTGAGGGTGGCGTTGCGCGCCTTGGCATGCCGCAGCGTGTCTCGGATGTAGCGCACGTCGCGCGCGTCCAGCTCCGGCCGCCAGTCATCCACGTAGGTGCGGTAGACGGGGAAGAGCGCGATGAACTCCGAGAGCGCCCGCCGCAGGCTGTTGAGCGTGAAGTCCCGCGAGCGCCGGTTCATCTCCGACACGCGGTTGAGCCGGTGGGCGAGCATGTTCAGCTCGCTCGACATGAAGTCGCGCAGGATGAGGCGCTTCTTCTCGTAGACCAGCTCGTCGAAGTGGGGCGCCTCACCGATGAAGCGGTGGTAGGCGTCCGTCAGCGGCCCCTCGGCGTCCTGCCGTACGAAGACGCCCCCCACCGCGTTGGCGAAGCGGTAGCCGGTGGTGCCGTGCACCGCCCAGCCCTCGGGGATGCGCTCGCGGCCGCCCTGAATCTTCTCCACCACCACGTAGAGCGCCTTGCGCAGCGGCGAGTCCACATGGGCCCCCGCCTCCGCCTGCCAGCGCTCGCGCAGCCGCCGCTCCACCTCCGGCCACAGCTCCGCCCGGTGGCCGTGCTCCGCGTCGAAGAGGGCCCGCGCCCGCTCCACGAAGTACTGCTCCTGCAGGTTGAGGAAGTAGGCCGTGGGATCGTAGAGGCCATCCGGGTGGTCGATGCGCAGCCCGGTGATGCAGCCCTGGCGCAGCCACTCGAAGATGCGCTGGTGGGCCTCGGCGAAGACGTCCGGATCCTCCACGCGGATGGCCGCCAGCCCGTTGATGTCGAAGAAGCGGCGGTAGTTGATCTCCTCCCCCGCCACGCGCCAGTGGGCCAGCCGGTAGCTGCACCCCGCCAGCAGCTCGTCCAGCACGTCGAAGGAGCGCGCGTCCCCCGGGGTGCCGTTGAAGGCCTTCACGTTGGCCTCGATGTGGGCGGCCACTTCGGGGCTGGAGCCGGCGAGCGCCGCCAGCCGGCGCTTGATGACCTCCTTCTCCCGGCTGCGCTCGATGACGCGGGCGCGCTCGGTCTCCGTGCGCGGAGGCAGGTGGCTGATGGCGGTGAGGATGGACTGCAGCTCGATGAGGTGCGCGTGCTCGGCCCCCAGCCGGGCCTCCAGCGCCTCCAGCCCGCGCCCCAGAACCCGCCCGTACTGTCGGGGAGCCAACGGCAACAGCCGGTCGTAGTAGTGGATGAAGAAGGCCCCGTCGCGGTAACCCAGCTTCAGCTCCCCGCGCTCGAGCACCACGCCGTACTGGTCCCCCAGCACCGGCAGGAGGACCTTGCCCTCCAGCTCGTCCTTCACCGGGCTCCAGTCGATGTCGAAGAAGCGCGCGTACATCGACGCCGGGCCGTTCTCCAGCACGTCGAACCAGAGCGGGTTGAAAGTCTCGATGCCCATGTGGTTGGGCACCACGTCCACCACCTGGCCCAGCCCGTGGTCATGCACGGTGGAGCAGAAGGCCGCGTGCTCCTCGGGCGAGCCCACCTCGGGGTTGAGCTGCTTGTGGTCCACGCAGTCATAGCCGTGGGTGCTGCCCGGGCTCGCCTTGAGGTAGGGCGAGCAATACACGTCCGTCACCCCCAGCCGGGCCAGGTAGGGCACCACCTCGCGCGCCGCGGTGAAGGGGAAGGCCTTGTGCAGCTGCAGCCGGTAGGTGGACAGCGGAGTGGCCCGCGCCAGCAGTTCCTCACGCACGCGCCCGTACAGCTTCCCAGCCAGAGCCTCTCCGCCCGCCTGTCCCGCGTCTCCACCCGACACAGCCGAACCTTCCAGTCGCATAGGGCTCAGTCGTAGGTCCGACGAGCCCATATGACCACCACGCAGACGCTCTTCCGCACGCTATCCAACGCTCTCCAGCCGCTTGCTCCCTCGAAAGTGCAGAGGGCCCGCCACTCTGGTGGCGAGCCCTCCGGGGACAGCGGCCGGAACATCCGGTCATGCGGCTCAGGTCAGGTTCTTGTTCACCAGCGCCGTCATCTCGAACATGGTGACGGACTTCTTGCCACCGAAGATGGGCTTGAGCTTGTCATCGGCGTTGATCTGCCGCTTGTTCTTCGCGTCCTGAAGGTTGTTCTTCTTGATGTAGTCCCAGATCTTGCTGACGACCTGGGTGCGGGGGATCGGCTTGTTACCGACGATCTCCGCCAGGGCGGCGGACGGCGTCATCTCCTTCATGAACGCCGCGTTCGGCTTGCGCTTGCCACCCGCGGCAGCGGTCTTCTTGGCGGCGGGAGCCTTCTTCGCGGCAGGAGCCTTCTTCGCGGCGGTGGTCTTCTTGGCGGCCATTTCGTTCGGATCTCCTCCCCCTGTTCGAGTGTCCGGGGGCGTTGCACGGCTGGTTCACACCCTGAGCCGTCGAGCGCGTCGTAACACGCCCGAGGCCGAAAATCAGCCCTCCGCTGCATTTTTCCCTCTGAGGGCCCAAGGGAAAATAGTGTTTCTCCCTCGGAAGGGAAGAGTGTTTTCTCAGGGAAAGCACACCATGTTGAACACACTCGTCACTGGCGCGAACGGTTTTCTGGGCTCCTGGCTGGTGCGCGCGCTGCTCGCGCGGGGACATGTAGCAGCCTGTTTCGTGCGTCCCGGAAGCGACGTCTCAGGTCTGGTGGGGTTGGAATACGAGAGGGTGGAGGGAGACGTGACGGACGCGTCCAGCCTCGCCCGGGCCGTGCGGGGACGGGACGTGGTCTTCCACCTGGCGGGCCTCCGCCGGGCCGCCACCCGGGAAGACTTCATGCGCGTGAACGCCGAGGGGACGCGGCGCGTGTGCGAGGCCCTGGTGGCCACCGGCACGCGGCCCCGGCTGGTGCTGGCCAGCTCGCTGGGCGCCTCGGGGCCCTCCACGCCCGAAAGGCCCAGAATCGAAGAGGATCCGCTCCAGCCCGCCGAGTGGTACGGCGAGAGCAAGGCCGAGGCCGAGCGCATCGCCTTCTCGTACGCGGACCGGCTGCCGGTGACGGTGGTGCGCCCGCCGCGCATCGTGGGGCCGGGGGACCACGAGAACCTCGTCCTCTTCAAGCTGGTGGCGCGGGGCCTGCGGCTGGAGCTGGGCGGCGGTCCCCGGCCGCTGACCCTGGTGGACGTGGAGGACGTGGTGGACCTGCTCCTGCTGCTCGCCGAGCGGGACGAGGCCCTCGGGCAGGCCTTCTTCATAGGTCACTCCCAGCCCCTCACCCTGGAGGAATTGCAGGGGCTCGTGGCCGAGGCGCTGGGCGTCCAACCGCGAACACTTCGGGTGCCGCCGGCCGTGCTGACGGCGCTGGCCACCGTGGCGGACGGGGTGTCGCGGGTGACGGGCCGGCGTCTGGCCCTCAACCGGAAGTTCGCGCGACAGCTCCTCGTTCCGGCCTGGACGTGCTCGAGCGCCAAGGCCGAGCGGCTGCTGGGCTTCCGCGCCACGCGGGACGTGGCCGACTCCCTCCGCCGCAGCGCGCACTGGTACAAGGAGCACGGCTGGCTGTGAGCGGAGCCGGGGGTGTCGCTTGACCGGGCACGGGGGCTCCTGTCTGCTCGCGCGGTGCACTCCCCTCCCCCGCGGCTGCTCCTCGTGACGGCCCACCCGGACGACGAGACGCTCTTCGGTGGTGCCGTGTACAAGCTCTCCCGCTCGCTCGGAGCGCAGGTGGACCTGGTGGTCTTCACCCGGGGCGAGGGGGGCTACCGGACCTCCACCCTCGCCGAGCCCCTGTATGGCTTGAAGCTGACGGATCCCGAGGTGGCGCGCGTCCACCTGCCGCGCATCCGCGAGCAGGAGCTCCGGGCCG
The DNA here is from genome assembly GCF_042230915.1 of Archangium gephyra. Lineage (GTDB taxonomy): Bacteria > Myxococcota > Myxococcia > Myxococcales > Myxococcaceae > Archangium > Archangium gephyra_B. The sequence goes on along the minus strand of NZ_CP102578.1, from coordinate 2,984,534 downwards.
CGGCCCGCATCCTCGGGCTGCACGAGTGCGTCTTCCTGGACCAGCCGGACCCTGGCTACACGCTGGCCGCGGACGCCGCGGTGGGCGAGGGCTGGGACACGGAGCTCATCCGCCGCCGGTTGCGCGAGCGGTTGCGGCAAGGGCGGTACGACTTCGTCTTCGTGATGCTGCCCCTGCCACTCACGCACGCGCACCACCGCGACGCGGCGCTGCTCGCGCTGGAGGTGGTGGCGGAGCTGGCACCGCACGAGCGGCCGCTGGTGCTCGGTGCCACCGGGCACACCCGCAGCCGCGAGGTGGCCGAGCAGAACCGCCAGGGCTTCCCCATCCCGGAGGCCGAGGGCTTCACGTACACCGGCGTGCCGGGCCATCCGCTCGCGGACGTGCGTCCGGGCGCCGTGTTCGCGTTCGACCGCACGCGCAAGTTCGGGTTCCGCGACCGGCTCGACTACAACATCGTGGTGGACTGGGCCATCGCCGAGCACAAGACGCAGGGCGTGATGCAGCTGCGCCAGGGCGCCATCGAGCTGGAGCGCTACTGGTACCTCGCGCTCAACCCCGAGGAGGGCCTCGCCCGAGCCCGCACCCTCTTCGAACGCCTGGAGCAGGCGCCTCCCGGCTGAACGTGAAGGGCTCGCGTTATGTAGGATAAAGACAACTGCACTCGTTGCCATCGACAACGAGTGCAGTGGCGCGCCACGACTGGAGCGGCCATGGATGCGTGCGCCAGCCCGGCGGCTCCATCGCCCTCGGAGCACCGCGTAGCGCGCTACGCACCAGCCGTGCTCCGCATCGGCGAATTCCGGGCCTTATCGCGCGGTTGACACACGCCGGACTCCGGTGTCAGGAAGCCCGCCTTGCCCATGCCCGCGAAAGCCGCCTTCTACGATGTCGACGGGACGTTGATCAAAACCAACGTCGTCCACGTCTACGCCTACTACGCCATGAACCGGGGCTCCCTCCTGGGCATAGCTGGGAGGACCCTGGCCACCGCCGCCAGCGTGCCCCTCTTCGCGGCCATGGATGCGTTGGACCGGAAGACGTTCAACGAGTTCTTCTACCGCTACTACGCCGGCCTGTCCGAGGACCGCCTCATCTCCGTGGCCGAGGACATGTTCGAGGACGTCCTCAAGCCGGCCATCTACGAGCAGACGCGCGACCTCATCGACCAAGCGCGCCGCGTCGGCTGCCGCATCGTGCTCGTCACCGGAGCGCTGGACTTCAGCATGCGCCCGCTCGCCCGCTACCTGGGCGCCGACGACATGATCGCCAACAAGATGCAGTTCGTGGGCGGCAAGGCCACCGGCAAGGTCATCCCCCCCATCATCGAGGGGGCGAACAAGGCCAACGCCATCCGCTCCTATTGTGTCCGGGAGGGCCTGGCGCTGGACCAGTGCCACGGCTACTCCGACAGCGCTTCCGATTACGCCATGTTGTCCGTGGTGGGCCGCCCCACCGCCGTCAATCCGGACATGCGCCTGCGTTCCATCGCCCGGGCCTACAACTGGCCCATCCTCGACCTCAAGTAACCGAAAGTTCCGTACGACATGCGCCCGCTCAAGACGCTCCAGAAGCTCTACGACGAGGAAAGCCAGGTGGTCATCACCGAGAAGGGCAGCCCCCCGCGGGCGCTCTTCTACGGGGAGAACTTCCTCCTCGAGGACCTGCCCGTGGGCACCCGGGTCATCTTCCCCCGCCCGCCCCTGGCCGGTGTGCCCAACGTCAAGGCCGCCATCCGCTGGGCCATCAACCACCCCGAGGACATGGAGCCCCTGCACGCCCTGCTCCGCCCGGGCATGCGGCTCACCTGCGTCATCGACGACATCTCCGTGCCGCTGCCGCCCATGGCGACGCCGGACGTGCGCCAGTCCATCCTCGAGGTGGTGCTGGAGCTGTGCGCCGACTCGGGCGTGGATGACGTCCACCTGGTCATCGCCAACGCCCTGCACCGCCGCATGACGGAGGGCGAGATGCGGCGCATGGTGGGCCAGAAGATCCACGACGCCTTCTACCCGGACCGCTACTACAACCATGACGCCGAGGATCCAGACGGCATGGTGGAGCTGGAGCGCACGCCCTGCGGCACCCACGTGGTGGCCGTCAACCGGCGCGTGGCCGAGAGCGACCTCATCGTCTACGTGAACGTGAACTTCGTGCCCATGAATGGCGGGCACAAGTCCATGGGCACCGGCGTGACGAACTACGCTGGCCTCCGGGCGCACCACAACCCGAAGACGATCCGCTCCTCGGAAAGCTACATGGAGCCGAGCCGCAGCGAGCTGTACCGGCGCAACGAGCGCATCGGCAAGGCCATCGACAAGCACCTCAAGGTGTTCCACATCGAGACGTCGCTGAACAACCGCATGTTCGGCCCCGGCGTGGACTTCCTCCACAAGAAGGAGGAGGACTACACCGAGGGAGACCGGCTGAAGTTCCAGGCCATGCGCTACGCGCTCTCCAAGCTGCCGCGGGCGGCGGCGCGCAAGGTGCTCAACTCCATCCCCGCGCCCTATGACGTGACGGGCGTGTTCGCCGGCGCCACCGAGCCAACCCACGCCAAGACGCTGGAGAAGAGCTGGCAGCAGTACGTGGTGCCGGTGCAGGGGCAGAGCGACATCGTCATCTTCCCCATCCCGTTCATCTCGCCCTACAGCGTCAACTCCATCCTCAACCCGCTGCTGGTGCAGGTGATGGGGCTGGGCTACTTCTTCAACCTCAACCGCGGCGTGCCGCTGGTGAAGAAGGGTGGCGTGCTCATCCTCACCCACCCGGCCTTCGACGAGTTCGACCCGGTCCAGCACCCCAGCTACATCGAGTTCTTCAACCGCGTGCTGCCCGAGACGCGCGACGCCGTGCAGATCGAGCAGAAGTACGAGCGCGAGTTCGCGGAGAACCCCAGCTACGTGCACCTGTACCGCAAGGGCAACGCCTACCACGGCGTGCACCCGCTCTACATGTGGTACTGGGGCGAGAACGGCCGTCAGCACGTGGGCAAGGTCATCCTCGCGGGTGGAGAGAACAACCACGTCCCGGCCCTGCTCGGCTGGGACCGCACCGACACCCTCACCGAGGCCATCGAGGAGGCGCGCGGCTTCATGGGCCGCTCGGCCAGCATCAGCCTGCTGCGCATCGCCCCCACCGTCATGGTCGACGTGAAGTAACCCCCCTGGGCTCCCCACGATGAGTGTTTCCGAGCTGAACGTCACCGAGGTCTTCACCGGCAAGCGCCTGCTGTTCGCGGGCTCCACCGGCTTCGTGGGCAAGGTCACCCTGTCCATGCTCCTGTCGCGCTACGGCGAGACGCTGGACAAGCTCTATGTGCTGGTGCGCAAGGGCAGTGCCCCGTCCGCCGAGCGGCGCTTCTACGACAAGGTGGCCACCAGCGAGCCCTTCCAGCCGCTGCGCGACACCTATGGCGAGGAGGGCGCCATCGAGTTCATCCGCCGCAAGGTGGAGGTGCTCGACGGCGACATCACCGACCCCCTGATGGGCCTCACCCTGGAGCAGGCCGATGCGCTCACCGGCAAGGTGCACGCCATCATCAACTGCGCGGGCCTGGTGTCCTTCAACCCGTCGCTGGAGGTGGGCCTCAACGTCAACACCCACGGCGTGAAGTACACCGTGGAGCTGGCGCTCAAGTGGAACGTGCCCCTCATCCACATGTCCACGGCCTTCGTGGCGGGCAACCGCAGCGGGCTCGTCTTCGAGGACGAGGAGGTGGTGGGCTACTTCCCGCGCCGCGAGGACATGGACGGGCGCGACTTCAGCCTGGAGCAGGAGCTGACGGACGCGGAGAAGATCGTCGCCCGGCTGCGCGAGCAGGCGGATGACAAGGCCCTGGCGTCCATCTTCCGCAAGAAGGCGTTGGACCGGCTGGAGCAGGAGGGCCGCGACGCCACGGACGAGAAGACGCTGCGGCTGGCCATGGGCCGCGAGCGCAAGCTGTGGCTCACCGGCGAGCTGGTGCGCGCCGGCATGGAGCGCGCGCAGCACTGGGGCTGGCCCAACACGTACACGTACACCAAGAGCCTGGGCGAGCAGGTGATGGCCAGCACGCCGGGCCTGCGCTACGCCATCGTCCGGCCCTCCATCGTCGAGTCCGCCCAGCACTTCCCCTTCCCCGGGTGGAACGAGGGCTTCACCACCTCGGCGCCGCTGGCCTTCGCCGGCATCAAGGGCCACCGCAACATCCCCGCCGGGGACAAGGCCATCCTGGACATCATCCCGGTGGACCACGTGGCCGGCGCCACCATCGGCATCACCGCGCACTGCATGCAGGTGGAGGAGCGGCGCGTCTACAACCTGGCCTCCGGTGATGTGAATCCCTTCTACGCCAGCCGCTCCATCGAGCTGGTGGGCCTGTACCGGCGCCGCTACTACCGCAACAAGGACACGGGCAACGCGCTGATGAACGAGGTGCGCTCGCGCATCGAGCCCGTGCCGGTGAGCCGCGCGGTGTTCGAGAACCTCAGCGCCCCCATGTTCGTCAAGGGCGCGCGCTTCCTGCGCCAGGTCATCGACGAGGTGAAGCCGGGCTGGGGCGCCCCCCGCGTGCAGGCCGCGCTGGAGAAGGCCAAGGAGACGCTGGACGAGGTGGAGAACCAAGCCCTGAGCCTGGCGGGCCTCATCGAGCTCTTCCTCCCCTTCCTCTACGACAACCGCTACGTCTTCCGCTGCGACAACACCCGCTCGGTGTACGCGCGCATGGCCCACCATGACCGGGTCCGCATTCCCTGGGCCCCGGAGGCCATCGACTGGCGCGTCTACTTCCTCGACACCCACCTGCCCGGCCTGGAGAAGTGGGTGTTCCCCGGCCTGGAGGAGGAGACGAAGAAGCGCACCGTCATCCCCGCCAACCGCGACCTGCTGGAGATGCTCGAGGCGAGCGTCAACGCGTGGCGCCACCGGGTGGCCTTCCGCTACGCCGCGGACGAGAAGGAGGAGCGCCTCACCTATGGCGAGGTGAACCGCTACGCCAACCGCGTGGGCAGCTTCCTCATGAAGGAAGGCGTCAAGCGCGGCGAGCGGGTGATGCTCCTGGGCGAGAACCGGCCCGAGTGGCCCGTGTGCTACTTCGGCATTCTGCGCGCGGGCGGCGCCGCCGTCCCCGTGGACCCGAGCCTCACCGAGACGGAGATCGTCAACATCGCCCGGCGCGCCGAGGCGAAGGTGCTGCTGCTCACCGAGGAATCCGCCAAGGACCTGCAGGGCCTGGAGGCCTCGCTCACCGCGGCGGGCCTCACCACGCGCGTGGCCAGCATGGCCGAAGCGATGAGTGGAGACCCGGCGTACCCGGACAACATCGGGCCGGTGCGCCGCACGGCCGCCCCGGACGACGTGGCCAGCCTCATCTTCACCTCCGGCACCACGGGCACGCCCAAGGGCGTGATGCTCACCCACCGCAACTTCGCCTCCCTCATCGCGAAGCTGGCCGGCGCCTTCAACGTGGGCATGGGGGACTCCGTCCTCTCCGTGCTCCCGCTGCACCACACCTTCGAGTTCTCCGCCGGCTTCCTCACGCCCTTCTCGCGCGGCACGGAGATTACGTACATCGACGAGCTCACCTCGGACCGGCTGGGCGAGGTGTTCGAGTCGGGCCGCGTGACGGCGATGATCGGCGTGCCCGCGCTCTGGCAGCTGCTGCACCGCAAGGTGACGCAGGAGATGGCCAGCCGGCCGCCCATGGTGGAGCAGGCGCTCAAGACGCTCATGTCGGCGCACGGCGAGCTGCGCAACCGCAGCAGCTTCAACCTGGGCAAGCTGCTCTTCTGGCCGGTGCACCGCAAGTTCGGCGGGAAGATCAAGTTCCTGGTGTCCGGTGGCTCGGCGCTGCCGGACGACGTGCACAAGGCCTTCCACCAGCTCGGCTTCAACATCATCGAGGGCTATGGCCTCACCGAGGCCTCCCCGGTGCTCACGGTGTCCGAGACGAGCGTCAACAAGCGGCTGCCGGGCACGGTGGGCAAGGCGCTGCCGGGCGTGGAGCTGAAGATCCTCGAGCCGGACAACGAGGGCATCGGCGAGGTGCTCGCCCGCGGCCCCAACGTCATGGCCGGCTACTTCGGCGACAAGGAGGCCACCGAGGCCGTCCTCAAGGAGGGCTGGCTGTACACGGGGGACCTGGGGCGCCTGGACGCCGAGGGCCGCCTGTACCTGGTGGGCCGCAAGAAGGACGTCATCATCGACGCCAACGGGAAGAACGTGTACCCGGACGAGCTCGAGGACACGTACTCCCTCCACACGCACATCAAGGAGCTGTCCATCGTCGGCCTGCCGGACGAGGCTGGCGGGGAGAAGGTGGCCTGCCTGTGCGTGCCGGACTACAAGGAGCGGCCGCGCGAGGAGGTGCGGCGCGAACTGGAGGAGCACTTCCGCAAGACGGGCCAGGAGATGCCCTTCTACCGCCGCGTGAAGGTGCTGCGCTTCTGGGACGGCGAGCTGCCGCGCACGTCCTCGCGCAAGGTGAAGCGCAAGGTGGTGGTGGAGGAGCTCAAGCGCCTGGAGAAGCTGGCCTCCTCGGGTGAGAAGGCCCGCGAGAAGGTGCAGCAGAGCACTGGCGGCGTCTCCGACTGGCTCTACCCGCTCATCGCCGAGGTGGTGAACAAGCCCCTCTCCGACATCCGCCCCGACTCCCGCCTCTCGGTGGACCTGGGCCTGGACTCGCTCATGCTCACCGAGCTGTCGGTGGCCCTGGAGCAGGCCGGCGTGCCGCTGCCCGCGGTAAATGATTTGACGCACGTGCAGACGGTGGACGACCTGCGCAAGCTGGTGGTGTCCAGCGGCCGCCGCCCCGCCGTGGAGACGCGCGCCAAGGACATCAGCCGCGAGACGGAGAAGGCCGAGGAGACGGAGATTCCCGTGCCGGAGCCCCTCGTCACCGTGGGCCGCCAGTTGGTGCGGATGGGCCAGCAGGCGATTTTTGGCGGCCTGTTCGACGTGAAGGTGACGGGCAAGCCCTTCATCCCGATGAACCGCAACTTCCTCGTCATCGCCAACCACACGAGCCACCTGGACATGGGGCTCGTGAAGGTGGTGCTCGGCGAGCAGGGCGAGCGGCTCACCACGCTCGCGGCCCGGGACTACTTCTTCGATACGCCGCTCAAGCGCGCGTACTTCGAGAACTTCACGGACCTCATCCCCATGGACCGGCACGGCTCGCTGCGCGAGTCGCTGCGGCTGGCCGGCAATGCGCTGCGCCAGGGCTTCAACCTGCTCATCTTCCCCGAGGGCACGCGCTCGGTGACGGGCGAGCTGCTCGAGTTCAAGCCCACCCTGGGCTACCTGGCGCTCACCTACGGGGTGGACGTGCTGCCCATCTACCTCAAGGGTGCCTTCGAGGCGCTGCCCAAGGGCCGCATGGTGCCCAAGTCGCGCGAGCTGGAGGCGCATATCGGCCCCGCGCTGACGTACGAGATGCTGCGCACCAAGACGCAGGGCATGGCGCGCTCGGAGAGCTACCGCTACGCCACGAAGCTGGCGGAGGACTCCATCCAGGCGCTGGCCGCGGGCCGCGTGCTGAGCTTCGATGAATCGGCGACGGTCGAGGATCAGCGCCGCGCGCTGTCCTCGGGAGGGAGTGAGTCGTGAAGCTGCTCGTCACCGGAGGCACTGGTTTCCTGGGCGCGCACCTGGTGCCGCGGCTGGTCGCCGCGGGCCATGAAGTGCGCATCATCGGCCGCTCCAAGCCGGCGGGCCCGGGCTTCGACAAGGCGGAGTACGTCCAGGGAGACCTGAAGAACCGCGAGGCGGTGCGGCGCGCGCTCGAGGGCGTGCAGGCCGTCTACCACCTGGCGGGGCTCGTCTCCTTCCAGGACAAAGACGCGCGGCGCATGTACGAGCTGCACGTGGACGCCACGCGCGAGCTGCTGCGCGACGTGCGCGAGTCCGGCGTCCAGCGCGTCATCCTCGCCTCCACCTCGGGCACCATCGCCGTGTCCAAGGAGGAGCGCGTCGGCACGGAGGACGACGGCTATCCCATCGAGGTGGTGGGGCGCTGGCCGTACTACCTGTCGAAGATCTACGAGGAGAAGCTCGCGCTGGAGTACTGCCGCCAGCACGCCCTTCCGCTGGTGGTGCTCAACCCGAGCCTGCTGATGGGACCGGGGGATGACCGGCTGAGCTCCACGTGGACGGTGATGAAGTTCCTGCAGGGCGAGCTCCCCGCCATGCCGGGTGGTGGCATGAGCTTCGTGGACGTGCGCGACGCGGCGGATGCGTTCGTGAACGCGCTGACGCGGGGCGAGGTGTACGGGCGCCACCTGATGGGCGTGAACCTGTCCATGCCGGACTTCTTCGAGCGGCTGGAGCGCCTGTCGGGCGTGAAGGCGCCCCGGATGAAGCTGCCCTCGAAGGTGAACGTGCTCGGGGCGAAGGTGCTGGAGCAGGTGGCGAAGTGGCGCGGGACGAAGCCCGCGTTGGATCCGCAGGAAGTGGACATCGGCGAGCACTGGTTCTGGCTGGACGCCTCGAAGGCCGAGCGCGAGCTGGGCTTCAAGGCGCGGGACATCCACGAGACGCTGCACGACACGGTGCAGTACCTGTACACGCGGATGGCCCCGGGCCACCTGCCCGGCACCAAGGGCAAGCTCGAGGAGCTGCGCGAGGGGACCTGAGCGGGACCACCAGCGCCCCTTTCCCCCAATTTCCCCTCTCCCGCCGGGAGAGGGACGGGGTGAGGGTATCGGGTGGACTCGGGTTGGAACCCGTGCCCCCACTCCGGTTCACGGCTTGAAGGACGGGGACAGGCACCCTCACCCCGACCCTCTCCCGAGGGGAGAGGGAGGAGTGGGCGGAGTGGGCGGTTGGGTGGACGGGGCTACCAGACCACCCGGTTACGGCCCGTCTTCTTCGCCTTGTACAGGTTCGCGTCCGCCACCTTGATGAACTGCAGCGGCTCCACCATGTCCGGCGTCATGTCCGCCACCCCCAGCGACAGGGTGACCGGAATCTCCTGGTTCTCGAAGACGAACTGCTTCTTCTCGATGGTGTGGCGGATCTTCTCCGCGAAGATGCTCGCCTTCTCCAGGCCGTCCTCGGGCACCACCAGCGCGAACTCCTCGCCGCCGTAGCGCGCGAAGCACTGCTCCTTGCGCACCATCCGCTTGATGGTCTGCGACAGCTCGCGCAGCACGTAGTCACCCGCCAGGTGCCCGTGCACGTCGTTGATCTTCTTGAAGAAGTCGATGTCGAACATCATCAGCGTCAGGGGGCGCCCGTAGCGGTGGCACCGCCCCATCTCCCTCTCCAGGTACTCGAGGAAGTAGCGCTTGTTGTTCACCCCGGTGAGCCCATCCACGATCGTCAGCGTGTAGATGGTCTCGTGGTACTGCAGCTCCACGTTGTCACCGGTGAGGAACTTGAAGATGGAGCCTCCCACCTTGATGAGATCGCCGCTGCGCAGCGCCGTCTCCTGCGTCACCTCCTGGTCGTTGAGGTAGGTGCCGTTGGTGGAGCCCAGGTCCTTCACGAGCATCCGCCCCTGCTTGCGGATGATCATGGCGTGCCTGCGCGACACGTTGTCGAGGTCCACCACGATGTGGTTGCCCTCTTCCCGCCCGATGGTGAACTCGGTTTCCTGGAGCGCGTACTTCTTGCCGAGCTCCGGCCCGTGGATCTGAACGATGCAGCATTCAGCCTCGACGGGGGTCGCCAGTTCCTTGATCGAGGAGATCTTGGTTACTCGGGTTTCGTCGCCAGCCATCGATTAGAAGACATAGCACGGCTTGCCCGGTGGAAGCCACGAGGGCCCACGCCCTCCCCCCGGTTTGGATACTCAACGGTGCCGCTCCGGCGGCCTTGAAGGGCCATTCCCCCCGGATAACGTGCCGGCATATGGCCAAACTGCTGGCAATGATCCTCGCAGGGGGCGCCGGAACCCGGCTGGAGCCCCTCACTCGTGAACGCGCCAAGCCCGCGGTGCCCTTCGGCGGGCGCTACCGCATCATCGACTTCGTGCTGTCCAACTTCGCCAACTCGGGCATCTACCGGGTCAAGGTGCTCACCCAGTACAAGAGCGACTCGCTCAACAAGCACCTGTCGCGCGCCTGGCGGATGTCGGCCTTCCTCGGACACTACGTGGAGGCCGTCCCCGCCCAGATGCGGACCGGCATGGACTGGTACAAGGGCAGCGTCGACGCCATCTACCAGAACCTCAACATCATCACCGACGAGGAGCCGGACCAGATCTTCGTCTTCGGCGCGGACCACGTCTACCGGATGGACTGCCAGCAGATGCTGGACTTCCACCTCAACCGCAAGGCCGCCTGCACGGTGGCCGCCATCCCCGTCCCCCTCGAGGAGGGCAGGGACTTTGGCATCATCGACGTGGGCCTGGACGGGCGGATGAAGGGCTTCGTGGAGAAGCCCAAGAACCCGCCCCCCATGCCCGGCAACCCGAAGATGTGCCTGGCCTCCATGGGCAACTACCTCTTCTCCACCGACCTGCTGGTGAAGGAGGTGGTGCGCGACGCGGCGGACGAGTCCAGCGCCCACGACTTCGGCAAGTCCATCATCAGCGACCTGTACAAGCGCGAGCCGGTGTACGTGTACGACTTCGCCCAGAACGCCATCGTCGGCCAGGAGGAGAAGGAGCGAGGCTACTGGCGGGACGTGGGGAACATCGACACGTACTTCCAGTCCAACATGGACCTGGTGGAGGTGGACCCCATCTTCAACCTCTACAACGACCGCTGGCCCATCTACACCCAGCCCAACAACTTCCCGCCGGCCAAGTTCGTCTTCGCCGACCGGGAGCACAACCGGGTGGGCCACTCCACGGACTCGCTGGTGAGCGAGGGCTGCATCATCTCCGGCGGCCATGTGCACCGCTCGGTGCTCTCTCCCAAGGTGCGCGTCAACTCGTTCTCCGAGGTGCAGGACTCCATCCTCTTCGAGAACGTCACCATCGGGCGGCGCTGCCGCATCCGCCGCGCCATCATCGACAAGAACGTGGAGATCCCCCCGGGAATGACCATCGGGTATGACCTGGAGGAGGACCGCCGCCGCTTCCACGTCACCTCCGGCGGCGTGGTGGTCATCCCCAAGGGCATGAAGGTGGCCTGAGCCCCCGCTCGGCCATGGAAGGCCCGGGCCGCCTCAGTGGAAGGCGGCCCTCACGTCCTGTCGGCTCAGCACCACCAGCGACCAGATGCCCACCGGCAGGCCGATGACGCAGCAGCAGCAGGAGAAGCACGGAATCACCGAGATGATGGAGGCGGCGAGCGCCAGGCCGTACATCCGGAACTTCGTCATCTGCAGGCCGCCGAAGGCGATCAGCCCGCCCAGCCCCACCCCCAGCAGGCTGAAGAGGATGCCCAGCACGCTCGGTCCCTCGGCCTGGGAGGCCAGCAGCCTCTCGGCGATCTCCCGGTACGGCTCCAGGTTCGGGTTGCTGTAGAACTCTGGCGGGAGCTCACGCTCGCCGCTGCCGACCCCGGTGACCGCCGACAGCAGGTTGAGCAGCCAGAAGAGGGCGACCAGCGCCCCCGTCCCCATCAGCATGTAGGCCGGAATGGTCACGGCCTCCCGCAGCGCCCTGTCGACCCGCGGGTCTGGCGCTCCCGGCGGGTTCTCCGGAATGTGGTCCATGTGTGATTCCCCTCCTCCGGCCGATTCCATCCGGTGGCGGGGGGGAGCGCCAGGGAATTGACGCTCCCCCCACGGAGAATCGGGGGGCCTCAGGCCTTGAAGGTCATCAGCGGCACCATCCGCGCCACCTCCCGGACGATGCCCGCCTCCACCTGCGAGGCCACCACCGGGCCAATGGGCTTGTAGGCCGCCGGCGCCTCCTCGATGCGGCGCTCGGCCCGGAGGGTGATGCAGTCCACCCCCGTGAGGCCCAGGGCCTCCTCACGCCGGTCCGCCCCACCCCGCGCCATGGAGAAGCGCGAGCGCGCCCGCCCCGCCCCATGCGACGCCGACGCCAGCGCCTCCGCGTTGCCCTGCCCCACCATCAGGTAGGACGCCGCCCCCATCGAGCCGGGGATGATGACCGGCTGCTCCGCCTCCGCCGGGCACGCCCCCTTGCGCGCCAGCCACCCGCCCTCCCACGGCAGGGTGATGTTGTGCGGCACGTCGTAGACGAGCGGCGCCTCCACCTCCCCGAACAGCTCCCGCAGCGTCTGCCGCAGCAGCTCCGCCAGCAGCAGCCGGTTGAGGAAGGCGTAGTTGGCCGCCGTCGCCTCGGCCCGCAGGTACTCGCGCACCTGCTCCGGCTCCACCAGCGGCAGGATCCCGCTCTCCGGCAGCGGCGCCCCCACCGGCCACGCCGCCCTCACCCGCTCCCGCCACGTGTTCCCCACGTGCTTGCCCATGTCCCGCGAGCCCGAGTGGATCATGAACGCGAGCTGTCCCTCGCGCACGCCCCACTCCCACGCCCGCGCCCGGTCCAGCACCGCCTCCACCCGCTGCACCTCGACGAAGTGGTTGCCCCCGCCGATGGTGCCCAGCCCCGGGTCCCTCACCACGCCCTCGCGGCGCAGCCCCGTGGGCGCCCATGCCGGGTCCCCCTCGAGCGCCCCGCCCAGGTACACCCGCGCCGACTCCCGGTCGAGCTGCCCCAGGTCCGCCCGGGCCAGCGCGCCCAGCGGCGCCTCCATCGTCTCCAGGAGCCAGCCGGGCAGGCCGTCGCGCAGCAACGCCTCCACCGCGCGCGAGCCCAGCGCCACGTCCCGCGTGCCGAAGAAGTAGTGGCCCTTCATCCGCTCGACGAAGGCGTCCCGGCGCGCGAGGAACGTCTCCACGGAGAGGTCCGCGACGTGCAGGCGCATGCCGCAGTTGATGTCGGTGCCCACCGCGGCGGGCACCACCAGGCCCTCCGTGTGCACCACCGAGCCGATGGCCACTCCGGAGTCTCCCGGGTGGAAGTCCGGCGTGGCGCGCACACGCTTCACCCGGCCACCGCCCGGGTGCTTCAGCGCGGCGAGCGCGGCCAGTTGCTGGAACGCCTTGCCCTCCACGGGCAGTTCAGGGGGGAGGAGCACCTCGGCGGGCGGCGCGTGGGAATCGCCCTGGAGGCGCACGGTGTAGACACGACCGTCGTACGTCACATCGAGCCCCTCACGGGCGAGTGCCCGCAGGAGCCGGTTCAGTTTCGGCTGCATGACCTTCTCGGAATCTGGCCCGCGCCCGGAGGGGCACGGGGGACGTGTGCGAATGGATTCGAGACCTCGGGTCAGCAGCCGCGGCCGTGCACGCCGGAGCGTCCACTGCCCCCAGGGACGGAGGCGCCCCGCGCGCCTGACAGGGTGGTCAGCGAGGAGGCCCAGATTCCTTGGGGCTCCACCCGTGTTGAATGCCGAGGAGCCACCCTGTACTGCGGCCGGGGGTCACCCGCGCTACGCTCACTGGCAAGGAAAAGGAGAGCCATGGCCCACACACAGAGGAGTGAGGAGCGGAGGCCGGGTCTGGCGAGCCCCTCATCGCTGCTCTGGATAGGGGGAGGCCTCCCGCCCCGGTTCCGCTGGGTGAGCCCCGCCCTCCTCCAGCTCCTCGGCCATCCCCTGGAGGCGTGGAAGACGCGGGGCTTCATCTCCCAGCTCGTCCACCCGGAAGATCTCGACCGGTTGCTGGAGGCCTGGGGAGCGGTGGCCAGGACGGAGGAGCCCCAGACGCTCGAGGTGCGCGCGGTCTCGGCCGAGGGAAGGCTCGTCCGCCTGGCCGTCGAGCTGAACGCCATCGAGCCCTCGCCGGATGGAGCCGGGGAGCTCGTCGGCACCGTCTGCGTCCTCGCGCCGCCGCTCCAGCCCTCCCGGCTCTCCCTCAAGCGGGCCGGGCCCCCCGAGCTCGTGGCGAAGCTGCGCGAGACGCTGGACGGACTGCCCAGCCCCGCCTGGATGGTGGGAGGAGACCTGTCCATCGACTGGTGCAGCCCGGCCCAGCAGGGGCACAGCGCCGAGGTCATGCTGTGCGCCGCGGCACGCGCCTCGGATCCGCAGGGCTGGGCCGCGGCCCACCGCCAGGCGCTCCGCGGGGAGACGGTGGGCTTCGACTTCGCCACCTGCGGGCGTGCCTGGCGCTGCCAGGTGGGGCCCTTGAAGGATGCCGAGGGCACCATCGTCGCGGCCCTCGGGGTCGCCACCGACGTGTCCGACCTGGATGAGGTGGCCCGGGAGCTCACCCGCACCCAGCGCCTTCACGAGGAGCTCATCGACGCCATCGACGGCATCGTCTGGGAGACCGACGCGAGCTTCCGCTTCACCTTCGTCAGCAAGCAGGCCGAGCGCCTCCTGGGCTACCCCATCCAGCAGTGGATGCAGGAGCCGGACTTCTGGCTGAAGCACCTCCACCCCGAGGACCGGGACTGGGCCTCCGCCTACTGCCTGAAGTCCGCCATGGAGTGCAGGGCCCACGAGTTCGAGTACCGGATGGTGGCGGCCGACGGCAGCAGCGTCTGGCTGCGCGACATCGTCACCGTCGTCTCCGAGGGCGGCATTCCCCGCCAGCTCCGGGGCATCATGGTGGACGTCACCGCGCAGCGCCGGGCCCGCGAGGCGCTGGAGCACACCGTCTCGCTGCTGCGCGCCACCCTGGACTCCACCGCGGATGGCGTCATCGTCCTGACGCCGGACTGGCACGTCACCGCCTTCAACGGGCGCTTCCAGGAGCTCTGGGACATCCCCGACTCCCTGCTGGAAGGCCGGGATGGCCGGGTGCTGAGCGAGCACATGCGCTCGCGGCTGGAGAACGCGGAGCAGGTCCACCTGCGGACCCAGCAACTGCTCGCGTCCCCCGAGCTGGAGGGCGTCGACGTCCTGGAGCTCCGGGACGGGCGCATCCTCGAGCGCCATTCGCGCCCCCAGCGGTTGGGAGACACCATCGTCGGCCGCGTCTGGACCTACCGGGACGTGACGGTGGAGCGCCGCGCCCAGGCGGAGAGCGAGCGGCTGCTGCGCGAGGCCCAGGAGGCCATCCGCGTGAGGGACGACTTCCTGTCCATCGCCTCCCACGAGCTGAAGACGCCCCTCACCCCGCTCAAGCTCCACCTGCAGGTGCTCAAACACCGGATGGCGTCCGGACAGCCCGTCCCGGCCCAGCACGCGGAGAAGGCGCTCGCCCAGGTGGCGCGGCTCTCCGGGCTCATCAATGACCTGCTGGACACCTCGCGCATCCAGGCGGGCCGGCTGGAGCTGCGCCACGAGCCCGTGTCCCTCCGGGAGATCGCCCACGAGGTGCTGGCGGACCTGCGCACCGTCAGCCCCCAGCACACGCTCGAGTACGAGGAGCCGGACGAGCCGCTCCTCATCCAGGGCGACCGGGGACGGCTCGCGCAGGTGCTGGTGAACCTGCTGGAGAACGCCCTCAAGTACAGCCCCACGGGCGGCACCATCCGCGTGTGCGTGGAGCGGGACGGGGCCCAGGCGCTCGTCTCGGTGTCGGACTCGGGCATCGGCATCCCACCGGACCAGAAGGCCCACCTCTTCGAGCGCTTCTTCCGGGCCCGCAACGCCCCCATCTCCGGCTTCGGAGGACTGGGCCTCGGCCTCTACATCTGCCGCGACATCGTCGAGCGCCACGGGGGCCGCATCTGGGTGGAGAGCGAGGTGGGCCAGGGCGCCACGTTCCGCTTCACCCTGCCGGTGCTGGAAGCCGAGGCGCACGCGCCCACCGGCCTCGCGGCTACACCGCCGGAGACAGCCCCCCATCCACGTTGAGGGCCGTGCCCGTCACATACCCGGCCCGCGGCGAGAGGAGGAAGGCCACCACGTCGGCGAACTCCTCGGCCCGGCCCATCCGGCCCAGGGGAATGCCCGCGTCCTTCGCCATCTTCGTGTAGAGCGCCTCCACCGGCTGCCCCGCCGCCGCCGCCTTGCGCACCCACTGGCCACTCTCGACGAGCCCCACCAGCACCGCGTTCACCCGGATGCCCGCGGGGCCCAGCTCCTTGGACAGCGCCTTGGTGAGCGCCATGCCCGCCGCCCGCGACACCGAGGACGGCAGCGAGTTCGCCCCCGGCGCCTTCGCCCCGATGGCCAGCACGTTGACGATGGAGCCGCCGCCCCCCGCGCGCAGGTGGGGCAGCACCCGCCGCGAGGTGCGCACCGCGGCGAAGAGCTTGAGCTCCAGGTCCGCCTCCCACGCCGCGTCCTCCACCTCGGCGAAGGGCCGCGCCGCCGCCGTGCCCGCGTTGTTCACCAGCCCGTCCACCCTCCCCCACCGCGCCACCGCCGCCTCCACGAAGCGCTCCACCTCGTCCGGGCGGGTGATGTCCGTCACCCGCGCCAGCACGTCGCCGCCCGCTTCCCGCAGCGCGGACGCCGTGGACTCCAGCCGCTCGGCGCCCCGGGCACAGAGGGCCACGCGGGCCCCCTCGCGAACCAGGCGCAGCGCCACCGCCGCCCCCAGCCCCTCCGAGCCGCCCGTCACCAGCACCACCTTCCCACCGAGCTCCAGGTCCATGGCACCCTTCCCGGCTCAGGCCGGCTGCTTCACCATCTGCGGCCGCTTCTCGAAGGCCGCCAGCGTCTTGGCGATCTCCTCGTTCACCTGGCGCAGCAGATCCTGCTTCTCGCGGAACGGCAGGAAGGCGCTCTTGAAGCCGGACACGAGGATGGTCGTCAGGTCCTCCAGCGCCAGTCCCAGCTCCTTGTGCGCCACCCAGAGTTCCTTCGTCACCGTGGTGTCGGTGATGAGGCGGTTGTCGGTGTTGATCGTCACCCGCAGGCCGTAGTCGAAGTAGAACTTGAGCGGGTGCGCATCCAGGCTCGGCACCGCGCCCGTCTGCACGTTGGAGGTCGGGCACACCTCCAGGGGGATGCGGTGATCGTTCACGTAGTTGAGCAGATCCCCATCCTCGCGCAGCCGCGTGCCGTGGCCGATGCGGTGCGCGCCCAGGTAGTGGATGGCCTGGGAGATGGACTCGGGCCCGAAGGCCTCGCCCGCGTGCGCCGTGCAGTTGACGTTGTTCTTGAGGATGAGCTGGAAGGCGTCCTTGTGATCCTTCGCCGGGAAGTTCGCCTCGGCGCCCGCCAGGTCGAAGCCGATGACGCCCCGGTTCTTGTAGGCCACCGACAGCTCCGCCAGCCGCATGGACGTCTGCGGATTGATGTGGCGGATGCCGCAGATGATGACGCCGTACTTGATGCCCGTCTCGCGCTTGGCCACGCGCAGGCCCTCGAGCACCGAGTCGATGACGGTGGTCATCTTCAGGCCCTTCTGCAGGTGCAGGGCCGGGGAGTAGCGCACCTCGAGGTAGCGCACGTTCTCGGCCGCCGCGTCCACCGCCAGCTCATAGGCCGAGCGGTAGAGGGCCTCGGCCGTCTGCAGCACCGAGAGCGTCACGTCGAAGGCCACCAGGTAGTCCTCGAGGTTCTTGCACACCTCGCCCATGTGGATGGCCTTGGCCAGGGTGTCCTCGGAGTCAGCGGGCAGCTTGACCTTCTGCTGCTCGGCCAGCTCGAGAATCGTCTTGAGCCGCATGGAGCCATCGAGGTGGCAGTGCAGGTCCGTCTTGGGCAGCGCGTGGAGCAACTCCTCGGTGACGGGAATGGCCGGGGGCGGGGCCCAGTCGGCCCGGCGGGCGGATGAGGGAATACCAGTCGAGCTGGGGAGCTCGTCGTCGCGAATCGAAGCCATGTCGGGTTCCTTCCTTGCCAACCATCCTAGGGTCCTGAAGATCCTCCCTCAACCATGCCGCCCTTCCGCTGTCAGCGCCTCGTCTTACTGCTCGCCATGGCGGGGCTGATGGCCGCCTGCCGGCAACCCACCGGCAAGCTCTTCACCTTCTCCTCGGACGCGCCCTCCCGTGCGGGACTGGTGCCCCTGGAGGACGGCGTCCTGATGGGCAACGAGGCGGGCCGGGTGCTCCGGTTGGACGCCAAGGGAGAGCCCGTCTGGCGCGTGGAGCTGGGCCGAGAGGTCGCCGCGCGCCCGGCGGTCTCGGGAGGAAGTGTCCTCGTGGGAACGGTTGGCGGCACTCTCGTCAGCCTCGCACTCGCCGATGGCTCGGAGCGCTGGCGACTCACCGGGCAGCCACCCGTGCTCACCTCGCTCGTCGCGGACGAGGGCTCCGTCTACGTGGTGGCCCCGGATGGCACCGTGCGCGCCCTCTCGGTGGACTCGGGCGAGGTGCGCTGGCGCCGGCCCCCGCCTTCGGGGGTCCCCCGTCCCGACACCACCCGGCCCCAGCCCCCGCCCGTGCTCGCCGGGGGGCGCCTGGTGGTGGTGCTCGGGGACGCGGGCCTGGTCGCGCTGTCCCCCCAGGACGGCACCGTGCGCTGGCGCCGGCCCCTGGTCCGGGTCCTGGGAATGGAGGCCCAGGACGAGGTGCTGTACGTCTCCACCCAGAAGGGCGAGGTGCTCGCGCTCGGGCTCGCCGACGGGCAGGTGCGCTGGCGGCAGACGCCCGCCTCCGCGCTCTCGAGCCCCCCGAGCCTCGCCCAGGGCCAGCTCTGGGTGGGCACGGAGGACAAGCTGCTGCTGGCCCTCTCGCCCCAGGACGGGCGCGAGTCCTTCCGGTTGGCCCTGCCCGCCCCGCTGGTGACGCAGGTGGCCGGGTTCCGCGAGTGGTTGTTGGTGCCCACCCGCGACAGCCAGGGGTGGTTGCTCGCGATCAAGCCCCGCGAGGGGCCTCCCGTGTTCACCCTGCGGCTGGATACGCCGCTGCTCACCCGGCCCGTGGTGCTCGGGGAGCAACTCTTCGTGCTGGGACAGGACGGGCGGGTGCTCTCCTGGCGGCTCCAACCGCCGAAACCGTGAGACGGGCGTCCCGGAGCGGGTTTCCTCACGACAGGCCGAGGTGGACTTCAGGTGTAGACGTCTACACCTGGGGCAGTACATTTCCCCACACCAAGTGTAGACGTCTACACCTGGGCCGCGATAGAGCCCGCGTTTTTGCACGACGAGGTCTCGCGTGTTCACCCGTCTCGTTCGCATGAACGTGTTGGCCCTGGCCGTGCTCGCCGCGCAGTGCGCGTGCGTCACCACCGCGTCCAACGGCCCACCGGGATACTACGGATACAGCAACGCGCCTGTTGGCATCGACTCCCCATCGGCCACCTGCCGCAACAGCCCCTCGGCGTGCGTCGCGCTTTACGGCAAGGAGATGGCGTCCACCACCGCCGTGCTGAAGGTTGTGCTCGACGCGACGGTAAAGAAGTCCATCGAGGAGGAGCTCGAGAAATGCGCCGACCTGGCACGCTCCGAGGTGCTCCTCCGGTATCCGAAGCAGTTCAAGGGCCCTGCTCCTGATGCCGGCGAGTGCAGACAGGAAACAAAATCCAACGGTAGGCGAGTCACCTGGGCCATGCGACTCGGTATCGAGATGCATGAGGTCGCCCGGAAATGCGCCGAGGAGAAGCTGGGCAAGGTGCGGCCAGGGGGATTCAGCCTGGAACAGCGCTACCGCATCATCGACCTGGAGACGGGCGAGAAGGAGTTGGTCAGCGCCGAAGAGGAACAGGCGCTCGAGGAGTCCGGCAATGGCGGAGAGATGAAGGGAACGCTGAAACCCGATGTGGTCATCCACGAGGGCGACCCGCTCCATGCGCAAGCCGTCTACGACTTCAAGTTTCCCTGTGTAGATGTTGGCGCGGTACCCAAATGGACCCAATACCCACCGGGACATCCATTCGCTGGTTTCACCCAAGGGCGCATGTACCAAGATTTCATAGCCCCCATCGTTGGGCGCATCATGCCCTGGATTGGTGCATTCGATGATTGAACATTTCCCGCGAATACGCATCCGGGCAAAGAGCGGGTACCTGTTGATCAGGGATGGGCTGGCCCTGACATTCTTCATGCGCCATTCCCATGCGACAATCCTGCAAGCCGTCCGGCAATCGTTAGAGACGTACCTCCGTGCGGTTGGCCCTGATGCCCTTACTTTGTATGCGGACGAAGATGGCTTCTGGCAGCCACTCGATGCCGCTGGATGGAACCTCATCCATGGCAACATGCAAGACCCGCAGATGGCCATGATTGAGCTATCGGGTGTGGCGGACAATCAGCGGAGCTACCAATTCAGCTACCAGGGCAGGGAGCTGGAAGGCCCCTTTTTCAAGAGACATCCGGGTGCGGTCTCCGCGGTCTCCTTCTGGCTGCCCACCGAGTCCATGGAGGAGCATGGTCCGGGGCGAGTACGCGACCTCGCCATGGAGCTGGCCTCGGGCCTGCCCTTCTGTACTGGCAATTCCGGTCTCTCCTTCCACTGCGATACCAGCTTGGTAGGAGTGCAGAGAGAAGTTCACAAGCTGAGCTTCCGCTACCCGGGAATGGATGTTCCCAACATGGATTGGGTCTCGTTACACATCGGAACCCAGGTGCGAGGCCCCTCCTGGCTGACCTTCCTCGGCCAGCCCGTGCTCGGAGAGCTGGGCGGCGTGTCCGGACTGCGCGCTCAGTTGCGCCATCCGGAAACCACCGTCCACGAGATGGAAGGCGACAGGGCCGTCGTCTGCCTGGGTCCCTGGCCCGAGGCCGGAGACACCGAGCAGGGCAACCTCCTGCCCGCGTACCGGGAACTGGCGCGCGTGCTGGAGCCCTGGCTCTACCACGAGCCGCAGCTCCATACCGTCCAGAGCATGGAGGACACGCGCCGCTGGGAGCGCCGGTTCCTCGATTGAGGAAGGGACGCTCCCTGGACTTCATGCCGGCGCTGGCCGCACCGGGGGCTGGCGGGGCAGCCGCACCGTGAAGGTGGTGCCCTCGTCCGCACTGGAGCGCACGTCGATGGTGCCGCCGTGGGCCCGGACGATGCTGTCCACGATGTAGAGGCCCAGGCCAATGCTGCGGCCCGCCCGGTCCACGCCGGCGCTCCCCCGCTGCATGGGCTCGAAGAGGCGCTGGCGCAACTCGGAGGGAATGGGGGCGCCCTCGTTGTGGACCTCCAGCGTGACCTGGCCGCCCTGGCCTCGCGTCACCACCGAGACCGGAGTCCCCACCGGGCTGTACTTCGCCGCGTTGGACGTCAGGTTGGTGAGGACCTGGGCCAGGCGATCCGGATCCCAATCCCCTCGCGCGTCCCCCTCCTGGTGCACCTGGAAGTCCCGCTCGGGGTAGCTCATCCGCACCTCGTCCATCACCTGGAGGGTGAGGGCGTGCAGGTCGAGCGCGGAGGGCACGATGGGGATACCGCCCCCGAGGCGCGCCTGGGTGAAGTCCAATAAGTCCCTCACCATGCGCACGGCGCGCTCGGCCGAGGCCTGGATGCGGACGACGGAGGCCGTCAGGCGCTCCCCCAGGTCTTCCCGGCGCAGGATGAGCTGCGCGCCCAGGAGGATGGCGCTGATGGGGTTGCGCAGGTCATGGGAGACGATGCCGATGAGCTGCTGCTCGAACTCCGTGCGCCGCCGCAGCGCATCCTCGCCGCGCTGGCGCTCGGCCTCGGCCGCCTTCAGCTCGGTCACGTCCCGCCCCACGGCGTAGATGCGCCCCTCCTCCGGCACCGGCGTCGCCCGCCACGACAACCAGCGGTAACCGCCGTCCTTGCACCGGTGACGGTTCTCGAAGTGGAGCGTCTGCTCCCCCCGGGCCAGCTTCTCCACCTCGGCGGCGGTGGCCTCGCGGTCGTCCGGGTGGAGGGTGAAGGAGAGGGGGTGGGAGAGCAGCTCCTCCTCGCTCCACCCGAGGGTCCGGGTGAAGGCCTGGTTGATGCGCTTGTAGTAGCCGTCCGTGCCCACCACCACGAGCAGATCCTGCGAGAGGCGGAAGAAGCGGTCCAGCTCGGCCTCGGCGCGCTTTCGCTGCGTCACGTCCAGGAAGGTGCCGACCGCCGCCACCCGCTGCCCCCGCTCATCGTTCACCGGGCTGGAGGAGACGCTGAGCGTGAGGCGGCTGCCGTCCGCGCGCACCACCTCCGCCTCCTCGCCCATCACCACCTCGCCAGAGAAGAGACTTCGGGCCAGGGGCCGCTCCTGCGGACCATAGGGCCGGCCGTCCGGGTGGAAGACCTGGTAGGCCCCGCTGGCCTCGTCCAGGCTTCGCGCGCTCCGGAAGGGGAAGCGAAGAATCTGCTCCACCCGCGCGTTGGCCAGCACCAGCTGCCCGGAGGCATCCACCACGATGACACCCGAGGGCATCTGCTGGAGCACCGCGTCGAAGAGGGCTCGCTGGGCGTGGACCTCGTGCGCCAGCCGCGTGCGCTCCACTTCGGCCGCCTTCTGCTCGGTGATGTCGGTGTTGATGGCGACCGCCCCCACCACCTCGCCGCCAACGCGCACGGGGGCGCACGAGGAGCGGACGATCCGGTCCTCCCCCGTGAGCAGGTGGCGCACCCGCACCTCCTGCACGTCCGGCCTGCCCTCGAGGGCGTGGGTGAAGGCCTGGTCCTCGGCCGGAATGAGCTCCCCGGTGTCGGCGCGGCGGGTGCGGATCTCACTCGCCAGCGTGGCGATGTTCCGGTTGAGCTCGTCCAGGCGGGTGTAGCCCAGCTGGGAGAGGGCCGGTGGGTTGGCGCGGGTGATGCCGCTGGAGTACCCCACGTACAGGGCCTCGGCCATGCTCTGGAAGATGGCCTCCAGCTCGGCGGTGCGCCGGTTCGCCACGTCCAACAGCCGCTCCCGCTCGTGCAGGAGGGCCTCGACTTCCGCCCGAGCCTGCCGCTCACGCACCAGCAGGGCGTCCCGCTCCCGCTCGGCGTCACGGCGGCCGCGATGGAGCGAGGCCCTCTCCATGGCGTTGTGCGTCGCCCGGTAGAGGCTCGCCGGGGTGATGTCCGACTTGACCAGGTAGTCCGCGGCGCCCGCCTTCATCGCCGCCACCGCCACCTGCTCGCTGCCGCGCCCCGTCACCATCACCACCGGGGGGGCCTCCTCGCCCAGCTCCGCCCCCAGCCGCCGCAGCAGCGTCACTCCATCCATCTCCGGCAGCTCGTAGTCCAGGACGACGCAGTCCACGCGGTGGGAAAGGCACAGGGCGAGGCCCGTCTCCGCGTCCTCCGCCTCGAGGAAGGTGTAGGCACAGTCCTTGTCCTCGCAGAGGAACGCCGCCCAGGTGCTCCGGTCCTCGGGGCTGTCGTCCACGAAGAGGAGGGTGCGAATCGTGCCCATGTCGTGCGTGAGTTCCACAGGTGAGCCAACCCAGGGGCCGGATACCCTCACCCCGACCCTCTCCCGAAGGGAGAGGGGATATTGCGGAGAGTGGGCACAGAGGGGGAAGGTGGGTATTCAGCCCGGCATCAGGAAGCGGGCGATGACGCGCTTGAGGCCCACGCCCCCAGCGAACTCCACCGTCACCTTCGCGTTGGGTCCGCTGCCGTCCGTCGAGACGATCTTCCCCATGCCGAACTGCTCGTGGCGCACCCGCATCCCCCGCACGTCCCCGCTCACGCCGTCCATGTCCGACGCCTGCGAGTAGGTGCGATCGATGCGCGGCCCGTCGTCCTCCTCGGCCCAGTTGCGCTTGCGCGTCATCATCGGCGATGACTTCGGCGCGGGCGTCTCCAACTCCTGCTCCGCGAAGCCGAAGAGCGACTGCGGCACCTCCCGCAGGAAGCGCGAGGGCGGGTTGTAGCGCAGCTCGCCGAACAGCGAGCGGCACTGCGCCAGGCTCACGAACAGACGCTTCCGTGCGCGCGTGAAGCCGACGTAGCAGAGCCGCCGCTCCTCGGCCATCTCCTCCCCGTCCGGGTCATCCGCCGCCAGCGAGCGTGAGTGCGGGAAGACGCCGTCCTCCATCCCCGTGATGAACACCGCGTCGAACTCGAGCCCCTTCGCCGCGTGCAGCGTCATCAGCGCCACCCGGCCCTCCCCCACGTCCGCGTCCGCCTCGCCCACCAGGCTGATCTGCTCCAGGAAGGCGTTGAGCGCCGGCACGTCCGCCGTCAGCGGCGACGAGTCCAGCCCCTCGTCCTCCGGCGCGGCCGGCGGGGTGTCCTCCCCCTCCTCGTCGTCCCCCGCCGTGGCCGCCGCCACCGCCGCCGCCGCCCGGTTCAGGTCGAACTCCTGCGCCGCGCCCAGGAACTCACGCAGGTTCTCCGCGCGCGTCAGCGACTCGTCACTGCCCTCCGTGACGAGCGACTCCACCAGCAGCGACTCCTTGAGCATCTGGTCCACGGCGCTCGCCGCGTCCTTCGCCTCCTGCGCGCACGCATGCAGCGAGGACACCACCGCGTGGAAGCCCGTCAGCCGGCGCACCGCCGCCGTGTTGAGGCCCGGAACCCGCTCGGGCGCCGCCGTGGCCTCGTACAGGCTCACCCCGGCCTGGTTGGCCCAGTCCTGCAGCCGCTCCACCGTCGTGTCGCCAATGCCTCGCGCCGGCGTGTTGATGATGCGCAGCAGGTCCGCGTCCGAGCGCGGATTCACCATCAGCCGCAGGTAGGCCGCCGCGTCCCGCACCTCGGCCCGGTCGTAGAAGCTGCGCCCGCTCACCAGCGTGTACGGCACGCGCGCCAGCCGCAGCGCCTCTTCCAGCACGCGGCTCTGCGCGTTGGTGCGGTAGAAGACCGCCATCCCCGAGTACTTGATGAAGCCCTCGCGCTGCAGCTCGTGGATGCGGCGCGCCACGTCCTGGGCCTCGGCGCGCTCGTCCCGGTTCATCATCAGCGAGAGGTTCTCGCCCTTGGGCCGGTCGCTCCACAGCTTCTTCGGCATGCGCCGCGTGTTGCGGGCAATCACCGAGTGCGCCGCGTCCAGGATGTTCTGGTCCGAGCGGTAGTTCTGCTCCAGCTTCACCACCCGGGCGCCCGCGTACGCCTCCGGGAAGCCGATGATGTTGTCCACGCTCGCGCCGCGCCAGCGGTAGATGGACTGGTCGTCATCGCCCACCACCACCAGGTTGGGACGGCGCTCCGGGGGCGCCAGCAGCCGCAGCAGCTCGGCCTGCACCGGGTTGGTGTCCTGGAACTCGTCCACCAGGATGTGCTGGAAGCGCCGCCGGTACTGCTCCGCCACGTCCGGACGCTTGCGGAAGAGCGCCACCAGCAGCAGCAGCAGGTCGCCGAAGTCCACCGCGTTCGCCGCGCGCAGCAGCCGCTGGTAGGCCCGGTACGTCTTCTGCACCACCACGCCGCGCAGGTCCTCCGTGTCCACCTCCATGTCGTCCGGGAGGCGCGCCGCGTTCTTCTCCTGATCAATCCGGTGGAGGATCTCCCGCGGCTGCATGATGGGGTCCACGCGCACCTCGCGCAGGGCGCGCTTGATGAGCTGGAGCTGGTCCCCATCGTCGTAGATGACGAACGAGGACGTGAGGCCCCCCACCACCGTCTCCAGCGACTTGTCCGCCATCACCAGCGGATCCCGCAGGACGCGGCGGAGAATCATCGACGACGAGGAGTGGAAGGTGCTCACCACCAGGTCGTTCGCCCGGCCCCCGAGGAGGTGGACGAGCCGCTCCCGCATCTCGCGGGCGGCCTTGTTGGTGAAGGTGACGGCGAGGATGCGCCAGGGGGCGACGCCCCGCACCTCGACCAGGTGGGCTACCCGGCGGGTGATGACGCGCGTCTTGCCGCTGCCCGCGCCCGACAGGACGAGGAGGGGTCCATCCCCATGCAGGACTGCTTCCTTCTGGGGCTCGTTCAGGTCTTTGAGGAGTTCGTCGGCGTTCAAGGCAAGGTGCTTTTCTAGAGGCAAACCTTGCTTCTAACGAGTTTCCGTCCGACTGGAAGGACGTTCCACGCCGGGGCTCCCACGCCTGCCCTGCGAGGGAGCCTTCCCGGGCCGCCTCAACACCCGCAGTCGCAGTTCTCCACCACCGCCCCGGCCAGCTCGGAGCCGTCCTCGCGGAGCAGCCGCACCGCCTGCGAGGGCCAGCCCTCCTGCACGAGCAGCTCCATCTTCCCGTCTCCCTCCAGGTCCAGCACCCCCACCACGTCCTCCCCCGCCAGCTCCTTCGCCGCGAGCGTCCGCTCCCCGCCGCCCGGCTCCAGCACCACCGCCCGCGTCACCTGCTGGTTGTAGTCGCTGCCACACACCGAGCTGCCCTCGCCCGTGCGGAAGTGCGCCACCGTGAAGACGGCATGCGTGGCCCCGGAGGCGTAGCGGAACGACTTCACCTCCTCGCTCAGACGCTCCTGCACCTGCTCCGCCTGGACGGCGCCCTCGGAGCGCAACGCGGTGAAGCGCGCGGAGCGCCGGAGCGCGGCTTCCTCGGCCGCCAGCACCTCCGCGGGGGGCCCCTCACCGGGCGCGAAGAACACCGGCGCCTTCGTGCCCGCGGGCAGCGCGAACGCCACCGCATCCGGCGCCACCGCGCAGTCCAGCTCGGCGAAGGCCCACGGCCGGCCGCAGCCCGGGGCCTCGGGGGGCGGCTCCTGCTGGAAGTAGCCGAAGTGCGGCACGCCCCGGTTGATCCACGCGAACCCCTTCACCGTGCAGCCCGCCTGCACGGGCCCCACCGCGCCGTAGAGGTCCACCGTGTCCCCCTTCGTGAACAGGCCCGTGGGATCCTCCTCGGCCGGAGCCATCCACACGCTCCGGTGCACATCCACCGGCTCGAGCGCGACGCTCGTCGTCCCCTCGCCCAGCAGCATGAAGGTGCGCCCGGCGTGCGACTCCACGAAGCGCGGCACCATCCGTCGGCTCAGGGCCCCGGCCCGGGCGGCCTCCGCCTCGGCCTCGGCGCGGCAGGTGGCGGCCTTGCGCTCCCGCTCCGGCTCCAGCGGCCCGGCGTTCTTCACGTACGCCACCACCCCCGCCTGGGACAGCTGCTCGCGGAAGCCCTCCGCCTCCGCCCTCGCCTCGAACACCTTCGCCACCACCACCTCCAGGCACGGACGCAGCTCCTTGAAGGCGTTGGTGGACAGCCGCAGGGGCCGCGCGGGCAGCCCCGTCCGCTTGAGCGCCTCCAGCACCCCGCTCCCCTCCCCCGGCGTGGACGAGGAGTGGACGATGACCAGCCACTTCTTCGCGTAGCGTGCCTCCGGCGGTGGAGGAGCCACACTGGGAGTGGAGGCCTCCGGCGTCCCCGCGTCCGGAGCCGGGGCGGCCGGGGCGGGAGCCGGCTCGGAAGCCCCACAGCCTCTCAACTCCGTGCATCCCGAGACGGCCAGCAGGACAAGGACGAGCAGACGCGGCAGGCGAGCCATGACGCCGTTCTACCAGTAGAGTCGCGCCATGTCCGAAGCCGACACCCGTCCCACCCAGGAGCAGCTGGACCGCTACGCCGAACAGTTCAACCAGAGTCAGACCATGCGGCTGCTGGGTGTGCGATTGAGCTTTCCCCAGGGTGAAAAGGCCGTCATCACCCTCCCCGAGGTCCGTCCCGAGCACCGCGGGGGCCTGGGCACCTCGGCCATCAACGGCGGCATCATCTCCGCCATGTTCGACTACGCCATCGGCTGCACCCCCGCCCTGGTGGACCCCACCCGCCGCTGCGCCACCATGCAGCTGTCCGTCAGCTTCGAGCGGCCCCTCCGGGGCACCACCATCCGCGCCGAGGCCACCATCGACAGCGTCGGCACCTCCACCCTCTTCGCCTCCGCCCGGATGTACGACGAGAAGGGGCAGGTGTGTGCCCGCTGCCAGGGGGTGGTCAAGGTCTCCCAGATGAAGTGGGCCTCGGGAGAGAGCCCGGCCGTCAACTGACGCTCCCCCTCCACCCCCCTCCGATATGTCCACCGATACGGGACGTTTCCCAGGCACCGGGCAGCAGCGAGACCCCGGCGGGCCCGTGGAATCTCGGGAAGACACGATGGGTGTGGCCGTGGTGCAACCAGTTCGGAGCGTGGTGCGACAGCCTGAGGAGAGCGCGCGACCGGGGGGGAGTGCGCTGGAGGACGAGGCCAGGCTCGCACGCCGTGCCCTGGACGGGGATCGTGCCGCGTGGAACGCCCTCATCTCCCGCTACCACCACCGCGTCGTGGTCTCGCTGTTGGCCCGGGGGGTCCGGGTGGACCGGGCCCATGAGCTTGCCCAGGAGACGTGGGCCCGGCTCATCCAGCAGCAACAGAAGGGGCTGCTCACCGAGCTGCGCCTGCCCAACCTCGCCCTCACCCAGGCGGCCTTCCTCGCCGCCGACGAGGCGCGCCGGGCCCGCCGCGAGTCGCTGGCCGGCCCCGTGGAGGAGCTGCCCGAGGCCCACCAGCCGGTGGACCCCGCCGTCTCCGCCGAGCGGCGCCTGCTGTCCGAGGAACAGCTGTCCCGGGCCCAGGCGGCCCTGCGCGAGTGCTCGACGAGCGCCCAGCGTGTCTTTCAACTGGCGTGCGACGGCCAGGAGTTGCCGCACGCCGAAGTGGCCGCGCGCGTCGGCTTGTCCGTGCAGCGCGTCCGTCAAATCCTGTGCGAGGTCCGCAAGAAGCTCCGGGGCGTCCTCGAGGAGGAAGCATCATGAACCAGCCGCACATCCATCCCACCGACGCCGAGCAGTACGTGCTGGGTGCGTTGGAGCCGGAAGCCGCGGCGGCCCTCGAGGCCCACACCGTCGCCTGCCCGCCCTGCGCCCTCGTGCTGCAACGCGAGGCCCTGATGGAGGAGCAGCTGCGCGAGGTGGCGCAGGCCACCGTGGAAGAGGCTCGGGTCATCCGTCCCGCCCGGTGGAACCGGCCCCGGGTGTCCGCCTCCGCCGCCGCGGGGGTGATGATGGCGGCCGCGGCGGCGGTGACGCTCCTCGTCCTCCGCCCCGAGCGGTCCGTCGTGCGGCCGCCCACCCAGGACGAGGACTTCCCCGTGCTGGCGCTTCCCCTGGAGCTGCCGGAGATGCCCGAGCGGCTGGTCGCCTGCCCGGACCTCACGAGCCAGGAGGCGTGCGCCTCGGAGGCGCTGGCGCGCGGGCTGCTGGTGCAGTACCCCCTGGGTGTGGGCGAGGTGCCCCGCTACGAGGGCCGCGCAGGACTTCCCACCGACGCGCTGAACGCCACCGGGCCCTATTCGCTGTGAGAGACACCGCCATGACCGACCGGATGAAGCAGATCCTGACGCTCCTGTGGGTGGCGGCGCTCGCCCTGGGGGGCTCCGCCTCGGCCGCCGATGATCCGAAGGCGCTGCCCCCGGGGTGGTTCGTCACCGAGAGCACCCCCAAGCTCTACGAGGCGGGCCTGGACACGGAGAACCCCTGCGAGGGCAACCGCAGCGCTTACCTGCGCTCGCTGCATGCGATTCCCTCGGGCTACGGCACCTTCATGCAGGCCTTCGGCGCGCAGAGCTTCCGGGGCAAGCGGCTGCGCTTCTCCGCGGTGGTGCGCACCGAGAACGTGCAGGGCTGGTCCGGCCTGTGGATGCGGGTGGAGGGCGAGGACCCGAAGGAGCCGCTCGCCTTCGACAACATGCAGTCACGCGCGCTGGTGGGCACCACGCAGTGCAAGCGCTACGAGGTGGTGCTGGACGTGCCGCAGGAGGCCAAGGCCATCATGGCCGGGCTGATGCTCAGCGGCACGGGCAAGGCGTGGATGGGCGCCGTGCGCTTCGAGCCGGTGGACGCCTCGGTGCCGGTCACCAACCTCATCTCCGAGCGGCCCCGCAGCCTGGCCGCGGGCCGCATCGGCGATGTCTGGTTCAACGCGGAGAAGGTGGACTCGCCCCTGTACCGCTCCGTGCCGCAGCCGGACGGCTCCTGGAAGGACAACCGCTCCCACGTGCTCAGCCTCGTGGAGGGCAACCGGGTGAAGGGCACCCTGGGCAACCAGGCGCTGAACGTCACCGTCAAGACGGGCGGTCCCTCCACCCTCATCCAGGGCCAGTGGGGTCCGGATCCGGTGTTCATCGAGCTGGGCGCGGAGAAGCTCGTCATGAAGAAGGGCATCTACTCGCGCGAGCTGGTGCGCGAGGACGAGCGTCCCCGCGACGACGGGCGCTGCATCCGCTACCGGGACGCCGGAGGCATCATCGTGAGCGACTACCTCGATGTCTGCGGCCTGGCGCTCAGCAAGAATCCGCCGCCGCTGCCCCTGGTGATCGCCTTCCTGAACAATGATTTCCGTTCGGTCTCGGCCCAGCAGGGCAGCGTCACGCCGTCCCGGCCGCCGGTGGATCGGCTCTCGCAGCCGCCGCGCGCCGTCAACCGGTAGGCCGGCGAGCCCCTGGCGCCAGCGCGCGGGTTGTGCTGAGCATCCCGCGCATGGACACGCAAACACGCACCGCGCTCGTGGCTGGCGCGAGCGGGCTCGTCGGAGGCTTCCTCCTCGACGCGCTGCTCGAGGCGCCGCAGTACCGGGAAGTGCACTCGCTGGGCCGCCGCCCGCTGCCCCGGCAGCACCCGAAGCTGGTGCAGCACACCGTGGACTTCGCCCGGCTCGGCGGCGAGGCCCTGCCGCCCGCCCAGGAGGCCTTCTGCTGCCTGGGCACCACCATCAAGAAGGCCGGCAGCCAGGAGGCCTTCCGCGCCGTGGATCATGACGCCGTGCTGGCCTTCGCGAGCGCCTCGAAGAAGGCGGGGGTGCAGCGCTTCCTCGTGGTGACGGCGCTCGGCTCGGATGCGAGCTCGCGCGTCTTCTACAACCGCGTGAAGGGCGAGACGGAGGAGGCCCTGAAGGCCATGGGCTTCGAGTCGCTCGTCATCCTCCAGCCCTCGCTGCTGCTCGGCGAGCGCGCCGAGAGCCGTCCGGGTGAGCGCGTGGCCATCATCGCCTCGCGGGTGCTCGCGCCGCTGCTGCGCCCGCTGGCCAGCCGCCCCATCGAGGCCCGCACCGTCGCGCGGGCCATGGCCGCCCTGGCACAGGCCGCCCCCCAGGGTGTGCGCGTGGTTCCATCGGGAGAGCTGCAGCAGCTCGGCCGGTAGGGAGGATCTGAGGGGGAGTACCTAAAAGGAGAAATCGCGCTCGAAGATTTCGTTGTTGCCCACCCGCACCATCAGGTGGGCGGTGCGACCGCCCCCGGAACCCAGGTCGAACTGGAGACCTTCGGGGCCTTGTTGGGGCTTGAGCGAGGGCTTGCCGGGAGCCAGGAAGACGGCCGCCGTCACAGCACGCCCCGCGAGGGGTTGAACCAGGAGCCGGGCCCGCTGCCGCTCTCTCACGAGCACCACGCGGAACTCCCGCCGCTCCTCCAGCACTTCACGCTGCTCGGGATGGCGCGCCGCTCCGAGCCTGCGCGCGCTGGACTCCGCGGTGCGCGAGGTGCGGGCCGCGGGGGTGGACTGCTCGTCCAGCGCCGCCTTCTCGATGGCCTCGTCTCCCTCCTCCAGCGCCCAGATGGCCTGCGCACACTCGATGCATTTCTCCGTGTGCCCATCCACCCACTTCAGCTCCGTCGCCGACATCATCCCCATGTCGAAGCGCCACAAATCATCCGCGCTCAGGTGCCGCTTGGGGGGAACCTCGACGGTCTCGCTATTCGACAGGTCCGTGCGGCAATCCGAACAGCTCTGCAAGTGGGGACTCGGTCGCTCGGGGCGGGTGCTCAGCGCGGCCAGGAAGTCGTCACAGTCGGCCCGGTCCGTGAACCACCAGGCCCGGGTCCTCTCGGCCGTATCCAGGAGATCTCGCTCGGCCCTGCGCTGTGGGTTGAGCGGAATGAACCAGCGGGCCTTGGGGCGGAGCATGGCATCCAGACGTCCCAGGCCCTCGCGAAATGACTTCAAGCGCGCCGCTGCGTCTCCGTCGAGCGCTCCATGAAGTGATTCCCACTCGCCAATGGCGCGGGCGGCGGACTCGGCCCGGTCGCGCGCGGCAAGTCCGTCCAGCGAGGACGTGCGCCACACCTCGGCCTCTTCGCTCTCTTCTCCCAGCGCGGCCTCGGCGGCTTCCTCCGCGGCCCGCAGCAGCGCGGGTTGAAGTGCCTCGGGCTTCTGCGACCGGAGCCAACCGTCGATGTCCGCGCGAGTCAGCCCCCGCAGGGCCTGCTCGACGCCCTCCCGGCCCAACCGCTCGGTGCGCCGGAGGATGTCTCCAATCACCTCGAGCGAACCGCCGTTGGAACCGCCACCCCGAATGAGCTGCTCACGCCGGGACTGATAACGAGAGAGTGCGTCGACGACCATGTGAGTACCCTCCTTCGGGTACGGGGGGCTCACTCGTGCCCTCCCTCCTGTTGGAGGTCGAGCAGATAGAGCCGGAGGTAGGCCTGTGCGCGGCTGACGCGCTTGTACGAGTTGACCACGCTGATGTTCAGGCGCTTGGCGCATTCCTCGTGGTCCTCTACGTCCTGGTGGTGGTACAGCTCCCACGCACCCGCTTCCTTGGGATGCTCCTGCTGCAGGCGCTCGAAGGCCCGCCAGTAGAGCTCCTGAGCCTCGGAGCGCTCCTCGGTGCGCCGCGACAGGTCCATCGCGCGGGCCACCTCGGAGGCCGGCTCCTCCATGGCCTCATCGGGGTCCGACGCGGCGGGCGCGAGGTCCTCGCGCTGGCGCCGGTAGAAGTCGATGGCCACGTGCTTGACGATGCGCAGGAAGAACGTCTTGGGAGACGCGCTGCGCCCGGGCATCTGCTCGGAGACGCCCCGGAACTGGTCCAGGCCGCGGTCGAGGAACTTGCCGACGGCGTCCTGATAGAGCTCGTCCGCGTCCGCCGGAGAGCCACGGCCATAACTGGCCTGAATCTTGGAGATGACGTAGCGGGCCGGACGGGCCCAGCGCTCACACAGCGCACCAAGTGGCGCCCCCACGGCCTCGCCTCCGGCGCGGCGCTGGAGCACCTCTGCGAACAGTTCGTCATCCGTGAGATCGTCGAACACCGGAAGGTCCTCGAAACGCCGCCAGGAGCCACGAGCTTCCCACCTGGGCAGGGTGGGGTTGGGTGAAACGGCGGGTCAAGGTAGCACGACGGCATCCGAGGGCGGTCTCCCGATGACACGGCCCCCGGATGTCCGACAGCGGGCACACGAGGGGTACTGGAGGACAGGGACGGAACCGGCCCGGATTCCTGACGCGGGGATTTTCCGGCCCATTTTCCGGCCGGTTTTCCGGGTTACGGCCCCCTGCCGGGCGGGCTTCGCCCCGGGTGCCAGGCGGCCCGGAACGAGTGGGGAAGGCCGGGGAGTTGCCCATGTGTCACCCCCGGAAGCCCGGCGGGGGGAGGAGTACAGGGCATGTGGGGAACCCAGCCTGAAGCCGAACCCCCGCCCGCTCCCCACCGGCCCCGTGACTCCACGTCCCCCCCCGTCACCCCCCTGCTGGTGGTGGGCGTGCCGGGCTCGGACCTGGCGGGCCTGAAGGCCGTGCTGGCGCCGCTCGGCCAGCCCGTCCTCGAGGCCGCCCCCTGGAGCGAGGAGCTCGAGTCCCCGCTCGAGGAAGACGTGGCCTGCATCCTCGTGGACGCGCGCCCGGACTGGTCCGCGGGCTTCGAGACCGCCCAGCGGCTGCGCGGCCACGAGGCCACCCGCCACATCCCCCTGCTCTTCCTCGGGGGCAACACCTGCGAGGAGGCGGACCTGCTGCGCGGCTACGGGCTGGGGACGGTGGACTGCCTGGTGGCGCCCTTCCCCCCGGAGGTCCTGCGCGCCAAGGTGGCGCTGTTCATCGAGCTGCACCGGCGGGAGCGGGTGATGCGGGCGGCGTTCGAGCGGACCGGGAAGGCCGAGGCGGCCGCGCGCGAGAGCGAGCGCATGTTGCGCACCCTGATGGGAAACCTGCGCGGCATGGCCTACCGGTGCCCGAATGATCCGCACTACCCCCTGGTGTACGCCAGCCCGGGCGTCCTGGAGCTCACCGGGTACAGCCCCGAGGACTTCACCGGCTTCCGCGTCCTTTGGCAGAAGCTCATCC
Organism: Archangium gephyra; assembly: GCF_042230915.1. Classification (GTDB taxonomy): domain Bacteria; phylum Myxococcota; class Myxococcia; order Myxococcales; family Myxococcaceae; genus Archangium; species Archangium gephyra_B. The sequence continues at coordinate 2,951,030 of NZ_CP102578.1, read as the reverse complement.
ACCCCGACGACGTCCAGCAGGTCTGGGACGGCATCCAGGCGGCGCTCACCGCGCGGACGCCCTTCACCCTCATCTACCGGATCCACACGCGCACCGGAGAGGAGCGCTGGGTGTGGGAGCGCGGGGGGGCCATCGGCGAGAGCGAGAATGGAATCCCCATGCTGGAGGGCTTCATCACCGACATCTCCGCCTTCAAACGCGCGGAGCGCCACCAGTCCTTCCTCGCCTCGGTGAGCGAGAGCCTGGCCAGCTCGCTCGACTACGAGGACACGCTGGCGCACGTGGTGCAGCAGGCCGTGCCGGTGCTCGGAGACGGGTGCCTGCTGGACATGGCCGAGCCGGACGGCCCCTTGCGCCGGCTGGCGGTGGCCCACGTGGACCCGGCCCGGGCGGAGCTCGCCTGGGAGCTGGCCCGGAGCTATCCCCAAGGGCTCGAGGACCCGGGCGGGGCCGGGGCCGTCATCCGCACCGGGAAGACCGAGCTGCAGGAGCACCTCTCCGACGAGCAGTTCGTCCGCTACGCGAAGGACGCCCGGCACCTGGAGCTGCTGCGCAAGACGGGCGTCACCCGCATGCTGACCGTACCCCTGCGCGCCCGGGGCCGCACGCTCGGCGCGCTCACCTTCTTCTACTGCCACGCCGGGGGCCGCTACGACGCGGAGGACCAGCTGCTGGCCGAGGACCTGGCGCGCCGGGCCGCGCTCGCGGTGGACAACGCCCGGCTCTACCGCGAGGCCCAGCTCGCGGTGGAGCTGCGCAACGAGTTCCTCTCGGTGGCCTCCCACGAGCTGAAGACGCCCCTCACGCCCCTGCACCTCAAGCTCACCGCCCTCTCGCGCGAGCTGCCACGCTGCTGCGCCGGGGATGCCCGCTCCGAGGCGCTCCAGCGCCACGTGGGGGTGGCCCAGCGCCAGGTGCACAAGATGTCCACGCTCATCAACGCGCTGCTCGACGTCAGCCGCCTCTCGCGCGGAAAGCTGAAGCTGGAGCCCGCGGACATGGACCTGAGCGAGGTGCTGGGCGAGGTGGCGGCCTGGTTCGCCCCCGAGGCGGCCCGGGCGGGCTCGGAGCTGCGGGTGGAGGCCCCGCCCCGGGTGACGGGCTGGTGGGACCGGCTGCGGCTGGAGCAGGTCGTCACCAACCTCATCTCCAATGCCATCCGCTATGGCGCCGGCCGCCCCATCCACGCCCGCGTGGAGGTGGTGGGCGAGAACGCCCGGCTGGTGGTGCGCGACGAGGGCATCGGCATTGCGCCCGAGGCCCAGGAGCGCATCTTCGGCAAGTTCGAGCGGGCCGTCTCGGAGCGCCACTCCGGAGGCCTGGGGCTGGGGCTCTACATCACCCGCAGCATCGTGGAGGCCATGGGCGGCACCATCCGGGTGGAGAGCCGCCCGGGCGAGGGCTCCACCTTCACCGTCGAGGTGCCCCGCGCCCCCACCGCGGAGCCCCGGCGGTAGCCGTACGGCGGGGAGGCCCTTCCGTCCGCCTGGAGTCCTGCCCAGGGCTCCGGGGCCCCCTGGCCGGACTCACACCAGGCTGGAGGCAGTGCGGACGGCATGGAGGGTGCGCAAGGTTGACCCGGTACAACCCCTGGCATGGCACCCGGGAACGGGAAGGAGGACAGGGGGATGTGGGGAACCCATCCGGAGTCACAACCCCCACCAGCTCTCGGGCGCAAGCCGGACGGAACCGGGGAGGTCTCGGAGGAGACGGCCAGCTCGCTGCTGCTCGTGGGGGAGCAGCTGGAGGACCTGACGGGCCTGGAGGAGCTTCTGGCGCCCCTGCGGCACCCCGTGCACAAGGTGGCCTCCTGGAGCGAGGCGCCCGGGGCCCTCCTGGACGAGTCGCTCGCCTGCATCCTCGTCGACGCGCGGCGGAGCTGGAGCGTGGGCCTCGAGTTGGCCCGCCGCCTGCTCTCGTACCCGCATGCCCGCTACATCCCCGTGCTCTTCCTCGGAGCGCACTCCTGTGGAGTGGCGGACCTGATGCGCGGCGACACCCTGGGGACGGTGGACTGCCTCCTGGAGCCCCTCTCCCCGGACATCCTCCGCCTCAAGGTGGGAATGTACCTGGAGCAGCACCGGCGGCAGGCGCTGATGCGGGCCGCGCTGGAGCGGGCCGAGCACGCCGAAGCGGTCGCGCGCGAGAGCGAGCGCATGCTGCACACCCTGCTGGGAAACGTGCCGGGGATGGTCTACCGCAGCACCACCCGGGAACCCTGGTCCCTGAGCTATGCCAGCCAGGCCGCCCTGGCCCTCAGCGGCTACGTCGCCGAGGACTTCATGGAGGGGCGCGTCTCCTGGGGGGAGCTGATCCACCCCGAGGACGCCCCCCGCGTCCGGGAGGAGGTGAAGCGGGCGCTCGCCATGCGCTCGCCCTTCACCCTCACCTACCGCATCCACACCCGCACGGGGGAGGAGCGCTGGGTATGGGAGCGCGGGGTGGGCATCTTCGGATCCGAGGCGCAGGCGCTGGAGGGCTTCATCTTCGACATCACCTCGTTCCGGGGAGCGCAGCAGGAGCGGGAGCGGCTCCACGAGCAACTGGAGTTCCAGCACCAGCGCCTGCAGGCCATCCTCCAGCAACTGCCCGTCGCGGTGCACCTCGCCGAGGCGCCCTCCGGGCGGACCCTGAACTTCAACGCCCAGGCCGAGGCCCTCCTGGGCCACGCCATGCTCCCGTGCACGTGCGTGGAGGACTACGCGCAGTACCACGCCATCCATCCGGATGGGAGGCGCTACGCGGCGGAGGAGTATCCCATCTCCCGGGTGCTGGCCACCGGCAAGCCCCAGCCCCAGGAGGAGCTGCTCTATGACAGGCCCGATGGCTCCGTGCGCGTCTTCCTCATCAACGCCGGGCCCATCTGGGATGCGAAGGGAAAGCTGCAAGCGGTGGTGGCCAGCTTCATGGACATCACCGCGCTCAAGCGCGCCGAGACCCACCAGACCTTCCTCGCCTCGGTGAGCGAGACGCTGGCCAGCTCCCTGGACTACGAGGCCACGCTCGCGCACGTGGTGCAGCGGGCCGTGCCCGCGCTCGGGGATGGCTGTACGCTGGACATGCTCGAGCCGGACGGCAGCCTGCGCCGGCTGGCGGTGGCCCACGGGGACTCGGTCCGCAAGGAGATCTCCCAGGAGCTGGCCCGCCACCAGCCCTTGCGGCTCGAGGATCCCACCGGGCCGGGGGCCGTCACGCGCACCGGGAACACCGAGCTGGTGGCCGAGGTCACCGACGAGCTGCTCGTCCGGTACGCGAAGAACTCCAGGCACCTGGAGCTGCTGCGTGGCACGGGCATCACCTCCTCACTGATCGTCCCCCTGCACGCCCGCGACCGCACCTTCGGCGCCCTGTCCTTCTTCTACTGCCGGGGGGGCCAGCCTCGCGCGAGCCGCCGCTACGGCCAGGAGGAGCAACGGCTGGCCGAGGATCTGGGACGCCGGGCCGCGCTCGCGGTGGACAACGCGAGCCTGTACCGCGAGGCCCAACGCGCGGTGCAGCTGCGCGACGACTTCCTCTCGGTGGCCTCCCACGAGCTGAAGACGCCCCTCACGCCCCTCAACCTCAAGCTCTCCGCCCTGTCGCGCGAGATTCCCCGGTGCTGCGACCAGGAGCCCCGTGCCCAGGAGCTCCAGCGCCACCTGGAGATGGCCCGGCGCCAGCTGCGCAAGCTCTCCATGTTGATCAGCGCCCTGTTCGACATCAGCCGCATCGCCCAGGGGAGGCTGACGCTGGACGTGACGGAGACGGACCTGGGCGAGGTGCTGGGCGAGGTGGCGGCCTGGTTCGCCCCCGAGGCGGCCCGGGTGGGCTCGAAGCTCTGGGTGGAGGGAGAGCCGCACGTGCCCGGCCGGTGGGACCGGCTGCGGCTGGAGCAGGTCATCACCAACCTCCTCTCCAACGCCATCCGCTACGGCGCTGGCCGCCCCATCCGCGCCCGCGTGGAGAGCGACGGGGCGCGGGCGCGGCTGGTGGTGCGCGACGAGGGCATCGGCATCTCGCCCGAGGCCCAGGACCGCATCTTCGGCAAGTTCGAGCGGGCCGTCTCGGACCGCCACTATGGAGGTCTGGGACTGGGGCTCTACATCACCCGCAGCATCGTGGAGGCCATGGGCGGCACCATCCGGGTGGAGAGCCGCCTGGGCCAGGGCTCCACCTTCACCGTCGACCTGCCCCGCTCCCGTCAGGAATGAGGGAAGCTCCACGTCCCTGGAGGCGAAATGAATTTCCGGGCACCCGGCCGGAGAGGCCCTACAAGCCTTGGTGGTTCGACTCCACCCACCCCCGCTCCATGGGGGTGACGCCGGCGGTCGGCACTGAATCCTGACTTCAGCCAAACCGGCTTCTCCACTCGGGTGCCCACCCTTTCAAGGAAGCATCATCATGTCCCGCACCATCGTCATCGGAGACCTCCACGGGTGCTACGACGAGGCCCTGGAGCTGCTCGCGAAGGTGGGCGCCACCTCGAGCGACCGGATCATCTTCACGGGTGACCTGGTCGACCGCGGCCCCAAGCGCCGCGAGTGCGTCGAGCTGGCCATGCAGCACGAGTCCATCCTCGGCAACCACGAGGAGAAGCACCTGCAGCAGCGCCGCCGCAAGGACGCCGACCTCCTCCCGGATCACCTGGAGACCCGGCAGGTCCTCGCCCCCGAGCACCTCGACTACTTCGCCACCCTGCCCCACTTCATCCGCCTGCCCGAGTACAACGCCGCCGTGGTCCACGCGGGCGTGCTGCCCGGCAAGTCCCTCGAGGACCAGGACCCCTACCACCTGCTGCATGCCCAGTGCGTGCGGCCCCCGGAGCGCAAGAGCTACTGGCCCTCGAAGGCGCCAGCGGACTACCGCTTCTGGACGCACCACTGGAAGGGCCCCGAGCGCGTCATCTTCGGACACACCGTGTTCGACCGGCCGCTCGTCACCGAGCACGCGGTGGGCATCGACACCGGCTGCGTCTACGGCCGCTCGCTCACGGCGGTGGTGCTCCCCACGTGGGAGCTCGTCTCGGTGCCCGCGCGGAGCACGTACCGGGGCGGCAAGGCCGTGGCCCTGCTCCCCGTCCATGGCGACGTGAACGTGTTCTCGTGAGCCCCGGCGGGCCGCATGCGAAGCTCCCGCCCCGATGACACGCGTCCTCTCCCTGCTGCTGCTCGTCCAGTTCCCGGCGCTCGCCGCGGAGCCTCCAGCCCCACCCGTCTTCGACACGCAGGGGCGCACCCTCGGGCCGCCCCTCTCCGAGCGCGTCACCGGCTACGAGATCGACGCCCGGTTGGACCCGGCCACCCACGCTCTCACCGGCCAGGAGACGATCACCTGGCGCAACCGGAGCGGCGAGCCGCAGGCCACGCTGTGGTTCCATCTGTATTGGAACGCCTTCAAGAACGACCGCTCCACGTTCTACCGGGAGGCCAAGGTGATGGGCGGCGTCCGGGACGAGGACGCGAGCTCGCCCGACTTCCCCGAGCGCGAGCCGGACGAGTGGGGCTACTCGAACGTGAAGGCCCTGCGGGTGAAGGGCGGCGCGGACCTGCTGCCCACGCTGCGCTTCGAACACCCGGACGATGACAACGCGGAGGACCAGACGGTCTTCACCGTGACGCTGCCCGAGCCGGTGCCCCCCGGCGGAGGGGTGACGCTGGAGCTGCAGTGGGAGGCGCGCGTGCCCAAGGTGATCGCCCGCGCCGGCCGCTCGGACAGCGGCTTCTATTTGATGGGCCAGTGGTTCCCGAAGCTGGGCGTGCTGGAGGTGCCCCCCGAGGGCGGCGCCACGAGCCCCCGCTGGAACTGCCACCAGTACCACTCCGCCTCCGAGTTCTACGCCGACTTCGGCACCTACGACGTGCGCGTGACGGTGCCCCGGACGATGAAGGTGGGCGCCACCGGCGTGCTCGTGGAGCGCCGCGAGAACCCGGACGGCACGCACACCCTGCGCTACCACCAGGACGACGTGCACGACTTCGCCTGGACCGCCTCCGAGCGCTTCGAGGTGCTCGAGGACGTGTTCCGCTCGCCGGGCCTGCCCGAGGTGGGGCTCACCGTGCTGCTGGACCCGAAGCACCACCGCTCGGGGCCGCAGCTGCTCGCGGCCACCAAGGCCTCGCTGGAGCACTACGGCCGGTGGTGGTCCCCGTGGCCGTACCCGCACCTGACGGTGGTGGCCCCTCCCACGGACGGCACGGCCGCGGGCGGCATGGAGTACCCCACCTTCATCACCGCGGTGGGCCGCGCCGAGCCGGGCGAGCCCAGGGACTTCCTCATCTGGCAGACGGTGGCGCACGAGTTCGGCCACAACTACTGGCAGGGCCTGCTGGCCTCGAACGAGTTCGAGGAGCCGTGGCTGGACGAGGGCGTCAACAGCTATGGCACCTACAAGCTGTGCCTCGCCGAGAACGTGCGGGTCAACCCGGCCGACTTCTTCCCCCACCCGCTGCGCGGCCTGGTGGGGCCCCTGTTCGCCCAGGACTGGGACGAGCGCGAGCGGATGCGCGGCATGAGTGGCCCGCGCGAGAACTCGCCCATCATCCAGGCCGCGTGGAAGTACCGGACGAAGGGGGACTACTTCCGCAACAGCTACGGCCGCACCCAGGTGACGCTCTTCGCCCTGGAGCAATGGGTGGGCGAGGAGACGATGGCGCGCATCCTGCGCACCTACGTGGAGCGCTGGAAGTTCCGCCACCCGCGCGGCGAGGACTTCTTCGCCGTGGCCAACGAGGTGTCCGGGCAGGACCTCGGCTGGTTCTTCGACACGTTCTTCCGGGGCACGGGCACGCTGGACTACGCGGTGGACTCGCTGTCGTGCGAGAAGCCCGCCGGGAAGAAGGGCTTCTTCGACGACGGCCAGGGAGGCCTGCTGCGGGTGGAGCGTGAGCCGCGGGGCCCGGCGAAGGACGAGGCGGTGAACCGCTGCGAGGTGCAGGTGAGCCGGCGCGGGGACATCCGCCTCCCGGTGGACGTGAAGGTGACGTTCGAGGATGGCTCGTCGCGGGTGGAGCGCTGGGACGGACAGGAGCGCTGGAGGCACCTGTACGTCGAGCGCACCGGCGAGGGCAGCGGCATCCAGCAGGTGGAGCTCCAGGGAATCAATGTGCTGGACACCCACCCGGCCAACGACTCCCGGACGAAGAAGCTGTCCGGCCACGTGGCCGTCTCGCTGTTCGGCTGGACCACCTACGTGGGCCAGATGTTCTCCACCGTCGCTTCCCTCCTCTTCTGAGCCAGGCCCGAGCCATGAACTCCCTCCGTTCCACCCTCACGGCGCCGCTCCGGGCCTTCTTCGAGCTGAAGCTGCTCGGCGTGCTGCTGGCGGCCAACCTGGGCCTCGCGCTCATCCAGTCCGTGCCCGTCCTCCTCCCCGCGCTCGGCCGCTTCGGACACTCGCTCAGCGGCCGGGGCCAGCCCTTCCCCTCGCCCGAGGTGGTGATCGACTTCACCCGGCTGCTCTCGCAGGGCGGGGGCCCGTTCCTCGCGGGCCCGTTCCTGCTGGGCTTCCTCCTCTCCTTCGCGCTCCAGCTCGTGCTGGCGGGCGGCATCGTCTCGCGGCTGTGCTCACCAGGACGCTTCTCGCTGGCCGGCTTCGCCCACGACTGCGCCTCCCAGCTCGGCCGCAACCTGCGCCTGCTCGGCTGGGCGCTGTTGGGACTGCTCCCGGTGGTGGGGCTGGTGGTGCTCGCCACCGTGCTCTTCTCCCGCGCGGAGAAGCCCACGCTGTTCACCCTCGATGCCGAGCACTGGGGGCTGGAGAACCCCTTCACCTTCTGGAGCCTCGCGCACCTGGCCCTGGTGGTGGTGCTGTTCGCGCTCTGGCGGTCGAGCTTCGACCTGGCGCGCGTCCAGCTCTACGCGGATGACCAGCGCAAGACGCGGCTCGCCGCCTGGCGCGCGCTCAAGCAGATGGTGCGCTCGCCGGGGGCACTGCTCGGCTACATCGCCGTGGGCCTGCTGGGCCTGGGAGTGGTGCTCGCCTTCGCGCGGCTGCACGCGGCGGTGCAGGTGACGAGCACGTGGAAGGCCTGGCTGGCGCTGGGGGTGGCCCAAGTGGTGGTCGCCGCGCGGCTGGGCTTCTCGCTGGCCACCACCGCCGTCACCGTGGACGTCTACCGCGCCATGGCCGCCCCCAAGGCAAACGCGGCCGAGCCAACACCCGCGCCCGCCGTCACGCAAACGATCCAGCCGGAGGAGCGGCTCATCGGGGATGATGCGGGCCGTTCCTGAACCCCTGGGAGGACGTCATGCATCGCAGCCGGCTCGCCGCCTTCGTCATCGACTGCAAGAGCGAGGATATCGAAGCGGCCACCACCTTCTGGAGCAAGGCCCTCGGTAGGCCCGTCGTGCCGCATACACCGGAGGAGGAGAACTACCGAGAGCTCTCGGCGAAGGCCGAGGAGCCGATGCTCCTCGTGCAGAAGGTGGGCCACCCGGGCCGCATCCACCTGGACATCGAGACCGATGACATCGAGGCCGAGGTGAAGCGGCTCGAGGCGCTGGGAGCGAAGCGGGTGGAGTTCATCAAGCGCTGGTGGGTGATGGAGGCGCCGACGGGCCAGCGCTTCTGTGTCGTCCGTCCCCAACGCGGGCCCCTGGAGTCGCGCGGCAACGAGTGGAGCGGCGAGGGCTGAAGCACTCAAGGCGGCGCGGTCATGAGGCCCAACACCTCCGCGCCGGCCGCCTTGGCCCCATCGAGCGCGGCCACGACCTTGCCGTAGGGAGCGCGATCATCCGCCGTGAAGAACAGGAGCCTGTCTCCCGCGCGCTTCGCGGCCAGGACGCGCATCAGGCGCGGGATGTAGTCCGCCTCGCTGACGGGCTCGCCGTTGAGGGTGAGCTGGCCCTCGGGGGACACGGCCACCATCACCTCGTGGGAAGCTGCCGGCTCGAACACCGCCTCGTCCTCGCGCAGGGGGAGCTTGACCTCGAGCTCCTTGTTCATGAGCGGCGTGACGACCATGAAGATGATGAGCAGCACGAGCACCACGTCCACGAGCGGGGTGACGTTGATGTCGGTCATGCCGCCCCGGCCACCGCCGACGTTCATTCCCATGGGATTCGCACTCCTGTGTGAGGGAGAAGTGCTTCCACCGTATGCAGGTGGCGAAGGGCGTTGGCCGAGGCCCTCCCATGATTCGGTCATCGTTGCGGCATGACGCTGGACGCCTCACGAGCCTTGCAGCCCCTCCCGCCGCAGCAAGCCACGGAGCCAGTCCGCCGCGTCGCCCGCGGCTAGCGATTCACAGCAACGTCATCAAGGAGGATATGCCCCCGCGTCCACCGCCACACCCGCGTCCACCGCCACACCCGCGTCCACCAGCGACTGAGGTGAAATTGCAACACGGACATGCACGCGTGCGACCGCCTTGCCTCCCATTGCGTGGAACAGCATGTCGGCGTCGATGCACTCCGGGCCCCGCTGCCTGTCGGGAGTCTCAGCGAACAGAGGAATACGGACATCCTTTCCGTACCAATAGCCCGGCTCCAGGACCAACACGTCCTCTTCCTGCGGACGCGTTGCACGCACATCGATCACCATGAACTCGACGGATTGGCCCGTAGCGCAATCCCTGACGGATTTCGTGCTTAACGACGCACTTCCGATGAGTCGTTTATCCAGTTGGAGGCGTCCCTCCGTGGGACTGACCAGGAGACGTCCGGAGAGCGTCCAGCCATCGTAACGGAGGCTTTGCAATTCCAGCCGGGTCCGTGGCAGGTCCTCGGTGCCCCCGTCCCTGCTCCCCTCACTATTGGAATGAGCCGCGCCCGGCGCGGATCTCCAAGGGAAAGGGAAACCCTTACAAGCTGTCACCGAGAGAAGCAGGGCGGACGCGAATACAGGCCAAATCAGTCGCATTGGATGAGTCCATCGTTTGAGGGGACGCCCAGTCCTTCACCATGAGCCCAACCACAGGAATGCGCCAATTCGTGAACCATCGCATCAGCGCGACACTTTCGGTTCTCCTCTGGCAGTTCGCACCAGTTGACCTCTCCTACAGGGTTTTCGCAGGACGTATCGGATAGCCGGTAGACGTAGCCGAAGGGTGGTAGGGCTCCGTCTTCGCTATGCTTCCTGCACTCCTTTTGGATGTATTCGCTGCAGTTGACCTTGATTCCCGTACACTGCGCGTGAACGCAGCCTCGCAGACATTCATCTGTAATCCGCATCGCCGCAGCCTGGCATTCATCGACCGTGGGTACGTGACCACACGTCGTGCTCATGGGTGTAGATGACCCAGTTGCATGTTGTGGTGCAGCACACGCCGAGACGAAGACTCCCACGCACACCACAACGGCCCACCATGAGCCGCTGCTGTATTGGGGGGGTCCCCTTTTTATCTCGTGGGCAATCAAGCCTGGCTCCGTGAAGTCCGAAAGGCCGCAAAAAAGCCAACGACCTTGTTTTCAGGAGAAGCCTACAAAGTCCGCTTTCCTGGAGGAACGACATTTGGAGTCACGTAAGGTTGGGTACCTTGAAGGGTGGGAATACAGGTGCCCTAGCCCCCATGCCAGGCAGGACCGTCAAGCATCCTTCACCAACCACTTGCACAGGCGGTACTTGCCCACCAGCAACGAGGCGAGCGCTGCTTGCAATCCCGGCACTCCTCCAGCCTTTTCTCCAACTGCGCTATCCGCGCGCCTCGCGCATCCACCTCCGCCATGCCCTGGCTACACCACGTCAGACGTCCTCTTGTCCAGCACCACGTTTCCGGTCACGTCGTGCCCGACTCCTCTTCCGGTGTAGATGCCCACACTCCCTGTGTGACAAAAACCCACGCCTTCGGGTGTAGATGTCTACACCTGAAGACCGCTTGGAGCTTGATGGTGGGACGAGCGGCAAGACACGTGGAGTCGGCTACAAAGCGGTGTGCCGGCCAGGGCAGCCCGGCACCAGCGCGTGCAAGCTGCGCCCCGCCCGAACCCCTGGAGAGAAGCTCATGGCCATCGATGATGTGCAGGGCCCATCCGCGCAGGAGCTGCTGTCCCTCCCTCGCCTCGCGCCCCTCGTCCCCATGCTCTACGTGGCCTGGACCGACGGCGAGCTGACGCCCACGGAGATCCGCGCCCTGGGCGCCGCGGCCCGCTCGCAGCACTGGTTGGACCTGCGCTCCACCGCCGTGCTGGCGAACTGGTTGGACCCCCTCAACCCGCCCAGCCCCAGCGCCCTGGCCCAGGTGGGCGAGCACATCCGCCGCACCGCCGAGCGCCTCTCCCGCAGCGACCAGAAGAGCCTCGTCGAGCTGGGAGCCCAGCTGGCCAAGGCCATCGGCGGCGAGGACGCCCTGCCCGCCCCCATGCCCGAGCTGGCCCGCTCCCTGGCCCCGCTGGAGACGGCGCTCGGCGTGTCCGGCGCCGAGGCCGTGCGCACGCTCGTCCCCGGCCCCAAGCTCCACCTCGTCAAGCCGGCCGAGCCCCAGTCCTTCCGCGTGGAGGCGATGCGCGCCGTGCTGGAGCGCACATACTCCGCCGAGCGCGCCAGCGTCCGCGAGTGGCTCGCCGACCCGGCCTTCCGCTACGTGGACGAGCGGGACACGGCCGCCTACCGCGCCCAGGTGCTGGCCTGGCTGAAGCACCTGGCCGGACGCGGGCTGGGCCAGCTCGCGTACCCGGACGACCTCACGAAGGTGGACCTGGGCCGCTTCATCGCCGCCTTCGAGACGCTGGCCTTCTTCGACCTGAGCCTCGTGGTGAAGGCGGGCGTGCACTTCGGCCTCTTCGGCGGGAGCATCTACTTCCTGGGCACCGAGCGGCACCACCGCGAGTACCTGCCCCGCGTGGGCTCGGTGGAGCTGCCCGGCTGCTTCGCCATGAGCGAGCTGGGCCATGGCTCCAACGTGCGGGACGTGGAGACGCTGGCCCGCTACGACGCGGAGCGCGGCGAGTTCGTGCTGCACACGCCCTCGGAGTCCGCGCGCAAGGAGTGGATCGGCAACGCGGCACAGCACGCGCGCCTGGCCACGGTATTCACACAGCTCGAGGTGAACGGCGAGCGCCATGGCGTCCACGCGCTGCTCGTTCCCCTGCGCGACGAGCAGGGCCGGCTGCTGCCCGGGGTGCGCGTGGAGGACTGCGGCCTGAAGATGGGGCTCAACGGCGTGGACAACGGGCGGCTGTGGTTCGACGGCGTGCGCGTGCCGCGCGAGAACCTGCTGGACCGCTTCTCCCAGGTGACGCCCGAGGGCCAGTACACCAGCGCCATCCCCGGCGTCTCCAAGCGCTTCTTCACCATGCTGGGCACGCTGGTGGCGGGCCGGGTGAGCGTGGCGTGCGCGGCGCTGAGCGCGGCCAAGAGCGGGTTGACCATCGCCGTGACGTACGGAGACGAGCGCCGGCAGTTCGGCCCGGCCGGTGCGCAGGAGGTGCGGCTGCTGGACTACCAGGCGCACCAACTGCGGCTGCTGCGTCCGCTGGCCACCACGTACGCCCTGGACTTCGCGCTCAAGTACCTGGTGAAGCGCTACGTGGGACGCACCGAGGAGGACGCGCTGGAGGTGGAGGCGCTGGCCGCGGGCCTCAAGGCGTATGCCTCCCGGCACACCACGCGCACGCTCCAGGTGGCGCGCGAGGCGTGCGGTGGCCAGGGCTACCTCGTGGCCAACCGGCTGCCCTCGCTCAAGGCGGACACGGACGTCTTCGCCACCTTCGAGGGCGACAACACGGTGCTGCTGCAGCTGGTGGCCAAGAGCCTGCTCACCGGCTACCGGCAGCAGTTCGAGGATGACCGGGTCTTCACCGTCATGCGGCTCATCGTGGACCGGGCGGCGGGCGCGCTCGGGGACCGCAACCCCTTCTCGGTGCGGCGCACGGGCAGCGAGCACCTGCGAGACGGGGACTTCCAGCTGCGCGCGCTGCGCTTCCGGGAGTCGGACCTGCTGGCCTCGGCGGCGGCGCGGCTGCGCCAGCGGCTGAGCGCGGGGGTGGACTCCTTCGAGGCCTTCAACCAGTGCCAGGACCACCTGCTGGCGCTCGCGCACGCGCACGTGGAGCGCGTGGTGCTGGAGCGGTTCCTCCTCGGCGTCGCCGAGGTGGAGGATCCGGCGCTCAAGACGGTGCTCGGACGGCTGTGCGACCTGTACGGCCTGGGCTGCCTGCAGGACGCGAGCGGCTGGTTCCTGGAGAACGACCACCTCGAGGGCGCCAAGGCCAAGGCCATCCGCAAGGAGGTGACGCGGCTGTGCGCCGAGCTCCGTCCCGACGCGGTGGCGCTCACCCAGGCCTTCGGCATCCCCGACACGTGCCTGGCGGCGCCCATCGCCCTGGGCAGGCCGTCTCCATAAGGTACGGGCGGCACGGGCCGCCGGCCGCTCCGGGGCTCACGGGCCCAGCGCGGCCGGGGGCTTGCGGGGCAGCCGGATGCCGAAGAGCGTGCCGTCGGCGTCCGTCGAGTGCACGTGGATGCTGCCCCCGTGCGCCCGGACGATGTGGTCCACGATGAAGAGGCCGAGGCCGATGCTGCGGGCCGACCGGTCGGCCTGGGCCTGGACCGCGCCGCGCCGCATGGGCTCGAAGAGGTGGGCGAGGACGGTGGGCGGAATGGGAGGCCCCTGGTTGTGGACCTCCAGCTGCACACTGGCGGGCCCGCCGAACGTGCGCACCAGCACGGGCGTCTGCGCCGGGCTGTACTTCAGGGCGTTGGTGATGAGGTTGGTGAGCACCTGCGCCATCCGGTCCCCGTCCCACTCGCCCTCGCCGTTGCCGTCCGAGAGGACCTGCACCTCGCGCTCGGGGAAGGACATCTGGACCTCGTCCACGACGAGCCGGGTGAGGTGGTGCAGGTCCATGGGCATCCTGAGCAAGTCGATTCCTCCCCCCAACCGGGCCTTCGTGAAGTCGAGCAGGTCGCGGATCATCCGCGTCACCCGCTCCGCCGAGGACTGTATCCGCACGAGCGTCTTGAGGGCACGTTCATCCAGGTCCTCGCGGCGCAACAGGCTCGCCGTCCCCAGGGCGATGGCGGTGATGGGGTTGCGCAGGTCGTGGCTGACGATGCCGATGAGCTGCTGCTCGAACTCGGCGCGCCGCCGCTCCTCGGCCCGGGCCAGCGCCTCGTTGCGTTTCTTCTCGCTGATGTCCCGGTAGAAGACGGCGATGCCCCCATCCTGCGTGGGGTAGACGCCGACGTCCGTCCACCGGTTCAGCGGCGGGTAGTATTCCTCGAAGTGCACCGGCACCCGCTCGCGCATGACCCGATGGTACTCGCTCCAATACTTGCGGCTCGGGTCCGCGGCGTCGGGCCAGAGTTCCCAGAAGTTGCGGTCCAGGGTCTCCCGGATCGGCTTGCCCGCGAGGCGCTCCTGGCTCTTGTTGGCGAAGACGACGCGGAAGTCCTTGTCGAGGATGACCAGCGCATCGCCGTGCTCCAGCACCTCCAGGGCGAGCCGCAGCCGCTCCTCGGCGCGCCCCGCCCGCGTGCGCTGCTCGGTGAAGCGCCGGCGGATGTCTTCCTTGTCCACCGCGTTGCGCACCGCCCGGTAGAGGCTGACGGGCGTCACCTCCGACTTCACCAGGTAGTCGGATGCCCCGCTCTTGAGGGCCTGGACGGCGATGCGCTCGCTCCCCCGGCCGGTCACCATCACCACGGGCGGGGTGAGGTAGCCCTCCTCGTCCTCCAGCCGGCGGAGGAACTGCAGCCCGTTCATGCCGGGCAGATCGTAATCCAGCAGGACGCAGTCCACGGGCTCACGGGCACAGAGCGCGAGGGCCTTCTCCGCGTCCTCCTCCTCCAGGAAGCGGAAGTCGTACTCGCCCGTCTCCTCCAGGTACGTCTGGAAGACATGGCGATCCTCGGGGCTGTCCTCGACGAGGAGCACCGTCAGGGGGCGGCGGCTCATCTCGCGGCATCCTCCCGGCCCTCGCTTCCGGGGAGCACGATGTGGTCCAGCCAGAAATCCTTGAAGAGCTGAATCATTCTCTCGAACCTGGGCAGGTCCACCGGCTTGAGGAGGTAGCCGCTCGCTCCATGGGCGTAGGCGCTCTGCACGTCCTTGGGGTTGTCAGAGGTGGAGAACACCAGCACGGGGATGCTTTTGAGGTGGGGATCGTTCTTCACGTGCTCGAGCACCTGCCTGCCGTCCAGGCCGGCGAGGTTCAAGTCCAGTAGGACGAGGCCCGGGCGGGGGGCCTGCTCCGGGTCCGCGTAGCGGCCGGTCTGGTGGAGGAACTCCAGGGCCTCGTCGCCCTCGGTGCAGCGGTGGAGGGGGTTGGGGATGGACACGCGCTGGAAGGTCATCTGGAGCATGTCGAAGTCCTCGTCGTTGTCCTCCACGACGAGGATGGGCAGGCCCCGGTTCACTTGGAGCCCACCCCGGTGACGGGCTCTGCCTTCTCGCTGCCCAGGGTGAAGAAGAAAGTGGTGCCCGTGCCCGGCTGGGACTCCAGCCAGAGGCGGCCGTTGTGACGCTCGATGAGCCGCTTGACGATGGTCAGGCCCGTGCCGGTGCCGCCGCCGTACTTGTCGCGTCCATGCAGGCGCTTGAAGATGCGGAAGATGGTGTCGTGGTACTCGGGCTTGATGCCAATCCCGTTGTCGCGCACGTAATACGCGGTGCCGCCGTCAGGCGTCCCCATGGCACCGAGCTCCACGCACTTCTTCTCCTTGTCGTTGTACTTGATGGCGTTGGTGAGGAGGTTGGTGAAGACCTCGGCCATGCGCACCCGGTCACACCGGGCGGGAGGCAGGGGCCTGGGGACGCGGACCTCCACCTGGGCCTCGTCGATGCGCGGCTTGAGCACCTCCAGCACCGAGGCGAGGACGTCGTTGAGGTCCGTCTCCCGCACGGACAGCTCGGTGCGGCCCACCTGCGCGTAGTGCAGCAGCGAGTTGATGAGGCTCTCCATGCGCTGGGTGAGCCGCACCACCGTGTCCATGCGCTTGAGGTTGGTGGGGGTGAGGTTGCCGGACTGCTCGCGCAACACCAGGCTGGTGTAGTTGTGGATGCCGCGCAGCGGCTCCTTGAGGTCATGGCTGGCGGCGTAGGCGAAGGAGTCCAGCTCCACGTTGCTGCGCTCCAGCTCCATGTTGAGTTGGAGCAGCTCCTCGCTGCGCTGCAGGACGATGTCGATGACGCTCCTGCGCAGCTCCCGCGCCGCCTCCACCTCGTAGTCCTTCCAGGGCAGGGACTTGCCGCGCACCGTCTCCTTCCAGAGCGCGAAGGACTTGCGCGGGTGCAGCCGCGGCTGCTCTCCCTCGACGTCCACCGGCTTGTTCGGGTTGCCGCCCCAGTCCACCGTCTGCACCACCTCGGGGCGGAACCACAGCACGTAGTTGTGGCGGCCGCGCGACATGGAGGCCGCGATGAGGCCCGCCGCGACGTCCTTGAACTCCGCCGCCTCGGGGTAGTGGTTGGACAGGCACGCGGTGCAGTACAGCTCCTGCGGGTCCGGCTTCGCGGCGAGCCAGGCGATGAGCCCCTGGAGCTGCTCGTCGCTGGGGGCCTGCCCGATGATGGTGGTCCGGCCGTTGAAGTAGACGGCCGCGCCCGTGGCCCCGGTGAGCTCGAGCAACTCCGGCGGAGGCTGGGTGAGCCCCACGGCGAAGTCGGGGTGGCGCGTCATCCGCTCCAGCAGCCGCACCTGGATGGACCGGGCCCGGATGCGCTGGTCGTAGTGCTCGTGCCCCTCCTTGGTGACGAGGAGCGAGGACATGAACTCGCCGACGAACTCGCACGCCTTGCGCACCTCGTAGGGGACGTATCTGGCGCCCGACACGTGGGTGCAGGAGATGAGGCCCCAGAGGCGGCCCTCCTTGATGAGCGAGATGCTCATGGAGGCGGGCGCCCCCATGTTGCGCAGGTACTCCAGGTGGATGGGCGACACGCTGCGCAGCACGCAGAAGGACATGTCCAGCGGTCCCTGGCCGGCCTCCTCCGGCAGCGCGAGGATGCGCGCGGGCACGTAGTCGATGGCCGGGATGATGCGCAGCCAGTTGAGGGTGTAGAGCTCGCGCGCCTGGCGGGGGATGTCCGAGGCGGGGAACCACATGCCCAGGTACGAGTCGGCCGTCTCCAGCCGATCCTCGGCGAGCACCGCGCCGTTCCACTCCTCGTCGAAGCGGTAGGCGATGACGCGGTCGAAGCCGGTGAGCCGCCGCACCTCGCGCACGGCCTCCAGGCACAGGGCACTCAGGTCCTTCGCGTCCCGCAGGCGGGACATGGAGCTGCGCGCCTGGTGGTAGAAGCCGAAGAAGGGCAGTGCCTCCTGCTGGGGCGTGGGCTCCAGCTCGAGGATGAGGCGGCCCTGGTGCCGGTGCGCGATGCCGTTGAAGAAGTGCTCCTGGCCACCCGCGCGCGTGGTGAGCTTGAGGGGGTTGTTGTCCTCGAGCCGCTCCGAGAGCAGGCACGCGCGGATGCTCTCCGACTGGGACTCCACCAGGAGCGACGCGAGCGCCGTTCCCAGCAGCGAGCGCGCGGGCACGCCCAGCAGCGTCTCGGCGTTCTCACTGACCTGGCGGATGGTCAGCGCCGGCTCCTGGAGCACCAACAGCACGCCGTGGGGTTGGATGCCACCCGGGATGTGGATGGGCTCCTTGTCGCAATTGGTCAGGTCCACCACCTGGCCGGGCCTGGCCCCGTCGGTCTGCATCGCGCTTCCTCCACCACGGCCCACCCACCGGGAGCCACATGCCTTCCTAACCGGCTCGGCGGGCGCAACGTATCGGCCCGAGGACCAAGCTGCCCACCTGCCTTGCGCTCCGGCACCGGCTCGCACTTCGAGTGTTCATCTCCCATCAGCTCGTCCGCTCCCCTGTCATGGGACCGGCCAGGGAAACTTTCCCTGGAGCCCGAAGATCGGGCGCATACATTGCGGAGAATGTTCCCCGGCCCCAGCGAGATGCACGCGCGTGTCCACGCACACGACTGGGCCTCGACTCCGGTGGGCCCGGTGGAGACCTGGCCCCAGAGCCTGAAGGCCCTCGTCCGGACCCTCCTCTCCTCGCGCTACCCCATGGTGCTCACCTGGGGCCCGTCCTTCCTCCAGTTCTACAACGACGCCTACTCGAGGCTGATCGGCGACAAGCACCCGGCGGCCCTCGGCCTGGACATCCGCATCACCATGGCCGAGGCCTGGGACACGCTCGGGCCGATGATCCACAAGGTGATGGCCACCGGCGTGGCGAACTGGACGCCCGCCTTGATGCTGCTGCTGGAGCGCAGCGGGTACCGCGAGGAGTCCTACTTCAGCGTCTCCCACGCTCCCGCCGAGGACGACGCGGGGCGCATCGTCGGCATGCTCGCCGTCTGCAGCGAGGTGACCGAGCAGGTGCTCGGTGAGCGGCGGCTGCGGCTGCTGCGCGACTTGGCCTCCCAGGCCGGCGAGACGCGGAGCGTGGAGACCATCTGCCGCGATGTCGTCTCGGCCCTCTCCGGCCACCCGCTCGACGTGCCCTTCGCGCTCATCTACCTGCGCGATGCGGACGGAAGGACGCTCAGGCTGTGCGGCTCGGTGGGGCTGGAAGAGGAAGACGCCGCGAGCCCGCGCACGGTGGACCTGGAGAAGGACGGCGACGGCGTCTGGGGCCTGAAGCGCGCGGCGGAGGGGGAGACGCTCGTGCTGGAGGACGTCGAGCGCCGGGTGGCGTTGACGGGCGGCCCGTGGAAGGACGCGGTCCGCTCGGCGCTGGTGATGCCCATCGCCTCCTCGGCGAAGACGGCCCCGCTCGGCGTGCTGGTGGCGGGGCTGAGCCCCAACCGCGCGCTCGACGAGGGCTACCGCTCCTTCTACGAGCTGCTGGCGGGCCAGGTGTCGGTGGCGCTGCGCAATGCCCGCGCCTACGAGGAGGAGCGCCGGCGCGCCGAGGCGCTGGCGGAGCTGGACAGGGCCAAGACGGCCTTCTTCAGCAACATCAGCCACGAGTTCCGCACGCCGCTGACGCTGATGCTGGGGCCCGTGGAACATCTGCTCGCCGGGCGCGCGGGGGCCCTGCCCGAGGCCGCCCGGTCCGAGCTCGGGGTGCTCCACCGCAACGCGGGACGGCTGTTGCGGCTCGTCAACTCGCTGCTCGACTTCTCGCGCCTGGAGGCGGGGCGCATCCAGGCCAGCTACGAGCCCACCGACCTGTCCGCGCTGTCGGCGGATCTCGCGAGCAGCTTCCGCTCCGCGGTGGAGCGGGCGGGACTGAAGCTCACCGTGGACTGCCCTCCCCTGTCCCAGCCCGTCTACCTGGACCGGGACCTCTGGGAGAAGGTCGTCCTCAACCTCGTCTCCAACGCCTTCAAGTTCACCTTCAAGGGGGAGATCTCCATCCGGACACGCGAGCGCAACGGACGGGCCCTCCTCGAGGTGCGGGACACGGGGACGGGCATTCCCGCCGCGGAGCTGCCGCACATCTTCGAGCGCTTCCACCGGGTGAGGGACGTGCGCTCCCGGACATACGAGGGCACGGGCATCGGCCTGGCGCTGGTGCGGGAGCTGGTGACGCTGCACGGGGGCTCCGTGCACGTGGACAGCACCGAGGACCGGGGGACGGCGTTCACCGTGGAGCTCCCCTTCGGCACCGCGCACCTGGCGCCCGAGCGTCTCCGTGCCCCCCGGGAGCAGGAGTCCACCGCGACCGGCGTGAGCCCGTATGTCGAGGAGGCGCTGCGCTGGTCCGTGGAGGACCTCCCCGTGGTGGAAGTGTCCCACCCCGCGTCTTCCCCACCGGCCCCGGACGTGGCCCGGCCCCGGGTGCTGCTCGCGGATGACAACGCGGACATGCGCGACTACGTCCGCCGGGTGCTGGCTCCGCACTTCGAGGTGGACGCGGTGGCGGACGGACAGGCCGCCCTGGAGTCGGCACTGGGCCACCCGCCGGACCTCGTGCTCTCGGACGTGATGATGCCGCGCCTGGACGGCGTGGGCCTGCTGCGCGCGCTCCGGGCCGCCCCGCATACGAGGGATCTGCCCATCCTCCTGCTGTCGGCCCGTGCCGGCGAGGAGGCCACGCTCGAGGGCATCAGCTCCGGAGCGGACGACTACCTCGTCAAACCCTTCTCCGCCCGGGAGCTGCTCGTCCGGGTGAGGTCCACCCTCGAGCTGGTGCGCATGCGCCGGGAGGTGGCCCGGGAGCGGACTCACGTGGAGACGCTCATGGAGGCGGTGCGCGCGCGGGATGACTTCCTCTCCGCCGCCTCTCACGAGCTGAAGACGCCGCTCACCAGCTTCCAGCTCAACCTCAGTGCCATCGAGCGCGGCTTGAGCCAGGTCTCGCAGCACAATGTCGGGGACCGGCTGGACATGGCACGCCGCTCCGTGCGGCGGCTGGCGCGGCTCGTCGAGACGCTGCTGGACGTGTCGCAGCTCACCACCGGCCGCATGCAGCTCTCGTTCGCGCAGGTGGATCTGGCGTCGCTCGTTGGCAACGTGGTGGCGGACGCCGAGCTGGAGGCCCGCCGCCTGGGCACCCCGTTGACCGTGCGGCTCGAGGCCCCCGTGAAGGGCAGCTTCGACCCCAGCCGCATGGCGCAGGTGGTTCATCACCTGCTGTCCAATGCCTTGAAGTTCGGCCAGGGGCGTCCCGTGGAGGTCACCCTCCAGTCGGAGGAGAAGGGGGTGGTGCTGACCGTCGTGGACCACGGCATCGGTATTCCCGCGCCCGACCGGGCTCGCATCTTCGAGCGCTTCGAGCGGGCCGTGCCGGTGCGCAACTACGGCGGCCTGGGGCTCGGGCTCTGGGTGACGCGGCAGGTCGTGGAGGCCCACCAGGGCGCCATCCACGTCGAGGACACGCCGGGTGGTGGGGCGACCTTCCACATCCGCCTGCCGCGCAACTGAAGTCCCTCGTCAGGAACCCCGGGGCGCGTCGTCCATCCGGGCAGAACGGATACATCGCGCCCGGCCGACCCGGCCCAACACGCCAACTGACCTCCAACGTCAAACAGACGGCCAGGTCACTCGGGCGCGACTTTTTTGGAGGGGCACATGACGACGCACAACCAGACCACCCCCACGCTCCCCGAGGCCCAGCGCGGCCCGGCGGAGAAGCTCCTGGACCTCGTCCTCGGGGGCTCGGCCCACCTGTGGCACAACCGCCCGGGCCTGGACGTGAACGGCGTCTGGCATCCGGCCCAGGGCGCCAGCGCGGACCTCGTCCGCCGCTCCACCCCGGTGAAGCCCGGCCTCTTCGTGCCCTCCGCGGTGAAGCTCTACCGCCAGCTGCTGGACATCTACCGGCTCAACACGGACCTGATGGCGCACTTCGCGTCCTACGCGCTCACCCAGACGGACTGGCGTGACTTGAAGGTGGCCACGTGCGCGCTCATGCTCGTGCAGAGCCACTCCGGCCAGCCCGTGCGCGAGGACGACGGCTCCATCGCGTTCCTCGACGACGACTTCCGCGTCATCGGTGAGGCGATGATCCTCCACTACGAGCGCAAGTCCACGCGCATGCTCACGCCCAAGGCGGTGCTGCGGGTGGCCGAGCTGCTCGAGACTCCGGAGATCGCCCGCCTCAACCGCGAGGCCGGCTTCGGTGACCCCGCGTCCCGCAAGGCGCCGCTGGGCCGCTGGAAGAGCGTGGCGACGAAGTGGCTGCGGCTGCGTGAGCAGAACCTGCCCATGCTCCAGGGCCTGGTGAAGGCCGGCTACAAGGAGACGCTGAAGAGGATTGCCCGCAAGGCCGGCTACAAGCCGGTGACGCAGGCCTTCTTCGAGGTGCTCGGCTGGAAGCAGAAGCAGGCGGCCGCGGGCCACCGCTCGGTGGGCCTGGAGGGTCTCCACCTCGTCAAGCGGGAGCGCTTCGATGGGCTCTCGGAGGCGGAGATCTGCGAGTGGATCGAGCTGGAGCGCCTCTCCTACAAGGAGGTGGTGGGCCGGCTGCCCAAGGACCTGGGCCTGACGCCGGCCATCATGGCGGCGCTCTTGCCCTCGCTGTCGGACCGTGACTTGCGCATCCTGACGCCGACGCTCGAGGAGCTGGGGTTGATGACGGACCCGGCCATCCGCGGGCGGTGGGAGAAGGCGGTGCAGACGGCGACCGACCAGCGGGCGCTCCACATCGTGAAGAACGTCCGCAGCCAGGAGCTGAAGGCGAAGCTGGAGGAGGCGAGCGACAACGCGGCGAAGGCGGCGGTGGCGGAGGCGACGGCGGAGACGGACGTGAGGGTGATGTTCCTCATCGACAAGTCCGGTTCCATGGAAGGCGCCATCGAGCAGTCCAAGGAGGCGCTGTCGCGCATCCTCGCGGGCTTCCCGCTGGAGAAGCTGCACATCGCGTCGTTCGACACGATGGGCACGGTGCTCAAGCCCAAGGCGGCGAGCCGGGCGGCGGTGCAGCACATGCTGCAGGGCATCCAGGCGTCGGGCGGCACGACGCACGCGGCCGGTGTGCATGCGCTGCACCGGGCGGGAGTGCGGGTGCCGGAGGAGGCGAAGCTCATCTGCATCGTCGTGGGTGACGAGGCGGGTGAGGCGGGTGACCAGTTCGCCCGGGCCTTCCGCGAGTGCGGCTACAGCGTGGCCGCCATGGCGATGCTGGTGAGTGTGGCCAGCGCCGCCAACCGGGGCAACACCGTGCGCACGTGCGCGGGGCAGCTGAAGGTGCCGTTCAGTGAAGTGGCGGTGGACCAGTTCGAGGACCCGTACCAGGTCCCCCGGGTGCTGAAGGCGCTGATGGACGCGCCGACGGCGGTCGGGGCCAGCCAGTCTGGCTGGGTCGAGCGGGTGATGCGCACGCCGCTGTTGAAGGTGGCGTGAGAGAGGAGGGGGTGTCGTGGACTACCGGAAGTTCCTCGGGAAGGTGGAGTCGGCGGTGTTGCCCTACTTCGGTGGGGCGTCTGTCGACGCGCCCTCGCGGCGCCTCCGCGTGTCCACGCCGCCCGCTCCGGGCTGGTGGCGCTTCGACGTGCAGGGGCGCACCGCCACCGCGCGGGAGCCGGCCGGGCCGGAAGGGCTCGACGGGCTCCCGCTGATTCGTGGACATTTGTGGGGTACTCGCCTGGTGCGCGAGGGCGCGGTGGCCGAGCCGGTACAGCTTCTCCCCGAGGAGGAGCCGCCGCGCTTCTCGCCCGTGCGCGCCCGGCGCTGGCATGACGGCTCGCTCGTCTTCGAGGAGGTCGAGTTCGAGGGCGAGGCCGAGGGCACCGCACGGCTCATGCTGGAGGAGGGCCGGACGCTCGCGGAGGTGAAGGCGGTGCCGGCTTCGCTACGGGCGGCCTTTGGTTACGCGGTGCTGGAGGGCGCCTCGCGTGCGCTCGGCATCCGCTTCTCTCCGGTGGAGGTGCGGGGCCAGGTGCTATCCGTGTCCGAGGGAGGCCGTCCCGCGGCCGAGGCCCGGCTGCGGGCGCTGGTCTCCGAGCGCGAGGCGCACGTGCGGGCGGTGGAGGCGCGGTTGCTGGCGCTGGAGACGCAGCGGCGGCAGGTGGAGGAGGCGGCCCGGCTCGACGCGGAGTTGGCGCGGCTGCGGGCGCGTCCGCGTCATCTGGAGCGGCAGGCCCAGGGCGTCACGCGGGTGGAGCGGGCGCTGGAGTCGGCGGGAGCGCGGCTGCTCGACTCGCGGCGGCTGGGGAGCGAGCGGCTCGAGGTGACGTTCGGCTTCATGGGCGAGCGCTTCATCAGCATCGTGGAGGCGGACACCTTGCAGGTGGTGGACGCGGGCATCTGCCTCGCGGGGTCGGACCGGGAGGTGAACCTGGAGAGCCTGCCGTCGGTCATCCGCGAGGCCATCGAGGACGACGTGCTGGTCATCACCCGGCACGCCTGAGACTCCCCTCTCCCCCTGGGAGAGGGGCGGGGGTGAGGGTCTTCCCATGCGACTGCGCGAAGTCTGCCTGCTCATCGGCCAGGGCGGGACGGTGCTGTGGAGCGATGCCTCGGACAGCCCGGTGTGGCTGCCGGACTCGCGTGCGCGCTGGGAGGCCATCTGGCGGCTGCGCGGGGAGCTGGAGGAGATCGCTCACAGCCACCCGGTGGGTCC
Source organism: Archangium gephyra (assembly GCF_042230915.1). Classification (GTDB taxonomy): domain Bacteria; phylum Myxococcota; class Myxococcia; order Myxococcales; family Myxococcaceae; genus Archangium; species Archangium gephyra_B. The sequence continues at coordinate 2,927,158 of NZ_CP102578.1, read as the reverse complement.
GCTGGGCTTCAGCACGGAGGACGAGACGACGATGGCCGCGCTCACCGAGGCACTCGGGCGGCCCGTGCGCTTCTCGGTGGTAGCGCCGGACGGCATGGTGGTGCGCGAGGACGGCAAGGACGTGCGCGTCACCGAGGAGCCCGGATGGACCGGGCGCCTGAGGGCCGAGTCCGGGATCTGCGCCATCGACGCGCGAAGACAGGTCTGACCTCCTCCGTAGAATCCCACCACGAGGAGGTCTCATGCACATCCGGCGAGCCGTCACTGCGCGTGTGGTTCTGTTGGGATTGGCGCTCCTCGGCGCCTATCAGCTTGCCTGCGTCGGCGGCCATATCCCGCCCTCCACGTTCCACTTCACCAACGTCGTGCCCTACACCGGTCCGGGACAAGGAGGGTGGAAGGTGGCGCAGGTGGTTGTCCTGCTGAACCGCATCTCCCCCAGCTTTCCTCAAAACGCCGTCTGCGAAATCGAGGTGGGTGTTCCAGAAGTGAATTTAAGAGGGCCGGTGACCGATGAATTCGCACAAGCCGCCGCTGCCAAGGCCGCGGACGAAGCCGCGCGTGTCGTCTTCCGGGAACGGCAGCCAACGGCCCTCCTCTGTCAGCAGTTCAGGGGACACATGCAGCGCATCATGACGGACCGGGACGTCGGCACCCTCCCTGGCACCAGAATCACCGGATTCCTGAGGGACGGCGTTCCCCGGAAGACGTTCCCCGAGAGTGGGGGTCCTCTCGTACCTCCAACAAGGTAGAAAAGCAGAGCGCCCACCCCACAACGGACTCCATGAAGGAGTTCCTGCTCATGAAGCCGGAACTGACAGCCGAGGCACTCGTCCAACTCGTCCACCGCTACTACCCGGCGGGCCTTCTCATCGATGAGCCTCAATACAAGGCGTCAGAACAGTCCCAGCGTTTGACAGCGCTGCTCCAAGCCAACGTGGGAGGAGCTCAGTCCTGGAAGGAGTTCATCCAGCGACTCCGTGGGGAGTTCCCCGACTCCTCCATCTGGGACATGACGGTTCCCTTGCTCGATCCCTGTTACAGTGTCCGCGTATCCCTCCCGGGATTCGTCACAGGTGATCCCCAGTACAACGGTGTCGTCTGTCTGCTGAGCCAACTCGCACCCGTGTACGCGCTCTATGCCTCGCATACAGAGGAAACGAGTCCTCCCGTGCGAAAGGCCTGGCTCCGCTTTCCGCCGTTCCCTCCCGAGTTCCAGTCCCAGGAGGCGAAGCTAGCCAGGCTCATCGAGTCCACCTTCGGCTTCACTCGCCTGCCCAACGAGGTCCTCTTCACGCCCGTACCAGACCTCGTGCCTCGGACGGCCAACTTCGGGCTCGGCGAGGCGCAGCTCATCGACTGCCTCTTCGTCCCTCACCGCTGGTGACAGTCTTCAGGCCGGGCACTACAGCCGCACCTCCAGCCGCTGCCACCCGGCGTCCACCGTCAGCTCGAGTACCCCGTCCCGCATGCGGTGCTCCCGCCCACCCACCACCTCACGCGGCGCCGGCAGCCCGTAGAGGCGCAGCGTCTCCGTGTCGCGCGCCAACGGCAGCGTGCCCTCCGTGCTCCGCTCGAGCACGAATCGCTCCCCTCCCCGCGCTCCGCGCAACCAGGTGAGCCGCGACTCGCCGTAGCCCTCGCCCGCGTCCTCGTACAGGCGCGCCTCCACCCGCTCCGCCACGTGCACGTGCCAAGTGAGCTGGGACCAGTTGGCCGAAGTGGTGTGCAACGCGGGCTCCGTCAGGGCCAGCGCGCCTCCCGCTCGCAGCCACAGTGGCACCGTGCCCAGTGGCGCCAGGGCGATGACATGCTGGCCACCCTCGACCGCCTCTTCCGGAGCGCCCAGGTTGAAGAGCGGCAGCCACCGCCCCTCGGGCAGGTACACCAGCCGCCGCGTCTGGCCCGGGCGCACCACCGGAGCCACGAGCAGGTCCTTCCCGAAGAGGTACGCATCGTCCGTGCGCAGCGCCTCCTCGTCTCCCGGCGCGTACATGACGAGCGGGCGCAGCACCGGCAGCCCCTCCACGGACGCCTCGTGCGACAGCGTGTAGAGCGTGGGCAGCAGCCGGTAGCGCCGCTCCAAGCACTCGCGCGTAAGAGAGAGGTACGGCTCGCCGAACCGCCAGGGCTCCTGCGGGGGCGTCCCCTTTCCGGAGTGGTTGCGCAGCAGCGGGTAGAAGGTGCCCGCCTGCATCCAGCGCACGAGCATCTCCCCATTCGCGCGGCCCAGAAAGCCGGGCACGTCCACTCCCGCGAAGGACACACCGGACAGGCCCAGCCCCAGCAGCATGGTGAGCGAGAGCTCCAGGTGCGCCCAGTAGCTGGAGTTGTCCCCCGTCCACATCGCCGCGTAGCGCTGGATGCCGGCCGAGCCCGCGCGCGTCAGGATGAAGGGCCTCCGCTCGGGAGCCAGCTCGCGCATGCCCTCGTACGCCGCGCGTGCCATGCCGAGCGCGTACACGTTGTGCACCTCGAGGTGGCGCCGGTGTCCATGCCGCGCGTCGTGCGGCAGCGTGGGCCCCTCCACCTTCCCCAGGTGCACCGCCGGAGCCGTGCGGATGTCGAAGGTCTCCCGGCCGTTGAGCAGCGAGAAGCAGGCCGGCTCGTTCATGTCATTCCAGAAGCCGGCGATGCCCGCTTCCAGGAAGCCCTGGTGCCAGCGGCCCCACCACCTGCGCACCTCCTCGCGGGTGAAGTCCGGGAAGGTGGCGGGCTTGGGCCACACCTCGCCCAGCAGCACGCTGCCCCGATCGTTGCGCACGAGGTAGTCCCGCGCGAGCGCCTCGTCATAAACGCCGTAGCCCGGCTCGGCCTTCACCGCCGGGTCGATGATGGTGACCAGCTTCACGCCGTGCGCGGCCGCCTCGCGCGCCAGGCCCGCGGGGTCCGGGTAGCGGGTGCGGTCCCACGTCCAGACCTTGTAGCCCTCCATGTAGTCGATATCGAGGTACACGCAGTCCAGCGGCAGGCCATGGGCCCGGTAGCCGTGGATGACGGAGCGGACATCGCCCGCGTTCTCGTAGCCCCAGCGGGACTGCTGCGCGCCCAGGCTCCACAACGGCGGCAGCGGGGGGCGCCCGGTGAGCGCGGTGTAGCGGCGCACCACGTCCCCGGGCAGCGGGCCGGCGAAGAGGTACGTGTCCAGCTCGGGCCCGGAGGACTCCCACTGCACGAGCGAGGCGTCCTCGGCGGCCACGTCCACCTCCATGCGCCACGACTCGTCGAGGAAGAAGCCCCAGGCGAGCCCCTCGCGCAGGCCCAGGCAGAAGGGAATGGACTGGTAGAGGGGATCCGTGTCCGGGTGGTGCGGCATCACGTCCGTGTTCCAGAAGACGAAGTGCATGCCGCGCTTGTCGAGCGCCCCCACCTTCTCGCCGAAACCCAGCCAGGCCTCGTCCGGTGGCGCGTGCAGGGCGAGCCGCGAGCGGAAGCGGTCGACGGGATAGTCCGGCATGACCTCGCCGGAGAAGTCCTCGCACCGGGCGAGCTCCCGGCCCGCGGCGTCGAGCAGGCGCCACGTGCCCCGGGCCAGCGACACCTCCAGCGAGAGCGCCTCCGTCACCACCACCGCCACCCCGCCCTGCTCCTCGCGGCGGACCGAGAGCGGCAGTTCCCGGTGCTCCACCACGGCCCAGGACTGCTTGGGAGGCAGCTCGCGAGGCCCGGGCGCGGTGTGCTTGAAGACCGGAAGGTGTCGCAACCGCAACACTCCGGGCAGGGGACAGCTCACCTCCAGCGCGGCACGCGGGCCCCAGAAGGTGACACGGGTGGGCTCAACGGACAGATCGGCGAAGCGCATGGTCGGGCTAGGATGGGGGACGTGAGCGCGGACAACCCTGAAGACGGCGGACGGACGGATCGCTGGCAGAGCGTGGTGATGGGAGCCTTCCGGCTCGACGAGTCCCTGGGGTCCCAGGAGGGCCCCGGCGAGGGCTCGGAAGCGGCCGCTCACGCCCTGCGCTACCTGGAGGGCCTGCTCGAGGTCTTCCCCCCGAGCGTGGATCCGCTGGAGGACTTCGAGGGCTACGCCGTGCGGCGGATGATCCTCGCCCTGCGGCGCGCCCTGGAGCAACAGGGCGGCCGCTGAGCGCTCCGGACCGCGGCGCTACACCGGACGGAGCTCGGGACGAATGTCCTCCGGCTTCACCGCGGGCTGCTCCAGCGTCTGTTCGAGGGCCGTCACGCCGAACGCGCTGGGGTCCAGCTGCTCGCGGCCGGAGAAGACCCGGCGGGCCCGGCCCAGCAGCCACCCGAGGCCCTTCACCGCATCCCGCAGCAGGCGCCCGGGCGCCTGGCGCGAGGCCAGCGAGGGGCTGAGCACGTCGAGCTCCTCGCCCTTCATGGTCAGCTCCTTCACCCCCACGCCGTGCGTGTACACCATCTCGCCGCCCAGCCAGCCGGTATAGGTGGCCAGGGCGAACGCGCCCAGCCCCACGAGGCTGGAGACGAGCGACGAGCGGTGCCCGGTGCGCCACACGGCGACGCCGAAGGCCCCCAGCACGATGCCGACGTTGCCCAGGCCGTGCAGGAACATCATGTCGCGCGAGTGCTGGTCCGCCTTCACCTCCTGCGAGGCGGCCATCCCGGCGAACCCGGCCAGCAGCCCGCTCGCCGCCGTGCTCCACCACAGCGTCCGGGCCGCGTTGTCCAGCTTCCGGTTGCCGGTGAGCGCCGCCGCCAGGTCGACGACCACCGTGGACGGCAGCAACGCCAGCGGCGCGTGGATCAACGTCGGGTGCAGCTCGTGTACGCGCATTTCCATGAAATTCCTCCCCTTCGTCTTGGGAAGCTTGGGGCGCATCGCCCGGCGGACAACCCGCCCCTCTGGACCCCTGGATGCTCCGCGCCCAGGCAGCACACGTCCGCCAGGGAGGGGCGGACGAGGAGGCGTCCTGCTTGTCGAAGCCGCTGGGAATGCGCAGACCGCGAGGCCTCCGCGCCCGGCGCCGCGTGCGCCGTCGTCCCGTCCCCGCACCTCGCGCGCCCGGCACATCCGCTCCTCGAGCACCGCGGCTCCAGCGCCGGTGGCGGCCCGAAGCAGCGGGACAGCACCGCGTCCACGCGCCGCTCCAGTCCTTCATGCGCGCGACACGAGGCCACCGCGCACCACGCGCCTTCGCGTTGCGCCTCCGCGTGCCCGAGCATCATCGCCTCACGATGCTTACGCATTTCGTCGGGTGGAGTTCACTCCGCCCATCCAACGCTTGGGCACGGAAGCACAGTGACTACGCTTGGAGCGCTCTCGAAGGAGGAGCAACCGCATGTCGCTCGAATCGCCTCGCCCGCCGCAGGAAGCGGAGCATGAGAACACCGCAGAGATGATCGCCCCCACCAACCCGCCCGGACAGGCCCCCGCGTCCTTGACGCCCACGGGCGAGGCCGGTGGCCGCCGCAAGATGGGCAAGTCGGGCCCGCCGGGGCCGGCCAGGAAGGGCCGCACCGTCGCCAAGCGCAAGCCGGAGAAGAAGCGCCCGGCGCCCGCGAAGAAGGCCGCACGCGCCAAGAACACGCGCGCCACCAGCAAGACCTTCCGCGAGAAGGCGGGCTGGGACACCGCGTCCAAGGCGGGTGGCCGCAAGCCCTCGGCGGATCAGAAGAAGGGCCCCACCAAGAAGGCCGGCCCGGCCCGGAAGACCCTGGCCAAGCGCGCCGCCGCGAAGACGGGCACCGCCGCCAAGCGCGCCCCGGCCGCCGCCAAGCGCGCTCCGGCCGCCGCCAAGCGCACCGCGAAGCGCGCCACCGGCCGCCGCTAATCCCGGAAGGACTCCACGCGCGCCTCCTCGCTCCCCCGCCTCCCAGGTGGTGGACGGCCTCTGGAGGTCTTGTCATGGTCGGGCCATGCGCATTGCACGTCTGCTGACCCTCTCGACGCTGGCGTTCGCGACCCCCACGGTTGCCGCGCCCCCGTCCAAACCCGCCATGAAGAAGCCCACCCCCGTGAAGCCCACCGACGCGAAGCCCAACGAAGAGAAGCCGTTCGACCTCGAGGCGGAGACGCGCGCCTGGCACCAGAAGCGCATCGCCAACCTCACGTCCGAAGACGGCTGGCTCAGCCTGGTGGGCCTGCACTGGCTGAAGGAGGGAGACAACCGCGTGGGCTCCTCCGAGGACAGCGATGTCGTCTTCCCCGCCGGGACGCCCGCGCACCTGGGCACCCTCACGCGCAAGGGCGGCACGGTGACGCTGACCGTCCAGCCGGGGGTCTCCCTCACCCGGGCCGACCAGCCCTTCACGGCAGGGGAGCTGGGCGCCAGCGAGGGCGAGCAGGACGTGCTCGCGCTGGGCTCGCTGCGCTTCTACCTCATCCGCCGCGGTGAGCGGCTGGGCATCCGGGTGAAGGACGCGGAGGCCCCCGCGCGCAAGCACTTCCACGGCATCCCCACCTGGCCGGTGAGCGCGGCGTGGCGCATCGAGGGCCGCTTCGAGCCCGCGGCCAACCCGCGCAAGGTGCCGGTGCCCAACGTGCTCGGCACGGTGGAGGAGATGACGTCGCCGGGCACCATCGTCTTCAAGGTGAACGGCGAGGAGTACCGGTTGGATCCGGTGCAGGAAGGCAGCACGGAACCGCTCTTCATCATCTTCGCGGACCTGACCAACCGCACCGACTCCTACGGGGCGGGACGCTTCCTGTACGCGGACCCGCCGAAGGACGGGAAGGTGGTGCTGGACTTCAACCGGGCCTACAACCCCCCGTGCGCCTTCTCGGCCTATGCGACGTGCCCGCTGCCGCCGCCGCAGAACCGGCTGAAGCTGCGCGTGGAGGCCGGCGAGAAGCGCTACGGCGACCACTGAGCGTCAGGAAGCCCCGCCCTCCCACGTCCCCAGGGCCATGAGCCCGGTCCGGGCGCCTCCCCACGAGGCCTCGGCCGGGCCGCCCAAGGAGGCGTGAGATGGCGACGCTGAACATCACCTACAACGGCCTGTCCTCGGACCTGCCCCTGGAGCTGGACGGCCAGGTGTCGGACGGGGACGTGCGGCGCATCGCGGTGGAGGTGGTGCGCTCGGGCGGGGCACCGGGGCTGCACATCGCGAACCTGCGCGAGGACGCTTTCGTCCACTACGTGGTGGACCGGTTCCGCGGCCCCCGGGGTGACGAGCGCATCTACCTGCGGCCCAAGGTGCCCTTCGGGGCGTGAGGAGGGCCGCCATGCGCATCGTCTTCTGCGGGGTGGGGGCCATCGGCTCCACGGCGGCCGTGCTGTGCCGTAACCTGGAGGCCACGCTCGTCTTCATCGACTTCGACCGGGTGGAGTCCAAGAACCTGCTCGCGCAGGCCTTCGTGAAGCCCTCGGTGGGAAAGAACAAGGCCGAGGCGCTGAAGCTCCAGCTGCTCAACCTGCACGGGGTGAAGTCCGAGGCCTTTGGCGTGCGGGTGACGCGCGACAACGTGGCGGCCCTGTGCGGGAGCGCGGACCTGCTCGTCGACTGCTTCGACAACCAGGCGAGCCGGGTGCTGCTGAGCGACTTCGCGCGCACCGCGGGCAAGCCCCTGGTGCACGGGGCGCTGGCGGCGGATGGCACCTTCGGCCTGGTGCGCTGGGACGAGCGCTTCGTCCCCGACGCCGAGGACACCGTGGGCCAGGCCACCTGCGAGGGAGGGGCCCACCTGCCCCTCATCGGCCAGCTCGGCGCCACGCTCGCGCGGGTGGTGCAGGACTTCGCGAAGCATGGCGCCCGCCGCGACGCGATGGTGAGCCTCGTCGCGGTGACGCCGACTGCTTCGTGAGCGCTACTCCCGGGCGGCTTCCTTCGAGCCCACCACCGTCATGTTCATGCCGATCTGCACCGAGAGCGGCTTGCCATCGACCGTGATGGTCATCTTGCCGTTGATGTTCCAGCCGAAGGAGCCCGTCGAGAACGCCTTCACCTCGGCGATCATCTCCTGGCCGTTGATGACTACCTTCAGCGGCTCGGCCTTCTCCTGGAACTGCTTCAGCGACACGGGGACCGGGGACTTTGCCATGGGGCGCGCACCCTACACCATAACCGCTCCAGGAGAAGGCCCTCCACGATGACCCGCTCCGCTACTGCACGGTGGGAGCAGGCGGCGGCGCGGACGTGGAGCGTGTGAACACGAGCGCCGGTGCATCCAGCACCTGCGTGTCGTGCTTCACCCGCCTGCCCAGGATGAAGTTCGGCGTGAAGGGCTCCTCGGCCACGGACGAGGCCGCATACGGCACGAGGAACTGGTTGCTCCCGTACGCCACCGCCGGGCGGAACTCGTTGGCGTACGCACCGCCCGAGATGGCGAAGCCGTCTGGATCCCTCACGTCTCCATCCTCCTCCACCCGGGCGCCCCAGATGCGGTGCGGACCCGCGCGGGTGTCGTCCCAGACGACCAGGGACTTCCAGTTGTGGTGGGCCACGCCCGGGAAGCGCTGGTCTCCCGGTGCGGTGGAGATGGGAATGCCCGCCGGGTCATCCACCTTCCCGTCCGAGCGCACGCGCGCACCGAAGATGTCCCAGTCCGAGCCGCGCATGTCGCCCCAGACCACGAGGAACCGCCGGCCGGTCCAGGTGACCGCGGGCGTGCGCTGCATGCCGGGCGCCGCCCCGATGGGGAAGGACTGCCCGAGCACGGTGCCGTCCTCCTTCACCCGGTTCCCATAGATGTCGGGCGTGTCCACCCCGCCGTGCGAGTCCGTCCAGACGACCAGGAACTCCTTCCCATTCCAGGCCACCGCCGGCTCGCCCGTCACCGTGGCGCTGGAGAGGAAGATGACGGACTCATCGAGCCGGCGCCCGTCGGGTCCAATCCGCAAGGCCCCGATGTCGCTGCCCTCGTCACTGTCGGCGGCGAAGGCGACCAGGCACACCTTCCGGGAGCAGGCGAGTCCCACGTCGCCCGCCACCTCGCCGGAGGTGATGACCTTGAAGACGGGCCCGGGCGCCGCGCCGTCCGGCTCCAACCGGACACCATCCACCCCCTCCCCCGAGTCCCAGACGACCACGAAGTCCTCGCCGTCGTACGCGACGTTGGGGTTGCTCGCGAAGAGATGCTCCGGGTGGGTGTTGAGGCGCAGGCCCTCGGGGTCCAGCAGGGTGCCGTCCGGTTTCATGCGCGCCCCGTAGATGCGCCCGTCCCGGACATCGGTCCACACCACCAGGTACTTGCCACCGCCGTACGCCACCTTCGGGCCGAGCACTGCCGTCGGCCGGGGCTCGGGCAGCGGCTCCTGCCGGGCGCGCGCGGCCTCCACCGTCGCGGCCTCCTCTCCCCGGGCCACCTGCTCCGGTCCCGGGAGCCCGGGGTCCGGCCCGCAGGCGGACACCAGCACCCCGAACAACACACCCCTCCACAGCCCCGCGAGCCGGGCCCTCATCGCTTGCCGCATGTGTGTCCCCCCTCGAATACAGGACACCCGCAAGCTCTGACTCACGCGGGGCGTCAGCAATCGTCCAGCACGGACAGGGACCCCAAGAGGCCCGCCCGGCTGAAGAGCCCCGCCGGGCGCCCCTCGCGTCCAATGCCGTTCATTCCCGGCGCTGGCGCTGCTCCGGCCTCACGGTGCCGGCAGCGGCTTGGGCCCGAGCCGGCGGGCCGCGCGTCCGGAGAGCACATCCGCCAACGCCTCGTCGATGGGCAGCCCCGGGTTGCGCATCAACCACATGAACTCGCCCGCGGGGTTCACCTCGAGGAAGACGTGCCGGCCCTCGGGCGTGACGATGAAGTCGAACGCGCCATAGTTGAGCCCCAGCGCATCCATCAAGCGCAGCACCTGCGTCTGCAACGGCCCGGGCAGCGTGTAGGGCTTCCACGCGTCGATGAGCGCCGCCCCCTCGCGGCGCCAGTCCTCCCGCGCCTTCGGCAGCGCCTGCGAGTCGATGGCCGCCGCCATCACCTTCTCCCCCACCACCGTCACGCGCAGCTCCACCGCCTTCGCCAGCCGCTCCTGGAAGGTCATCGGACACAGGTCCAGGCCCTCCAGGTCCTCCAGCTCGCCCGGCTCCAGCGGCGTGGTGAAGACCACCTGCTCCCGGCCCCGATCGTCGTAGACGGCGAAGGACGACATCATCTTCGTCACCACCCCGGCGGGGCAGCTCGCGGCGAAGGCGCGCACCGCCTCCGGGTCGTTCGTCATCAGCGTGCGCGGCACTTCCATCCCCAACGCCCGCGCCAGCTTGAGCTGCAGCGGCTTGTGCTCCGCGCGCCGGACGACCTCGAGAGCGTCCAGCTGGAACACCCCGAGCGCCGTCATCATCCCGAACACCAGGCGCCGGCTCTCCTCCACCGAGGGCTTGCGCAGCTGCTCATCCATGTCCTTGGGAATGCCCGCCCCGGTGGCGTTGCGGCGGTACCAGATGGCGGTGAGCTCCGAGAGCTCCAGCACCCCATCGGGCCCGGACAGCCGCCCTCCCCCCGCCTCGTCGAGCGAGAGCTGCAGCTGGGTGGGAAACAGGTCCGAGTCGAACCGGTAGACCCGCTCGCCGCGCGCCTCGAGGGCACGCCGCACGGCGCGGGGCGCCTCGTTGTCGTTGGAATGAGTGACGATGAGGATGGCCATGACGCTCCTGCGTATGCCGTCAGGGGGAGCCGCTCTCGGACGCGAGCGTGTCGGCCAGGGCCGCGGCGATGGGCAGGCCGAGGTCCTTCTCCAGCATGCCCCACTCGCCCCCGGGGTTGACCTCGAGGAAGACGTGCCGTCCCTCGGGTGTGACGATGAAATCCGCGGCGCCGTAGACCAGCCCCAGCGCGGCGACCAGACGAACCAGGCGCTCCGCTACCTCTTCGGGCAGCTCGCCCTTCTCCCAGTGGACCTCGTCCGGCCGCGAGCGCCGCCAGTCCACCTGCCCCTCGGCCGAGCGCGTGGCGTTGATCGCCCCCACGAAGCAGCGCCCGCCCACCACCGCCACCCGCAGCTCGTGCGACTTGTCGATGCGCTCCTGGAACATCATCGGACTGTGGCGCAGCCCCTCCAGCTCATCGAGGTGCTCGGGGCCTATCGCGCTCGTGTAGACGAAGGGCTGCCCGCCCGCCATGGACTGCGTCAGGGGCGTCTGCATCTTGGCCACCATGCGGCCCCGCACCCGCGCGAAGAAGGACCGGACGCGCTCGGCGTCGTTGGTCACCAGCGTGGGCGGTACCTCCAGCCCCTGCGCCACGGCCAGGCGCAACTGGCGCAGCTTGTTGCCCGCCTGCTCCGCGCCGAGCGGGTTGATGAAGCGGCAGCCCGCGGCCTGGAGCCCGTCGAGGAACCCCTCCAGCGCCGCCTTCGACTCGCGAACACAGCTCTCGCGCCAGTCCTCCTCCAGCGACTCGTCGAGCCGGGGGGACACGAGCCGGCGAACCCAGACCGACCGCACGTCCTCGCCGCGCAGCTCGCCCGCCGCCGTCCGCAGCACCACCTCGCTCCCCGCGGGTCCCACGGTGGACGTCAGCTCCAGCTCCGCCGGGAAGCCGTCCGTGTTCACCCGCAAAGAACGAACCCCCCGCCGCGACAACTCCTCCGCCACCCGGTCGACCGTGAAGAAGTCGGCGCTATGGGTGAGAAGCAGGACGATGTCGCGGACGAGGGGCATGGAAACGGGACTTCCTACAGGTCGCGCTCGTCGGTGTCGGAGGGGTACTTCAGGGTGCCCTCCGTCGTGGGCGTCAAGGAGGCGTTTTGGTCGTCGGAGTCCGAGGGGTACTTCAGGGTCCCGTCCGCACCACCAGCCACCTGCTCCAGCTCCTGGTCCTCGAGCAGACGCGCGAAGAACGGCTTCTTGGTCGTGTCCTTCTTCATTTGCTGCCTCCTTATTGGGGGTTGGCCGGGCCTGACAGCGAGGGGGGGGCCCGAGCAGCCCAGCGTACTATGAAATTCCAGCTTACCAAGTTCAAGGCAAACCCGCCGGGGTCACTCCGACGGGGCGGGGGCGGGACACGGGGCCAGGAGGGGCGAGGAAAATCACCGGAAAATACCCCGTCAGGAAACCCGGGGCCCAGCGTCTCTTCTTGCTGAAAGGAGCGGTGACGATGCGGACCACGACGATGAAGCCGGGAATGATGAATCCGAAGCAGCACAGCAACCCCGCCGGTTTTCGCAACGTGCGCGTCAGCCGCTTGCCGGCACCCTCCTCGCAGCCGCGGTATAGCCAGTCCCCCAGCGTGAAGCGCGGTTTCCGCGGGTCCTTCGACTGGCTGCCATACCCGAGCCTCTTCTGATGCTCCGCCTCCAGACGTGAGGCGGTGCGACGGAGGCCGGGCTCCCGAAAGGGTTCCCGGCCTCTCGCATTTCCAGCCTCACCCATCTGGGGACGTAGAGCGTTACGGAGACGCGCCGGCCTGTAGAGCCGGAGCTCTTGGCCCGCTGGGTTCAACTCCCAGCGTCCCCACTCGCAGCTCGAAGTACGCGGCAGCTCTCTGACAACTGAATCGCAGTGGTGAAGCGCCGCCTGCCCTCACGAGAGGCGGCACACGCCTCCGTAGCTCATCGGTAGAGCACCCGCCTCTTAAGCGGGTGGCGAGGGTTCGAATCCCTCCGGAGGTACTCACGCGGGTGTCGTCCAGTGGCAGGACGCCGGTCTCCCATACCGGAAACACGGGTTCGAATCCCGTCACCCGCTCCACTTCATTCCGGGATCGTCCAATCGGCAGGGCGGCGGGCTCTGACCCCGCAGATGCAGGTTCGAACCCTGCTCCCGGATCTCTTCAATGCAGCATTTCAATGCAACACATTCCACAGTAGCTCAAGGGAAGAGCGGGCGCCTGTTAAGCGTCAGGTTGGGGGTTCGAATCCCTCCTGTGGAGCTTCCTCGGGATGTAGCTCAGCCTGGACGAGAGCGCGTGCTTGGGGTGCACGAGGCCGTCGGTTCGAATCCGGCCATCCCGACTCTGTCTGTCGCAGTCGCAGTGAAGCCGTCGTCGTTGTCTGTCCTGGGTGTGGCTCAATTTGGTAGAGCGCGCGGTTCGGGTCCGCGAGGTTGCAGGTTCAAATCCTGTCACCCAGATGTCTGGCTCCGTAGCTCAGTTGGATCAGAGCGCCCGGCTACGAACCGGGAGGCCGCAGGTTCAAGTCCTGCCGGAGCCGCTCCTTTCTTTCCGCCCCCGTAGCTCAGTTGGAGCAGAGCGCTCGGTTCCGAACCGAGAGGCCGCAGGTTCGAGTCCTGCCGGGGGCACCCGTCTCGATGCGGAGTGGGACCGGACGTCCCACCGGGTCTCATAAGCCTGGGCCGCAGGGTTCGACTCCCTGCTCCGCAACTGTTTCATGCCGTCCTGGCGTAGGTGGTCCGCGCGCCCGTCTGAAGCACGGGAGGACCGGGTTCGATTCCTGGGGTCGGCACTCGCAGCACCGTTTTGCCCCTGTAGCTCAGCTTGGTAGCAGCACCGGTTTCGTAAACCGGGGGTCGTCGGTTCGAGCCCGACCGGGGGCACTCCTCACCTTTTCACCTTTCTTCCGCACGCCGAGCCAGCTGGAGACGGCACTGGTCCCACACACCAGGTCTGCTGGGTTCGATCCCCAGGGCGTGTACTGCAACAGGCTCCCCAACGCGTCCGCGTGGCCCAATCGGGAGAGGCGGCTGGCTCAAACCCAGCTCACGTGCGAGTTCGACTCTCGCCGCGGACATATCCCCCAAGAAGGAAAACCCGAGTCATGGAGACGCTGGTCCTCAACCAGTCGTATGAGCCCGTGGCACGGATCTCCTGGCAGCGCGCGATGATGCTGCTGTGGCAGGGGAAGGTCGAGGTGGTCGAGGAGTACGATGACCGCCTCGTCCGCTCCGTCACCCTCGAGATCCGGATGCCCTCTGTCATCCGCTTCCTGCGCGGCGAGCGGCGCAAGGGGCGCGGCATCAAGTTCAGCCGCGACAACGTTTACATGCGCGATGGCTGCAAGTGCCAGTACTGCGGCCGGAAGGTGTCGCGCCCCGAGGCCACGTACGACCACGTGGTGCCCCGGGCCCAGGGTGGCCGCACGACCTGGGAGAACATCGTGATCGCGTGTGTCCCCTGCAACCAGAAGAAGGGGGGCCGCACGCCGGTGCAGGCGGGGCTCAAGCTGCTCTCCACGCCGGAGAAGCCGCGCAAGCTCCCCGGCTCGGTGCAGCTGACGTTCGCCTACGAGAAGGGCATGCCCATCTCCTGGCGCAAGTTCCTCCGTGACGTCGCGTACTGGCACACGGAGCTCGAGGAGTGAGCGGCGGGCATAGGGCAGTCTCCAGAGGGGGCTGCCCGGCCCCGCTCCGTCACAGGAGCGGGTGCACGAATGGGGAGGCCAGAGGCGTCCCCGGCCCGTACGCCCCGCGCGCCGGCAGGCGGGTGCAGCTGCCGGCACACTTTTTCTGGAAGGCCGACACTCGAGTCCCTTGCCTTCCGTATTCCGTCGCTCCTGGAAGTGTGAACTGGCGATGGCGCCAGGCCCCGTTGCTAGCGGGTGCGGACCGGCTCCCGGTCTGAGGTTCGAGTCCTCCGCCTTCCGTTCCCCTCTGCCCGCTTCCCGACGGTGACGTGTGACCGCCGGACGAATGAGGTCCTCGCTCCGGGCCTCTAGTGTCCCGCTCCCCGGCAGTACCCCGCCGGGAGGGGGATGGACACGCATGCGTGACTCGAAGCTCGGACGCTGGGTGGTGCTCGGACTCGCTCTCGCCTCGCCCTTGTTGGGCTGCGGCAACGACGACGACGATGACGGCAATGACACGGAGCGGGCGCGCATCGAGAAGGGGCTGACCCTCTCCCCGGTGCCCCTCAACTTGAACGGCAAGGACCGGGACCTGGTGGGCCTGGGCAGCTACATCGTCAACGCGCAGGCCGCCTGCAACGACTGCCACACCCAAACGCCCTTCGCCCCGGGCGGCGACCCGTTCAAGGGAGAGCCGGAGCAGATCAACTCGGCCCACTTCCTGGCGGGCGGGATGTCCTTCGGCCCTGACATCGTCTCGCCCAACATCACCCCGGATGCCTCGGGCAAGCCGGCGGGCGCGGACTTCGAGGAGTTCGAGCGCTACATGCGCACCGGCCGGGAGGAGGACGGCGGCATCCTCCAGGTGATGCCCTGGCCCATCTACCGGAACATGAGCGACCGCGAGCTGCGCGCCATCTACGAGTACCTGCGCGCCATCCCCCACGCCGAGCCCGGACCCTGAGGGAGGGGAAGCGTCGGGTAACGGGCCTGTAAACCGGGAAGAGTTGGGAACCCATCATTCCGGCCCGCCGCTGACGCGCGGCGTAGTGAATCCACACGGGCGGTGGGCGCATGGATTCGCGCTCACGAATCCCCACGAGGAGGACGCACATGGAGTGGCTCGAGTTCGATCGTTGGTCTCCGGAGGTGGAGCAGCTCCTCGCGCATCAGGCCGCGCGCCTGAGCGCCACGCTCCAGCACCCCGTTTCCCCCCGTCGCGAGAGCGACAGCACCCGGGCCCGGCGGCTCGAGGCGCTGCTGCGCCAGACCCCCGCCTCCAACCCCTGGGGGCACCCCGTCGCGGAGTGCTGATTCCAGCATCGGCGGCCATGGACGGAAAGCCGGGGTCCACCACTGCGGTTCAGCACGTTAGAGTGCCGCCGCGCCCCTTGAGGCGATCCCGACCATGGCCACCAGGAAGAGCGAGGACAACGAGAGGCTCATCGACCGAGACCTGACCGCGCTGGCGCGGGAGGGGAAGCTCTCGGCCGCGCACGGAGTGGACGGCGCGGTGATGGAGGTGCTGGGCCTCCTGTCGCGAGGAGGCAAGCACCCGCTGCTCTCCGGGGAACCGGGCGTGGGCAAGTCCGCCCTGGTGCAGGAGGTGGCGCGCCGCATCATCGAGGGCCGCGTGGACGCGGAGCTCGCCAACGCGCGGATGGTGGAGGTGTCCGTCGCCAACATCCTGGCGCGCAGCACCCAGCGTCAGGCGGCGGAGACGTTCGAGGAGCTGCTCGCCTGGCTGAGCCGGCACCCCTGCCCCATCGTCTACATCCGCGACCTGCCCGCGGTCATCGGCGGGCCGCTGGCCCCCGTGGCCTTCCGTGCCCTGCGCACCGGGGGCATCCGCTTCATCTTCGAGACCGAGCCCAAGCGCGTGCAGGAGTTGCTGCGCGCCGACGAGGCCTTCTCCGAGCGGCTCCACCTGGTGCCCCTCAACGAGCCGCCCGCCGAGCGGGCCCGGTGGATACTGGGCCGCGTGGCCGAGGAGCTGGAGCGCGAGCTGCACCTGCCCATCGACCCCGCGGCGTGCGACCTGACGCTGCGGCTGGCCTCCAAGTTCCTGCTGGCCCAGCGGCTGCCGCGCAAGGCGATCGAGCTGCTCAAGGAGACGGCCGCGGAGGCCGCCGGAGGCGCCAAGGACCGCGTGGGTCCCGAGGACGTCCTCACCCGCTTCTGCGCCACCACGCGGCTGCCACGCTTCGTCGTGGACGACGCCATGGCGCTGGACCTGGAGGAGACGGAGCGCTTCTTCGGTGAGCGGCTGCTGGGGCAGACGGACGCGGTGCAGGCCGTGCTGCGCTCGGTGGCGCTGCTCAAGGCGGGGTTGAATGATCCGCGCCGGCCGCTGGGCGTGTTCCTCTTCGCCGGCCCCACGGGCGTGGGCAAGACGCAGCTCGCCAAGCTGCTGGCCGAGTACCTCTTCGGCTCGCAGGACAGGCTCGTCCGGCTCAACATGGCGGACTTCCCCAACGACGGCGACGAGAGCGTGCCCTTTGGCGCCTCGTGGGCGCCCGCCGTGGAGACGAAGCGCGGCGAGCTGACGGCGCTGCTGGAGGGCAAGGTGTTCACCGTGCTGCTGCTCGACGAGTTCGAGAAGGCCGCGCGCAGTGTGCACGACCGCTTCCTGCAGCTCTTCGACGAGGGCACCTTCGTGAACGGGGCGGGGGAAACCATCTCCTGCAACAACACCGTCATCGTGGCCACGTCCAACGTGGGCGCCGAGGTGTACCGCGAGCCGGCCATCGGCTTCATGGGCTCGCGCCGTGCCGAGGAGCTCATCACCGAGGTGGACCGGCGCATCGCCGAGGCCTTCCGCCCCGAGTTCCTCAACCGCTTCGACGCCATCTGCCACTTCCAGCCGCTGACGAAGGTGGAGATCCGCAAGATTGCCCAGCGCGAGGTGGGCCGGGTGCTGGAGCGCGAGGGCATCCGCGCGCGCGGGCTGGACGTGGAGGTGACGCCGGCGGTGGTGGACCTGCTGGTGGAGCGGGGCTACTCGCCGCAGTTCGGCGCGCGCTACCTGCAGCGCGAAATCGAGAAGACGCTCACCGCGGCGCTGGCGGTGGAGATCGCCCGCCGTCCACTGCCTCCGGGAGCGCCCGTGCGCGTGGAGACGCGGCCGGGTGGCAAGGTGGTGGCGGTGGCCGAGCTCTCGCCGCGCCCGCGTGAGGAGACGGCCCAGCTCGCCCTGCCCACGGAGAAGTCGGTGTCGGCGGTGAAGCGGCGGCTGGACAAGAAGTCGCTGCTCAACGAGATGGACCGGCTGGTGGGACGGGCGAGGGCGCTGTCGGTGTCGGCGGACCGGCCGAGGCTGGAGGAGCGGCGCGCGGAGCTGCTGGCGGCGACGCAGGCCCCCAACCTGTGGGACGACCCGCAGCGCGCGGCCTCGACGCTGAGGGCCTTCCGTACGGTGGAGGCGCAGCTCAACGAGCTGGACCGGATGGAGGAGCGGACCACGTTCGCGCGGCGGCTGGTGCGCGAGGCGAAGGGCGAGGGGCAGCTGGCGTCGGCGGCGAAGCAGGTGGAGGAGGTCGCGCGCGAGGTGCAGATGGCCGAGGTGCTGGGCGCCGCGGGGACGACGGACCACGGTGACGAGGCGCTGGTGGACATCTGCGCGAGCGAGACGGGCGAGGGCCAGGACGCCTGGGTGCAGGAGCTGGCGACCATGTACCTGGGCTGGGCGGAGCGGCGCGGCTACGAGGGCATGGCGGTGGCGGAGGCGGAGGAGCCCTTCCGGGTGGTGGTGCGCATTGCCGGGCCCGGGGCCTACGGCTACCTGGCGGGCGAGGCGGGACTGCACCGGCGCATCGACGAGGAGAAGCGGCAGCGCGCCTACGTACGGGTGCACCGGGGCGGCCCGGTGGAGGAAGAGGAGAGCCTGGACGTGGACGGCCGCGAGGTGAAGCGGCACGAGGGCACGTACGTGGCGCGGGTGAAGACGGAAGTGACGGTGAAGGACGAGACCACGGGCCGGATGATGACGCTGGCGGGCGCGGGCGAGCTGGGCGAGCTCAAGGACATCGCCTCGCGGGTGGTGAAGGGCCAGGGCGGCAGCAACACCGCGGACGAGGCCCGGCGCTACCACCTGGGCCGTGGCGCCCGGGTCGAGGACCCGCGCACCGGCGCCGGCACTCCGCGCGTGAAGGACGTGCTGCGCGGCGAGCTGGACGTCTTCATCGCCGCGTGGATCTCCCGCCCACCACAATCCAGCAACGCAATAGGCAGCTAAACCCACTCTCCAACGCAAGCATCAAAAACAACAACCATCATCACAAAACCAATGGACTACCCTCTCCACCAAAATCAACTCGCAATTCCCATCTACTTAAACCAGCGCATAGTCTTCGATCTACTCGCAATCATCGAGCAAGGCTTCTCACAGCTGCACACAATTAAAACCACCGAAGTCGGATCCGAATCAAACAAGAATGACACAAACGCCGAAATAGGCGCCGCCAATGTATTTGCCTTCCTCAAACTCGGATTCAATCGCTCGCGACAAAAAGAGGAAAAGCAATCTTCACAGCGGGAAATATCAGAAGAAAAAGTCTTCACACCAACAGCTCTATTCGCACGACTCCGCGACTCGCTAACCGCACGAGGCCTGATAAAGTTCGTTGATCTTAAAAATCCGAACACCAAGGTCGAGCTTGGCGAATTTGTAGAATTCACGGCACTTCTTCGGAAGAACCCGTTCGCCGACTGGATGGATGCCACGATCCAGTTTCTTGATATGATGCGATTCGCAGAGTCCTTTCAGTTCATGGACACAGCGCAAAACAAAACCAAGCCCAAGAACAAAACCAGCGAACTCACCAAGCTGGATGAATCCATAAGAAAGCTTTTCAGCACAATAATCCAGGCAAAGACATTGGATCTAATTGCCAGCACAAAAGACGCTGAATTACGTGCGGTCATCCCCGTCGAATTTGAGTATTTCGAACGTCAAAGCCCAGCAGCGATAATTGATGGCCAATTCCGCGTTCTCGGCAAAGTCGTACATATAGTCGAAAAGAACGGTACAGAAACAATCAACTTACTACGAGGCACCACACTATCCAGGCTGCCGACATCGGTCCTAGAACAGATGGGCAATGCCTTTGTGGAAGCACGAGACTCGGGACTCAAGATTCCTGAACTCATCACATCCATCGAAGGCCCTGCGTTCCAAATCGTCCCCATCGCTATTTTTGCATAGCTCTCGCAAGCGGTACCTGCCCTGATTTACGAATGAGTCTTATTCCCCATACTCACGAACAGTCAGCGCACTTGGGCTCTGGAAAGGTATAGCGGCAATATTGATTGTGCTCAGTGGCTGCCGAACCGTTCCCGCCCAGGCGTCTCCCCAGGCCCCCGAGCTGCGCTTCGGTGGCCGCGTGGACCATGGAGACCCGAGCGCCCCCGCTTGTCCTGGGGTGGCACTTCCCTGACCGCGCGTTTCACCGGCACGTCCCTCGGTCTGCGTCTGCTCGATCTACCCAAGGTCGAGGAGCTCGCGCCAAACCGCTTCCGCTTCAGCGTGGACGGTGCACCCTTCCGTGACCTCTACGTCGGTGAGGGCCGCCTGCTCTACCGCATCGCCAAGGGGCTCCCCGAGGGCGAGCACCTGCTGCGCCTGGAGAAGGAGACCGAGCCCGTCTTCGGAGAGACCCAGTTCCTCGCGACCCGGGCGCCCGGCTGCTGCCCGCACCTCCGGCCCCCACACGCCGCCTCAAGTTCGTCGGCGATTCAGGACTCACCGGCTTCGGCATCGAGGGCAAGAACGAGCAGTGCAGCTTCAACGTGGAGACCCAGCGCAGTTCCCTCACCTGGCCCGCCCTCACCGCACAGTCCGTCGGCGCCGAAGCCTTCTTCGTCGCATTCTCCGGCAAGGGCGTGGCCGTCAATTACTCCAACGACCCCACCCCCACCCTGCCCTAAGCCATCGGAAGAAAGTCCGTGCAGGGCTCTGTCCTCAGCGCATGAGCAGGAGGGATCCTCCGGGCACGGTTTCGCCAAAATTGTCCAACAGTTGGACAAGTTCGTGAAGAGCGCGCCCAGGAGGTGGGCATCACCCGAAGGCGGGACTTGCGTGGACGGCGCGGCCCCCCTGAAAGGACTTTGTTCCGATGGCTTAGCTCTACCTGCGCACCCTCCCCCATCGCGAGGACAGCCGCTGGGACTTCTCCTCCTGGGTGCCAGATGCCGTGGTCATCCAGCTCGGCGCCAATGACTTCTGGAACGAGCACCCAGGCGAGGAGCTCTTCCGCAACACCTACCGTGCCCTCGTGGACGACATCCGCGCCCACTACCCCGGCGCCCACATCGTCTGCGTCCTGGCCCCCGGCCTCGTCGACGGCAAGTCCAAGGAGTTCAAGGCGCACAGACACGCCCGCGCCCTCGTCTCCGACGTGCTGCGCGGCGAGCTGGACGTCTTCATCGCCGCGTGGATCTCCCGCCCGCCCCTCGGGTCCGCTACCTCCGTCACGAGCTGAGCAGCCCCGGCCGTCGTCCGTCCAGGGCTCGACGTGGGCCGCGCTCGCGAGGGGAGCGCGGGTTGACGCCCCACGATGGGGAGGCAGAACCTCCCCGGCATGCGCGCCATGGCTGCATTGCTGGGTCTATCGGTACTGGCCGGGTGCTCCAACCCGGTGGAGCAGCGGAGCGGAGCGGCTCCCTCGGTGACACCGGCCCCCAGCGCCGGACCTTCTCCCGCGGGTGCCCCCCAGAGCGAGCGCTTCCTGGGAGTGGTGCTCGCCAACGAGGCGGTGGAGCTGAGCACCCCCTTCGAGGGCCTGCTGGCACGCGTCGGCGTCCAGCCTGGGGATCGGCTCAAGGCGGGAACGGTGCTGGCGAGCATGTCGCTGGAGCCCTTGCGCAACGAGGAGCAGATCGCCCAGGCCCAGCTCGAACAGGCCGAGGCCGCGCAGCACCGGGCCGAGCTGGAGGCGAGCGAGGCCACGGAACGGCTCCAGCGCTATGTGAAGCCCCCCTCGGGCGCCCTCTCGACCGATGAGCTATCCGAGGCGCGCTACCGGGAGAAGACCGCGCTCACCGAGCTGGCCTCCGCCCGAGCGAGCATCCGCGAGCGGCGGGCGGCGCTCGCGCAGATCCGCCAGCGGCTCGCCGAGGCGGAGCTCCGCGCGCCCTTCGACTGTGTGGTGGCGATGCGCTACCTGGATGCCGGTGCCCGCGTCCAGGCCGGAAGGCCCGTCCTCCGGATCATCCAGGCAGGCGGATTCCGCGTGCGCTTCGCGCTTCCGGAAGAGCGCAGCGGCAGGGCCACCGTCGGCCTCCCGGTCCGCATCTTCCTCCCCACCCTGGGCAAGGAGCTCCCGGGCAGGCTCGAGAGCATCTCCCCCGAGGTGGACTCGCCTTCTCGCATGGTGTTCGCCATGGCCACCCTGCTCTCCCCCGACGACACGGTCCGGGCGGGCATGGTGGCACGCGTGTCGCTGGGAGGAGCCGGGCTCAGCCCTCCCGCTCCGTCTTCCGCTGGCGGGCAGCCTGGGAAGAATAGTGGCGAGTGAGTAGCTCGTAGAGGACCAGTTCCTGAGCGCGCGCCGCCGAGCGCGCCATGCGGTTGGCGTGCATGTGCAGGAAGCTCCCGGCCAGCCCGGCGATGGAGACACTCAGCTTCCCCGCCGCCTCCAGCGCCTTCAACCCGGCGGCGATGGGCGCCAGTCTGTCGGAGCGCCGCTGGAGCACCGCCAGCCCCTCGGCCAGCACACGCGAGCCCGCCCTCCTGGCACCCAGCAGCTCCTCCAGGCTCCGGCGCTCCTGGCGGAAGCGCTCGTTCATCTGCCGCTCGAGGGCACGATCGACCTGGAACTCCCGGCCGAAACTCTCGCGCAACGCGGTGACCACCTGGAGCCTCGCCTCAAACCCGAGCCCCAGGTCCAGCAGCAACTGGTCCATCCCGCACAGCAGCAGGCGCCAGCGCGCATCCGCGCCCTCGTCTCCCGGAAGCAGCTCGAGCAGCTCCAGCACCGCCTCGCTGTCCACCTGGAACAACCGCTCGGCGAGGAGGACGGCCTCCGCTCCCCCGTAACGCTCCACCTCGCGCTCGTAGGTGTCGAGCTGCACCTTCCACAGGAGCTGCTCCTGATGGAGCGAAGCGAGCATTCCGGACAGCCCGCCGGCCAGCTCCCTCAGCCGCTCGGGGGAACCGTGGAAGCGCAACCGCAGGTGCCAGTCCGGATCGCCATAGCGGAGGAAGAACCATCCGTCCGCCGCTCCCGAGCTCAGCGCGGCCTTCACCAGCGGGGCCACCGCTCCGCAGAGGAGGCGATCCGCCGTGGCGGACCCGGTGTAGAGCTTGAGGTACAGCCACTCCGACCCGGGCAGGAAGCTGCGGACCGGGGTGGAGGGCCGGGGCTCCTCCACGGGGACGCGCGAGCCCACCGCGAGCCGCTCCGGCTCCGCGGGATGGGTGCGGATGAAGGGCACCACCAGTTCCTGCACGAAGCGGCCCTCGGGGCCCTCCGCACACAGCCCGTCCGGCCCCGGGAACATCTCCACCAGGCTCGCGCCGGGCCGATCCTTGATGAGATGGATCAACGTCTCGACGCCGAGCACGTTGTCCAGATCGATGGGGAGCAGGTTGTCCCCGTCCTCCAGCGCGACGAAGCGCGGCATGCGCCGCTCGGCCCGGAGCGCCTGGAGCGCGGCGAAACCTCGTGCCCCGCCCGCCTCGCCGAGCGCCTCCAGCGTCTCGCGCCCGAGGTTCCACATGGCCGGACTGAGCACCAGCCGCCCGTGGGTGACCCTCGGCAGGAAGCCGAGGTGGGCCAGCGGTCCCCAGCTCCACATCAGGCCTCCGCAGCGTTGCTGGTACTGCAGCGAGCAGAGGAACCGGTAGAGACCGAGGTTCTGGAACTGGAAGTTGTGCGCGTTGGTCATCCGGGGAATGACCTCGCGCCCCAACCGTGCCGAGCGCAGCACGATCCGGGAGCCCTGGACGGAGACCCTCAGGTCGGACGCCTCGAGCTGCCGCTCGGGCGGAGCACCGGACCGCCCCAGGAAGGGAATCTCATACTCGCGCAGGACCGGGCGGGCGAGGATGTTGCCGACCCGGCCCTGGGGCAGGTGGACGATCTCCGCGAACACCGCGTCACGCCGGAGCGACTCCTCGGCACGCAGCAGCCCCTCCACCTCGCGGTGGAGCAGGGAATCTCCATGACAGAAGCGGCCCAGGAGGTTGGCACCGGAAGCGGCGGCCGCGGGGAGCTTGAGATGGAAGCGGCCCTGCGCAATCGCCGCCTCGGACTCCGCCGCCACGGCCGCCATCACCGCGAAGGAGTCGGGAAAAGGCTGGCGCTCCTTGTTCTCCAGGCGCTCGATGAGCGCCTCGTCCAGCTCGAGCACCTGGCTCCCCGTGCGCACGGTCTCCTCCAGCTTGCGCAGGAGGAGGATCTCGCGCTCACCGAAGCTGGCACCCGCGCCTCCGTCGGCCGCTCCGCCCAGCGCCATCCCGGCCAGGAGCGGCGCTGCCTCGGCACTGGAGGCGTTGGAGGGGTCGAAGCCGATGCCTGCCTCCGCGTCCAGCGCCTCCAGCAGGGGGACCTCGCGCGCCTCGTACCGCTGGGTGAAGGCCTCGCGGAAGCGCTCCAGGGCATCCCGCTGCGGCTTGGGGGTGAGCCGGTGCAGCAGCCGCACGCCGCGCTCCAGCTCCCGGACCACCTCCCGCCCCAGCACGGCCTCGGGGGCGGGCTTGATCATGTCCACCTGGAACAGCCGGGGCAGCTCGACGGGAGCGGGCAGCCCCGAGAGCATCCTTGCCACCTCCAGGTAGTGCTCGCTCGACGCGCCGAGCCCCCCCGAATCCAACTGCTCGAGCGCGGCTTGCACCGGGAGCAACGCGTCGACGAAGGGCGCTCCGCCGGGGAGCCGCTGGAGCTGGGAGATCAACTCGGGGAGCGCCTCCGGCCCCGTGACCGGAGGGGAAAGCTCGGGCACCAGGAGCTGGCTGTCGATGAGCTCCGTGACGTACTCCGCCGCTTCCTCGAGGCCGATCTCTGGATCCGCCTCGACCAACGCGCGCGCCAGCGCCTCGGGCGAGGCTCCCTGCCGGGCCCGGGCCAGCGTGGCCTCCAGGTACTCGGATGGCTCGACCGCCACCAGGTGGTACGAGCGGACCTTGTCGCGCAGCCGTCCCTCGGCGTAGCGCAGCCGGCCGCTCGCGCGGTACAGGCTCGTGTTGGGCCAGTAGGAGATGTGCTGGCGCAGCTCGGGCGTGCGGGCGAGGGCCTCCGCGAGGAGGCAGGCGTAGTCCATGTCCAGACGGGTGTGGCGCTGGTAGCTGGAGCGGGGACCGAGCCGCAACCGCGTCCGCTCGCCGAGTCTCCCCACGGAGCAACCCGCGAACAGGCCGAAGGGCGTGGGCCGCCCCACCATGCGCAGCACGTAGCGCACGAGGCTGCGCTCGATCTTCTGTCCGCGCTCGCTCTCCGGCTCCCGCTGCCAGAGACCCAGACACTCGTGGAGGCTCGGCGAGGCCACGAAGAGGGCCTCATGCACCTCCGGTTGCCGGAGCAATCCTCCCAGACGCGCCCGCAGGGCCGCGCGATCCTCGCGCAGCGCCGGCTCCAGCTCCAGCGAGCCCGGCGGACACCGCGGAGCCCGCAACCCCTCGCTCCACCTGCTCAGCTCCTCGAAGGGCAGCAAGGGGGTGCGGAGCGCGAAGAACCCCGCTGGGGAGAACGGAAACTCCCGGGACTTCTCCTCGGAAAGGCTGTGGGCCATGGGCGGGCGGAGTCAGGCGGGAAGGGAGGCCATGAACATGCCGTCCCAGGAAGGAGGGAAGGGGTGACACGCCGCCAGCAGGGCCAGCGCGATCCCCGCGGCACCGGTGAGCAGGGTTCCATCCGGCACCCAGCCGGCCTCCTCCAGGCCGGGCACCGGGGACCAGGAGAAGTACCCGGCCACGCCCTCTCCAGGACGCCGCAGCTCCAGCGCCCGCGAGAACCACGACGTGGCCACCTCCTTGAACAGCGGCTCCCGGGTGGCCTGGTAGAGCCGGTTGTAGATGTGACCGAGGCCCGCGGCACCGTGGCAGACCCCGGCGTCCTTCACCCCGCAGTCCTCCGCGGGGCGCCGGGCGGCCTCGCGCGCGAGCTCCAATGCCGCACGTTCGAGCTCGCGGTCCGGCAGGGCCCGGGCGGCGACGAGCAGACAGAGGACGACGCCGGGGTCGCCATAGCACCAGGCGGCGCGGGAGAAGCGAGGGGGGACACCGGGCGCGACGCACGGGAGGAAGCGCACTCCCGGGCTGTCGGGCGAGGCATTCGCCAAGAGCCAGCGCGCCCCACCCGCGGCGAGCTCGCGTGCCTTCGGTTCCGCCACGCCCGCCCGGGCACACAGGGCCAGCAGGGCCACCACCGCGGGGACTCCGTGCGCCGCGCCGAGGTTGAAGTACCCCTCGGGGTACACCGCCCGCTGATGCTCCGGCAGCAGCTGGGGCGGGGTCCACCAGGAGAGCCCCGGGCCGGCGCGGAGGGAGCGCTCCTCCAGGCGGGCCACGATCTCCTCGAGACACCGGACGGCCTCCGGACGCGGCAGCCGCTCGAGCGCGTAGACGCCCAGGCCCACCAGCCCGGCGATCAAGTCATAGTCGGCGGTCCACGGCCGCCGGGAGACCAGGGCCAGCAGCGCCTCGTCGATCTCCTCCAGCCCGTCGATGGAGGGCACGCCCAAGGCGCCGAGCCGTTCGATGGACCAGGCGATGCCCGAGAAGCCCGCGTAGAACCAGGGCGGAAGCGGTTGCTCCTCGATGGCCGAGGCGGCCTCCAGGAGGAGCCGCTCCGCCCGGGCCCGGTGGCCATTCCGGGGTTGCCCCCGCTCCAGCTCGGCGAACAGGAAGGCCAGCCCCGCGAGGCCTCCCGCGAGCGCGGCTCCCTCCACCCCCTGGCCCTCCCGTAGCACCTCCGCGATCTCATCCACGGTCCGCAATGCCTGCTCACGCAGGGGACCCTCAAGGAGCGCTGTCCATTCCGCCATGGAGACCTCCTCCGCATCCCGTACCACGCCCCCCTCACGCGAGCGATGCGGCGCCAGGGCAGACATTGCCAGCCTTTTCAACACCGTCGCGTCCACGACACGGAGCTGCTCTCGGGGGTGAAGGCACCGAAAACCTGCACCGGCTACACATGGTTTCCCTTCCAGCTTCGAAGTGGAGACATCTCTGATGGAAGATCCCGAGCAGATATTCCGAAGAGAGGCACTCGACTACTACGCCGGAGCCCAGGAGCACGGAGACGTGCTGCGGCTCTCCCCGTCCTGGACACGCTGGGCTTTCTGGCTGCTGTTGGTGGTGGTCGGGTTCTACGGCGCGTTCGGGGTGTTTGGATGGATCTCCGAATACGCGAGCGGTCCGGCGGTGGTCCGGGCGGAGTCCCGGGTGGAGGTGACGGCGCTCGCGTCCGGGCGGGTCACCTCGGTGGAGGTCCAGCCCGGGCAGCGGGTGAAGGAGGGGCAGATCCTGGTGCGCTTCTTCGCCGGAATGGAGCAGGCCAGCCTGGAGCGCTTCAACCAGGAGTTCGAGCTGCATCTGCTGCGGCGGATGAGGGACCTCTCCGACGAGGGCGCGAGCCAGGCCCTGAGCTCGCTGCGCGCCGAGAAGGAGCTGGCGGAATTCCAGCTCGATCAGCGGGTGGTGCGGGCGCCCCAGGCGGGAGTGGTGAGTGACGTGCGCATCCGGCGGGGCCAGCACCTCACCGAGGGCGAGGTGGTGGTCTCCCTGGTCCAGGAGGACTCGCCGCTGGAGATCATCGCGATGCTTCCCGGCGGCTCCCGCCCGCTCCTCTCCAAGGGGAGTACGATGCGCCTGGAGCTGCAGGGCTTCTCCTACCAGTACCAGGAGCTGGTCATCGACGAGGTCGGGGATGAGCTGGTGGGACCTGGCGAGGTCCGCCGCTACCTGGGCCCCGAGCTGGCCGAGAGCCTGACGGTCAACGGGGCGGTGGTGCTGGTGCGGGCCCACGCGCCCTCGCGGTTCTTCGAGGCGGATGGCAAGCGGCTCGCGTACGTCGACGGAATGCTGGGCACCGCCCATGCGCGGGTGAAGACGGAGCGCATCGTGACGACCATCGTCCCCGGTTTGAAAGCCCTGTTCCCCTGAACCACCCACATGACCAGCACACTCCAATCCCTGTTGAAGCGCTTTCCGGAGCTGCTCCGGCTGGGCCTCCCCGGGAGACTCAGGCGGATTCCCTACATCCAGCAACTGGATGCCAGTGATTGTGGCGCGGCCTGTCTGGCCATGGTGCTCGCCTACCATGGCAAGGCGGTGCGGCTGGACGACGTCCGCAAGGTCATCGGCCTCGGCCGGGACGGAGCGACCGCGCTGCGCATCCTCGAGGCCGCCCGCTGGTATGGGCTGCGCGGCCGTGGGGTGGCCCTGGAGGTGGAGGATCTCGACTATCTCCCGCCCGGCTCCATCCTCCACTGGGAGTTCCGCCACTTCATGGTCTTCGAGCACCTGGGCCCGGGCTGGGTGGATCTGGTGGACCCCGCGTTGGGCCGGCGGCGGGTGCCGCTCGAGCAGTTCCGCCGGTCGTTCACGGGCGTGGCCCTGCTGCTCGAGCCCGGCGACGCGTTCGTGCGGGAGAAGGGCCAGGGGCGCCCCATCGTGCGCCACCTGAAGCAACTGCTGCTCCAGTCGGGGATGCTGCCGCGCATCCTCCTCACCTCCGTGCTGGTGCAGCTGTTCGCCCTGGGATTGCCGGCGCTCACCGGAGCCCTCACGGACCGGGTCGTGCCCCGGGGCGATTACCGGCTGCTGCTCGTGCTGTGCGTGGCGATGGCCTCGCTGATCCTCTTCCAATTCCTGGCGGCGATGCTGCGGGCCTTCCTGCTGCTGCACCTGCGCACCGAGCTGGATGCACGGATGACGCTCGGCTTCGTGGAGCACCTGGTGGAGCTGCCGTATGTGTTCTTCCAGCGGCGCTCGGCGGGCGATCTCATGAACCGCCTGAACAGCAACACCACCATCCGCGAGATGCTCACCTCGGGCGCGCTCTCGGGCCTGCTGGACGGCTCGATGGTGACCGTGTACCTGCTGGTGTTGTTCATCGTGAACGTGCCGCTGGGGCTGCTGGTGCTGGGGCTCGGAGCGCTCCAGGTGGGCGTGTTCTGCTGGACGTACCGGCGGCAGGCCGAGCTGATGGCCCGCAACCTCGAGGCGGATGCGAGATCCGAGGCCTACCAGGTCGAGTTCCTCACCGGGATGGAGACCTTGAAGGCGATGGGCGGCGAACACCGGGCGGTGGACCGCTGGTCGGGGCTGTTCGTGGACGTGCTCAACGTCTCGCTCGAGCGCGGCCGGCTCAATGCCATCGTCGACTCACTGATGACCACCCTGCGGGCGGGGGCGCCCCTGGTCATCCTGTGCTTCGGCGCCTGGCAGGTACTCCACGGAGCGCTCAGCCTGGGCAGCATGCTGGCGCTCAACGCGGTGGCGGTGGGCTTCCTGGGGCCGCTCTCCAACCTGGTCACCACCATGATGCAGTTGCAGTTGCTGGGCAGCTACCTCGACCGCCTCCATGACGTGATGGATACGCCCCGCGAGCAGGAGGTGGGAAAGGCACGCCGGGCCCATGCCCTCACGGGGAGGATCTCCCTCGAGAAGGTCTCGTTCCGCTACGCGCCCGACGCGCCCCTGGTGACACACGAGGTCTCGGTGGACATCCAACCCGGGCAGCTCGTGGCCATCGTGGGCCGCTCGGGCGCGGGCAAGTCCACCCTGGCCAACCTGTTGCTGGGCATGTACCTCCCCTGCTCGGGCCGCATCCTCTATGACGGGGTGGATCTGCGCGAGTTGGATCTGCGCTCGGTCCGCCAGCAGGTGGGCATCGTCCTGCAGGCCCCGGCCCTGTTCAGCGCGAGCATCCGCTCCAACATCACCCTGGCGGATCCCACCCTTCCCCTGGAGAACGTGGTGGAGGCCGCCAGGGTGGCGCACCTCCACGAGGAGATCCTCGCCATGCCCATGGGCTACGAGAGCCTGCTGATGGATCGCGGGACCTCGCTCTCCGGTGGGCAGCGGCAGCGGCTCGCGCTGGCCCGGGCGCTGGTGCGCAAGCCCGCGCTCCTGCTGCTGGACGAGGCGACCAGCGCCCTGGATGCCATCACCGAGAGCAAGGTCCACCAGGCCCTGGCGGCCATCAACTGCACGCGGATCGTGATCGCCCACCGGCTGAGCACGGTGGCCCGCGCGGACCTGATCCTCACCCTGGAGGATGGGACCCTGGTGGAAGCAGGGACCCACGAGGAGCTGCTCGCCCGCGGCGGAGTCTACGCCTCGCTGGTGGCGGCCCAGTTGAACTGACTTCACATGCCTCCGAACGCCGGATGCGTTCGGAGGCCCCTCCCAACACCTCCCCCCTTGGTGTGTTCTCGAGAGGGGAGCGTCACCGCATCGTCTCGCCGCCTGCTAGCAGATGATCGAGCAGCCGACGCACGCCGTGTGCTTGACGAACGAGACGCAGATCAGGCCGGTCTCGCCCTTCTTCTTGCCACCGGCGACCTGCTCGAGGCTCTCATCCGAGAGGTTGCGGATGGTCTCCTTGTTGAGGCGGAGCTTCTTCTCTCGCTTCTCGTCCATGACGTTGCTCCTTGCTGGTGATGCCGCCGGAATTGGCGGTACCAACGATTTAGGCCGCGCGGTCATGAGCGCCCATCGCTCCCAAGGCTGGTCAATAATCTGGGAATAGCCAAACCATGCATCCCGGATGCAAATACTTGCACACCACCACACCATCCCCACGCCAATCACGCACATTGGCTGGAAACATCAAACACCACTGTTCCGCAAGGATTGTCCATGCCGCCGCAGCAGGGTTTGTCCAAGCCAATCCTTATCAACCTGGCGCCAGCCCCCCCGAGGGGCCGGATGCGTCACGAGTCTCCCATGCGCATTACCCAACCCCCATGAGAGAGACCCACTCACCGTCACGCTCCTATCGCTCCTGGCCCCTGCTGGCACTGCTCTCGTCCATGGCCTGTACCTCCATGGACCCGGAGGAAGGTGAATCCCTCCACCAGACGAGAGGCGAGGTCGTCTACGGCACGGACAACCGGCAGGACGTGTACGCGCACCCGGACGCCACGTTGAGGGCGCGCGCGCAGCAGTCGACGGTGGCACTGATGTTCGCGGGAGCCCTCGACACGGCGGATCCCAACAACATCACCTTCAACGCCCCGACGCTGGGGGTGCGCCACAACCTCTGCGCCACGGAGCGCTTCCGGGAGGATCCGACCGCGGCCATCTGCTCCGGCACGCTCATCGACGATGACGTGGTGCTCACCGCGGGCCACTGCGTCAGCACCTCGTCGGACTGCGCCAACATCCGCTTCGTCTTCAACTACTACCGGCCCTCCGAGGGCACGCTGCAGACGGTCACCACGGCGGACGTCTTCAGTTGCGCCTCCGTGGTGGCCCGCAAGCAGGGCTCGGTGGATTACGCCCTGGTGCGGCTGGACCGGCCCGCCACGCCACGCTTCACGCCAGCGCCGGTGAAGACGGGCAACACCGCCCTGGCCAGCGGGCAGAATCTGGCCGTCATCGGCAGCGGCAGTGGCATTCCCTTCAAGGCCGACTCGGGCGGCGCGGTGCGCGACCCGCGCGCGAGCACGCTGGACTACTTCGTGGGCACCACGGACACCTTCTCCGCCAACTCGGGCTCGGGCGTCTACGAGACGAGTGGCTACTCGGTGACGGGCATCCTGGTGCGCGGGGACGTGGACTACGTCGCCAACGGCAGTTGCAACGTGGTGAACGTGTGCCCCCAGACGGGCTGCCGCGGCGAGGACTCCACCTACGTCTACCCGGCCATCGATGCCTTCTGCCGCGCGACGAGCAATGCCAGCGCCAGGCTGTGTGGAAACAAGAGCGCGGACTTCAACAGCGACGGGAGCCTCGACGTCCTGTGGCAGAACCGCACCGAGGACAAGTCCGCCATCTGGTTCATGAAGGATGGCACGCAGCTCTCCCAGGTGGAGGTCCCGGGCACCCAGGACGTGAACTGGTACCCGGTGGCGACAGGGGACTTCGACAGTGATGGGAACCTGGACCTCGTGCGGCACCACCGCACCCGGGGCCTGCTCGCCCTCTGGCTCATGCAGGGAGGCAACCGGGTCTCGGAGGTGGTGCTCCAGGGCCCCACCGACGTGAACTGGCAGCCGGTGATGGCCGCGGACTTCGACAGCGACGGCAACCTGGACGTCCTGTGGCACCACCGCACCCGGGGCCTGCTCGCCCTCTGGTTCATGAAGGGTGGCACCGTGCTCTCCAAGCTGGAGCTCCAGGGCTACCCCGATGTGAACTGGCAGCCGGTGACCACGGCGGATTTCAACGGTGACGGGGAGCTGGACATCCTGTGGCACCACCGCACCCGGGGCCAGCTCGCCCTCTGGTTCATGCGCGCCGGCACCGTGCTGTCGCAGGTGACGCTCCAGGGCCACCCCGACAGGAACTGGTACCCGGTGACGGCGGGAGACTTCAATCGAGACGGGGCCCTGGACATCCTCTGGCACCACCGCACCCAGGGCCAGCTCGACTTCTGGTTCATGCGGGCAGGCGCCGTGCTCTCCAACAAGATGGTTCAGGGCTACCCGAACGTGAACTGGCGCCCGGTGTCGGCGGGAGACCTCGACAGGGACGGGAACCTGGACGTCCTGTGGCACCACCGGACGAACGGGCAACTCGCCTTCTGGTTCATGAAGGAGGGCACCCTGCTCTCGAGCGTGGTGCGGCAGGGCTTCTCCGATGTGAACTGGTACGTCGTCAGGTAGAACCCGGGGGCATGAGCCCTCTGAAATCGCTGGGCGTGGCCGTGCTGCTGGCCGTGCTCGGTGGCTGCCGCACCATCCCCGTCCAGGTGTCTTCCCAGGCCCCCGAGCTGCGCTTCGGTGGCCGCGTGGACCGTGGAGATGCCCAGGGCCCTCGCCTCGCCTGGGGCGGCACGTCCCTCACCGCGCGCTTCACCGGCACGTCCCTCGGCCTGCGCCTGCTCGACATGCCCAAGGTCGAGGAGCTCGCCCCCAACCGCTTCCGCTTCAGCGTGGACGGTGCGCCCTTCCGCGACCTGTACGTCGGCGAGGGCCGCCTGCTCTACCGCGTCGCCGAGGGCCTCTCCGAGGGCGAGCACGTGCTGCGCCTGGAGAAGGAGACCGAGTCCGTCGTCGGGGAGACGCAGTTCCTCGGGCTCGAGCTCGACCCGGGCGCCCGCCT
Organism: Archangium gephyra; assembly: GCF_042230915.1. GTDB lineage: Bacteria > Myxococcota > Myxococcia > Myxococcales > Myxococcaceae > Archangium > Archangium gephyra_B. Next base: position 2,894,842 of record NZ_CP102578.1, on the reverse strand, counting down.
GCTGTCCGCGCCTCCCGCCCCCACGCGCCGCCTCGAGTTCATCGGTGACTCGGGGCTCACCGGCTTCGGCATCGAGGGCAAGAACGAGCAGTGCAGCTTCAACGTGGAGACCCAGCGCAGCTCCCTCACCTGGGCCTCCCTCACCGCGCAGGCCCTCGGTGCCGAGGCTTCCCTCATCGCCTTCTCCGGCAAGGGCGCGGCCGTCAACTACGCCAACGACCCCACCCCTACCCTGCCCCAGCTCTACGCGCGCACCCTCCCCCATCGCGAGGACAGCCGCTGGGACTTCACCTCCTGGGTGCCCGATGCCGTCATCATCCAGCTCGGCGCCAATGACTTCTGGAAGGAGCACCCTGGCGAGGAGCGCTTCCGCGACGCCTACCGTGCCCTGGTGGACGGCATCCGCGGCCACTACCCCAACGCCCATATCGTCTGCGTCCTGGGCTCCGGCATCACCAACAGCCACCCCAAGGACGTCAACGCACGCAGCCAGGCCCGGGCCCTCATCTCCAGCGTGGTGGAGACCTTGCGGCAGGCTGGAGATGCCCGCGTGCACTTCACCGAGGTGCCGCCCAATCCCGGAGACGAGGGACTCGGCTGCCTCTGGCATCCCAGCCGGAAGACCCACCAGCGGACGGCCGAGCAGATGACGCCCCTGCTGCGCGACCTGCTCGGCTGGAAGTAGCTCAGGGCCTCACGGCGCCGGCTGCGCGGGCGGCACGGCCGGAGAAGAGCCCGGTGTCACCAGCGAGTCGCACGTGGCGCCCGCCATCCAGTGGCGCTTGCAGGCCTCGCGGACGAGCGGCTCGCGGAACTGCCAGAGCACCACGAAGAGCACGGCGAGCCCGATGGCCAACCACATGCCCGCCGAGCGCGGCTCCTCTTCGTCATCCTCGCGCACCTTCACCAGGACCGAGCGCAACACATCGGTCCGGTCCACCTTGGCGTTCTTCGGCAGCCTCGGCCGGCGGGTGATGAGGGCCGCCAGGTCCCCCGTGAGCTTCAACCGGTCGTTGAGCGCCCAGCCCGAGCCTTCCAGCAGCAGGGACAGGTTGCGCTTGCGCAGCTTGAGCCACCCCAGCAGGCCCGAGGGCAGCATCACCACCGCGGCCACGATCATCGCCGCCGAGATGACGTCGAAGACGGTGAGCGACTTCACCTGCGTCACGATGAAGGCCAGCGACGAGCCCACGGCCGCGAACGCGATGCCCGTCGCCGCGATGAAGCCGCCCGGTCCCGCCGCCACGGGTGCCGCCGCGGGGGCTCCCGGAGCTGGCACGCCGGGCGCCGCCAGGGTCCCGTGCGCGTAGCTCTTCTCCAGGGACTCGTCGAGCGACTTCTCCCCGGCCGCCGCCATCCCCTCGATCTTCTTGGAGACGAACTGGCCGATCCGCCCGAACGGCATCGTCATCGCCTCCCACAGCGACACGGGCTGGCGGATGACCTGCGTCACCACGGCGTCGAACTCGCGGCCCTCCACGTCGTAGAACACGCCGCGCTTGCCCACCGCCAGCTCGTCGCTCCGCCCGCGCGTGACGGGCACCGCCACCTCGTAGCTCTCCCCCCCATCCTTCGCCACCACCTGCACGTAGAGGGTGCAGGTCGTGCCCTGGCCCGTCAGCGCGGCGTGCGAGGCCCGGTTCGTCACCAGCACCGACAGCCTGTACCTCCGGCCCCCGAGGATGAGCGTCCCCCGCTCCATCAGCGCCCGCCGCTTCGTCTGGTACAGGTCCGGCATGCTGATGAAGTTGTTGGCGAACGTCAGCAGCCAGCGCTGGTACAGAATCAGCCGCTCCAGCTCGTCCACCGCGTCCAGCTTGTCCTTCAGCGCCAGGTCCGCCCGGCACGCCGCCTCGAGCGCCTCCAGCTCGGACTCGGGAATGGCCGGCAAGGCTTCCACCAGCATGCGCAGGGGACTCGCCTCCAGCCGCGACTGCCACGCCAGGATGGCGTCGGCTCTCGCGCACAGCTCGCGCCAGGCCGCGTCCCCCAGCGTCGCCATGTCCCCCGTGAGCGGCACCGCCACGTCCTTGCGGAAGGCCTCGAGCCGCTCGAAGGCCTGGCCCCGGTACAGCCGGGACCACCGCAGCGCCCCTCCGGGCTCGGGAGGCGCCACGGGCAGCTCCGACACCACCCGCGCCAGCGCCTGCGTGTCCCCGAGCGCCCCCTGCACCCGCCCCGCCTCCAGCTTGAGGCTCGAGACGGCCTCGGGCTGCGCCGCCACCAGCCGGCACTGCAGGAAATACGTGTCCAGCAGCGGCCGGACCTCCTGGATGCGCCGGGCGTGCTCCAGGCTCCGCTCGCCCCACACCAGCACCGACGCCCTCTCCGCCAGGTGCACCAGCAACGCGCTCCGCTCCTCGCGGAAACGCTGGAGCATGGGCAGGTCCACGCCCGCCTGCCCCGCCCGGTTCTTCACCTCGGGGAAACAGGCCATGAGCTTCACGGCCAGCGAGCGCAGCGGCTCGGGCAGGAAGGCCGGCGCGACAATGCCATCCCCGTTCTGCCCCGCCTCCCGCAGCGCCTTCTCGCTGGTGCGCACCTGCTCCAGCGAGATGCGCGTCCGGTCCCCGGCCTTCAGCGTCTCCAGCAGGATGCCCGCCACGTCCCGGAGCTTCCCTCCCGCCTCGGAGAGCACGTCCAGCGCGAGCACGTCGCTCGCCGCGTCCGCGCCCTGGTACGACTTCAGCAGCTTCCCCGTGTGCTCGACGGCGGCGCGCAGCTCCGCCACGCGGATGCGCTTGTTCCCATCCGTGTCGAGGAACGCGAGGAAGCGCGGATCACAGTTGAGACCCTCCAGAGGACAGGCCGTGGCCAGCCACTGGGTCTCCGGAATGCGCACGGCCTCCACCAGCACGTCGAAGGAAGGGATGGAGACCTGGAGCGAGCCTCCATAGCGGCGGTAGACGAGGGGGGACGTCATGGCGGCGCACCAGAGCACAGCCGCCCGCCTGGTGGGGAAGCGGTTTCCACCTCCCGTGAGCTGTCGCTCGCCTGAACCCCCGCTCTCCGGCCCCGCGCGCCCTGCTTGCATCTGGTCCCAGGCCGGGGCATGTCTCGGGGTGTGAGCCAACAGCACCAGCAGACCGGGCCCGGTGGAACGGACGCAGCCGAGCAGGACGGCTTCTTCAGCGCCTACTCGAAGCAGCAGCCTCGCCGCTCCAAGCGCATGCTCCTGCTGTACCCCGCCGCCGTGCTGGTCCTCTTCCTGCTCGGCAAGTGGTTCGTGGCCCTGCAGCCGGAGGCCACCCCCTACCGCGTGGAAACGGCGTGGGGCCTGCGGCAGGTGAACAAGGGCATGTCGCCGCAGGACGTCTCCGGCATCCTCGGCCAGCCCACCAGCAAGGAGCGGCGCGGCAACCAGGAGTGCTACCAGTACGGCCGCCCCACCATCAAGGCGCCCACCTTCGTGCTGCACGTCGTCTGCTACGAGGACGGCAAGCTCATCGAGGTGTCCGAGAAGCGCTTCAACTCCTGGGTCGTCACGCGGGACATGGCCATCTCCCCCGCCCCGCTCGAGTACGAGCTGAAGGACGAGGAGACGCCCGCGGCCCCCGCCACTCCCAGCGCCCCGAGCGTCGCCGGTCAGCAGCCCCTTTAACCGCTCGCGCGGCCCGCCTCAGCGCGCGAGGTACCGGACGAGCGCGTCCGCGAAGCGCCCGGGTGCGCCCTCGGACGCCCCGAGGAAGAGCCGCGGCTCGATGACCTCCAGCTCCTGCAACAGCGGCGTGCCCTCCGGGCCGGTGGCCACGTCCACCCGGGCATAGAGGGTCCGTCCGGGCGTGGCGGCCAGCACGCGCTCGGACAGCGCCACCTCGTCCGCTCGCGGCGCCAGGGGCACCCCATCCGGCAGGGTGGCGCCCACGGCCTCCATGGTGCGCGGCCGCACCACCGCGTGCGAGAAGACGCCGTCGAAGAAGACGTAGGAGCGCTCGCCGCCCTCGTGCAGCGCGGGCAGGAAGGGCTGCACCAGCGCATCGCCCTCGGCGAGCACCGCCTGCAGGTGGGCCTGGCCCTCGTCCGCGAGCCGCGCGGGCTCGAAGCGCCGCGTCAGCCGCCCGCCGCCCGACACCGCGGGCTTCACCACCACCGCCCCCCAGCCCCGCTCCGCCACGAGCGTCGGCAGCGAGGCCGCCCGGCCCCGGGGGCAGAGCGCCGTGGGGGTGACGGGGACGCCCTTGCCGGCCAGCTCCAGCAGGTAGGACTTGTGGCTGTTCCAGCGCAGCACGTCCGGGGGATTGAGGACGTCCACGAGGCGGGGCACGCGCTCCAGCCACGCCAGGAACTCCACCGGCTTGAGGAAGTAGTCCCAGGTGGTGCGCACCAGGGCGAGCCGGAAGCGCTCCCACTCCACCGCCGGGTCGTCCCACCGCACCACCCGCGGCCTCAGCCCCCGGGCGCGCAGCGGCTCGAGCAGCCGCTGGTCGTCCTCCGTCATCTCCGGCAGGCCCCAGTAGGTGATGAGCGCGATGTCCATGTCGAGGCTGCTTCTCCCCTACCCCGGGCTGTCTGCCAAGGGGCCCGCACCATGGGCCGTCCATTCTTCACCCGGCGTGCGATGATGGCGCCTTTCCTCCAGAGCGGGATGACATGCGCTGGCTCCACTCGGTGCTCTTCTGGTCGTTCTTCGCGGCGAGCTCCGCCGTCCTCTTCTGCGTCGCGCTCGTCATCTTCCTGGTGACGTGGCCCTTCGATCGCAACGGCCGGGTGCTGCACCTGTTCTCGTGCGGCTGGGCGCAGCTCTACTTCTGGGTGAACCCCGGCTGGCGTCTGCGGATTCAAGGCCGTGAGCGCCTGCCCTGGCACGGGCCCGCGGTGCTGGTGTCCAACCACCAGTCCCTCGGCGACATCCTCGTGCTCTTCGGCCTCTACCGGCCCTTCAAGTGGGTCTCCAAGGCCGCCAACTTCCAGCTGCCGTTCCTCGGCTGGAACATGTACCTCAACCGCTACGTGGGGCTGGTGCGCGGGGACAAGGAGAGCATCGCGAGGATGATGGCCGCGTGCGAGCGCTGGCTGGACCGGGGCGTGCCCGTGCTGCTCTTCCCCGAGGGCACGCGCTCGCCGGACAACCAGATGCGGCCCTTCAAGGACGGCGCCTTCCGGCTGGCCCACGCCCGGGGCTGCCCCCTCATCCCCATGGTGCTCAGCGGCACGGGTGACACCCTGCCCAAGCACGGGTTGCTGCTCCGCTTCCGCGCGGACTGCAAGGTGAGCGTCCTGGAGCCCGTGGATCCGCGCGCCTTCCCCGACGCGGCCGCGCTGCGCGACCACGTGCGCGAGCTCATGGAGAAGGAGAAGGCCCGCCTCGAGTCCGAGGCAGCCGCACCGTGAAGGTGGTGCCCTCCTCCGCGGTGGAGCGCACCGAGAGGGTGCCCCCATGGCCCCGGACGATCTGCTCCACGATGTAGAGGCCCAGCCCCAGGCCCGAGGCCGGGTGCGGGCTGTCCCGCGTGAGCCGCCGGAAGGGCTCGAAGATGGTGGGCAGCAGCTCGGCCGGAATGGGCGGGCCGGCGTTGTTCACCTCCAGGACGACGCTCTCGCCCTCGTCGTGCAGCAGCAGCCGCACGGGCGTGCCCTCCGGGCTGTAGTCGAGCGCGTTCTTCACCAGGTTGCCAATCACCTGCGAGAGCCGGTCCGGATCCCACTCCCCCTCGAAGCGCCCCGAGCCCTCCAGCCGCAGCTCGCGCCCGGGATGGCCCGCCTCCAGCTCCTCCAGCACATGCCGCACCAGGTGGCGCAGGTTGAGGTGCTGGGGAGACACGGGAATGCCTCCGCCCAGCCGCCCGCGCGTGAAGTCCAGCAGCTCGCCGATCATCCGCCCCATGCGCTCGGCGCTGGTGATGATGCGGCGCACGGGCTTGAGGTGGCGGGGGGGCAGGTCATCCGCGCGCATCAACGCGTTGGCGGACAGGAGGATGGCGTTGAGCGGGTTGCGCAGGTCATGCGAGACGATGCCCAGGAAGCGCTCGCGGAACTCCGCCGCCCGGCGCAGCTCCTCCTCGGTGCGCTGGCGCTCGGTGATGTCCACCACCACCGTGCCCACCCAGCGCACCACGTCCCGCGCGTCCCGCACCGGGTAGATGCTCAGCAGGTAGTGGTGCACCCGCCCCTCATCGGCCGCCGTGGCGATGGCCACCTCGCGCTCCCGTAGGGGCTCGCCCGTCTCGAAGACCTGGCGCAGCAGGGGCTCCAGGGAGGCACCGGCCTCGCCGGGGAGCACCTCGCGCACGGAGCGCCCCAGCATCGCCTCCATGGGCGTCCCATTCATGTCCGCGAGCATGCGGTTGACGCGCACGTAGCGCAGCGCCCGGTCCACGAAGGCCAGGCCGATGGGCGCGGTGGACAGCAGCGAGTCCAGCAGCGCGAGCGTCTCGGACCGCTCGGACTCGCGCAGCAGCCGCTCCGTCTCGTCCCGGGCGGAGATCACCGCGCCGGCCGGAGTGCCGTCCGGGCGGAGCACGGGCGAGGCGGTGCCGTTGAGGATGCGCACCGAGCCATCCGGGCGCCGCACCTTCCAGCGCGCCTCGGTGACCGTCTCGCCGTGGAGCGCCCGGTACAGGGGCGTCGCCTCCAGCGCCAGGGGCCGCCCCTCCAGGTCGAGCAGGCCGTACGTCGCCGTCCACTCGGGCGCGGCCACCTGCTGGCGGCTGACGCCGTGCTGGCGCTCGGCCTCCACGTTGAAGATGCGCAGCACCCCCCGCTCGTCCGTCACGATGATGGCATCCCCGCTCTGCTCGATGACCAGGCGCAGCAGCTCCTCGCCCGTGCGCATCGCCTCGCGGGCCTCGCGCTCCCGGCTGGCCAGCCGCGTCTGCACCAGCAACGCCGAGGCCCGGCTCACCATCGCCCGGAAGAGCAGCTTGTCCTCGTTGGAGAACTCGAAGGCGGTGATGCTGCCCATGTGCGCCACGCCCACCACCTCGCCCCCGGTGATGAGCGGCACCCCGTAGAGCGCGCGGGTACCCCGCCGCCGCAGCGCCTCGCTCCTCACCAGCGGATCCGCCGCCGCCGAGCGAACCTCCAGCGGGCGCCGCTCGGCGGCGATCTTCCCGGAGAAGCCCTCGCCCACCCGGAGTTGGAAGCCGGTGGCCACCTCCTGCTCCAGGCCCACCGAGGCGCGCGCCCGCAGCACCTCCCCCTCGCGCAGCAGCAACGTGACGGAGTCCACCGCCTCCGTCGTCTCCAGCACCACGCGCAGCAGCCGCTCCAAGAAGGTGTCCAGGTCCTCCGTGCCGAGCGCCGCCTCGGAGATGCGGTCGAGCGCCACCAGCGTGCGCTCGCGGGCCCGCGAGTAGCGCGCCACGGCCGTGCCCACCGCCTCGTCGAACAGCTGGTTGAGCCGCTCCACCTCCCGCAGCAGCGTCTCCGTGTCCCGCCCGCCCTCGCGCCCCAGGTGCTGGCCGTAGAGCCGCAGGATGCAGGTGCGCAGCAGCGCGTACTCGTGCGTCACCTGCTCCAGGTCGAATCCCACGTCCAGCCGCTGCAGCGCGTGGATCTCCGGCCACTCCTCCAGCGAGCCCTGGTTTCCGGTATGGACGTCCTCCACCCGGTCCGCCAGCTGCTCCAGCAGCGGCGGCAGGTCATTCACCAGCCGGGGCTGGGACAGCCGCCGCGCCTCGGGCAGGACCCGCGCCGCGCGCTCCCACTCCTCGAGGATCAGCGCGCGCTGCTCCCGGATGAAGTCACAGAGGCGAAGCCGCCCCCCCGTCCCGGCTACTGGCTCGTGCGTCGCCATGTCCGGAAAATGTGAACGTCATCCGGCCCTGGAGCCCGGGTCCTTGCCGCTGGCACCGCTCCCCCGCCCGCCCAGCGGCCAGCCCGCCTGGCGCCCCGCCCTCCCCTAGAGGTCCCTCGGGAGGCGCCGCGCCACCTCCAGCAGCAGCACGCGCTGGCGCTCATGGTCCACGTCGTAGACCGCGATCGCATCATCCACCACCACCGAGGGGGTGGACGCCGGACGACCCGGGGCCTTCACCGTCCCCGGGAAGACGTGATTGCGCCCCTCGCCCAGGCCCATGGCCACATCATCCAGGGCCTCCCGGATGCGCCGGTAGGTCTCCAGCGACAGGTGGGCAAGCTGATTCCACGCGGGAGGGCTGATTTCGACGGTGTACACGGTGAGCGGGCCTGTTGGAGCGGTCGTCCTATATTATTTGAGCACAAAGCAGACCAGTCGAATTCCCGGTCGAGTCCAGCGCCCACCGAGGTGGAGTCCAGTGGTGAACGATTCCTGCCGCAGACAGTGGACAGAGGGAGTTTCGCTTCTCCTCCGGGCGCGAGAGGACCCACACCCGGGGTGACCCCCCTCCGGAGGCGCCGAGACACCCACCGCCCCGGGGAACAGGACTCCTGGCGGATGAAGCCCACTCCGCCTCCAGCACCATCCAGCAGCGGACGTACGTGGAACCGCTGCCCTCGTGTGCTGCTGAGCAGATGAGGACCCCCCGCTACAGCTTCGCGCCGCCTTCCATGAGGGGGGGGCGGTTGGGAGGGCGGTCCTTCCGATCGGATTGGAGTGTGAGTCATGCGAATCAATGCTCTTGGGGCATTCGCCTGCTTTCTTGGCTTTCTTTCGTGGGGGGGCTGCACGGAGGTGGAGCCCGCCGCGAGCCCGCCGCAGCAACGAGCGGACATGGCCGCGGTGCCCACGCGCTTCACGGACACGGTGGTCGTCGATGAGCTCGACGCGGCGACCTCCATGGCCATCGCACCGGATGGACGCATCTTCGTCTGCGAGCAGGACGGCCGGCTGCGGCTCATCCAGGACGGCAAGCTGCTGAGCGCGCCGTTCCTGACGGTCAGCACGGACAGGAACGGGGAGCGGGGCCTGCTCGGCGTGGCGTTGGATCCAGACTTCCCCGGCCAGCCCTACGTGTATGTCTATTACACGGCCACCACGCCGCAGGTGCACAACCGCGTCAGCCGCTTCACCGCGAATGGCAACCAGGCGGTGCCCGGCAGCGAGCGCATCCTCTTCGAGCTCGAGACGCTGGGGGCCAACAACCACAATGGAGGCGCCATCCACTTCGGGCCCGGCGGCAAGCTCTACGTGGCCGTGGGGGAGAACACGCGCTCGGAGAGGGCGCCGAGCCTCGGCTCGCTGATGGGCAAGGTGCTGCGGCTGGAGAAGGACGGCACCATCCCCACGGACAACCCCTTCTACACGCGCACCACGGGCAGCTACCGCGCCATCTGGGCGCTCGGCCTGCGCAACCCTTTCAGCTTCGCCATGCAGCCGGGCACGGGCCGCCTCTTCATCAACGACGTCGGGGCCAACAAGTGGGAGGAGATCAACGAGGGCGTCGCCGGAGCCAACTATGGCTGGCCGGACACCGAGGGCCCCACGACGGACGCCCGCTTCCGCGCCCCGCTGTTCGCCTACCCGCACGGCTCGGGCACCGGGAGCGGCTGCGCCATCTCCGCGGGCGTCTTCTACAACCCGGCGCAGCCCCACTTCCCCGCGGAGTACACGGGGCGCTACTTCTTCGCGGACTACTGCAACGGGTGGATCCGCACGTATGACCCGAAGGATGGCGCCGTCGCCCTCTTCGCCACGGGCCTGCGGGCACCGGTGGACCTCGACGTCGGGCCGGACGGCAGCCTGTATTACCTGGACCGCGCGGACGACACAGTGCGCCGCATCCGCTACACGGCGGCCAACGAGGCGCCCACCCTCGCGAGCCAACCCGAGAGCAAGACGGTGCTGCCCGGCCAGACCGTCACCCTCACGGTGAGCGCCACCGGGACGCCGGCGCTGCGCTACCAGTGGCAGCGCAATGGCGCGGACCTGACGGGACAGACGGCGCCGAGCCTCACGCTGGCCTCGGTGAAGCTGTCGGACTCGGGGACCCGCTTCCGCGTGCGGGTGTCCAACGACTACGGCTCGGTGCTGAGCAGCGAGGCCACCGTCACCGTGAGGGACAACACCGCCCCCGCCGCCACCTTCTTCCTGCCCGTGGAGGGGACGCTCTACGGCGCGGGCAACGCCATCGCCTACGAGGGCCGGGGCACGGACGCCGAGGACGGGACGCTGCCGGACAGCGCCTTCACGTGGCGGGTGGACTTCCACCACGACGACCACGTGCACCCCTTCGTGCCGTCCACGCGCGGGGCGAAGAGCGGACGGTTCACCGTGCCGGACCGGGGCGAGACGGCCGCCAACGTGTGGTTCCGCATCCACCTGCGGGTGGAGGACTCCAACGGGGCCGTCCATGAGCTCTACCGGGACGTGCGGCCCCGGAAGGTGAAGCTGCGGATGGGCACCGAGCCCTCGGGGCTGCGGGTGACGCTCGACGGGCAACCCCAGCCGGCTCCGCTGGAGGTGGAGAGCGTGGCGGGGGTGGTGCGCACGCTGGGCGCCGTCTCGCCGCAGGTGAAGGACGGGAAGACGTACGTCTTCGAGCGATGGATGCACGCGGGGGCCATGACCCAGGAGGTCCAGCCCACCGCGGACTCGCAGTACACGGCGGTGTTCCGGGACGTGAACGCCCCGGCGGGCAACGGCCTGCGGGCGGAGTACTTCAACGAGCTCGACTTCAAGGGCCTGAAGGTGGAGCGGGTGGACCCCACCGTGGACTTCAAGTGGGACAACGGCTCGCCGGACGCGGCCCTGGACGTCAACACCTTCACGGCGCGCTGGACGGGGAGCGTGGTGCCCCGGTACTCGGAGACGTACACCTTCCACACCCAGTCCAATGACGGCGTGCGGCTCTGGGTGGACGGCAAGCTCCTCATCGACGACTGGACGGTGCACGCCACCAAGGAGAACCGGGGCACCGTCACGCTGCAGGCCGGCCGGGCCTACTCGCTCCGGCTGGAGTTCTTCGAGCAGACGGGCGTGGCCCTCATGCGGCTGCACTGGTCGAGCCCCAGCCAGCGCAAGCAGATCATCCCGCGGGAGCAGCTCCGGCCGGTGCCTCCCTGACCGGGAAGCCGGCGAACGGGCATCTCTGGCATTGATTCGCGCCCCGGATTGCGGCACCAAGCGTCTTTCTCCTCGCAGCGAGGTACCGCCATTCCCAGCACGCACCTGACCTTCCCGTCCGCCGAGGCCCACCGGAGCTGGCTGGAGCACCAGTCCGCCCTTCCGCGCGGCTTCCGCGTCGGGCGCACGCGGCTCGAGTTCATGCCCGCCGAGGTGGCCAAGCCGGCGAAGATGAACCTCACGCTGGTGGTGCTCGACGAGCCGACGCCGTCGTTCGCCGCGGTGTTCACGAAGAACGCCTTCCCGGGAGCACCGGTGCTCATCGGCCGCAAGCGCCTGGCTGAGCCCACGCTGGGCGCGGTGGTGGTGAACAACAAGGTGAGCAACGTGTGCGCGCCCGGGGGCGTCGAGGCCTCCGAGCGGCTGTGCGCGGCGGTGGCGGGCTCGCTGGGGCTGAGCGCCTCGCAGGTGCTGCCCTGCTCGACGGGGGTCATCGGCTGGCGGCTGCCGGTGGACGCGATGGTGGGAGCGGTGCCCCAGGCCGCCTCGTCGCTCGCCGGCGAGTCCGTGCTGCCCGCCGCCGAGGGCATCATGACGACGGACCTGTACCCCAAGGTCCGCCGGGCCCAGGTGGGCAGCGGGAGCATCGTGGGCATCGCCAAGGGGGCTGGGATGATCGAGCCCAACCTGGCCACCATGCTCGTCTTCCTGATGACGGACGTGGACGTGCCGCGCGAGGCCCTGCGCGCGGCGCTGCGCTCGGTGGCCTCGAGGACGTTCGGCTGCATCAGCGTGGACAGCGACACGAGCACGTCGGACACGGTGACGCTGCTGTCGTCGCGCAAGGTGCCCTGCCCGAGCCTGAAGGAGTTCGAGGCCGCGCTGGAGCAGGTGTGCGCCGACCTGGCCGAGGACATCGTGCGCAACGGCGAGGGCGTGCACCACGTCATGCGCGTGCGGGTGCACGGGGCCCCGAGCGAGGACGTGGCACGGGGCATCGGCAAGTCGGTGGTGAACTCGCCGCTCTTCCAGTGCGCGGTGAACGGGAACGACCCGAACGTGGGCCGGCTGGTGGCGGCGATCGGCAAGTACGTGGGCGCGCACCACCCCGAGGTGGACCTCTCGCGCTGCACCCTGCGCATGGGAGGCCGCGTCATCCTGGAGCATGGCGCCTTCCGGCTCGACAACGAGGCGGAGAAGGCGCTGGTGGCGCACATGAAGGGCGCCGAGCTGTACACCAGCGTGCCGCCCGCGGACGGGCTCACCTTCCGCCCGCAGGTGACGTTCCCTCCGCACGAGCGCTCGGTGGAGATTGAAGTGGACCTCGGCGCTGGCGCGGCGGCCTGCACGGTGCTCGGCGCGGACCGCAGCCACGAGTACATCAGCGAGAACGCGGACTACCGGAGCTGAGCCATCCCCTCTCCCTCTGGGAGAGGGTCAGGGTGAGGGTCTTCGCGTTGCACCGTGACACGCGGGGACTACCCTCACCCCCCGCCCTCTCCCAAAGGGAGAGGGAGCATGCGCAACCCGGCTACGCGCCGAGGAAGGCCCGGAGGCGTGCGGCCACCACCTCCGGCTGGCGCATGGGCAGGTCGTGGCTCGCGTCGGGGATCGCCTCGCAGGTGAGGTTCGGGAGGAGCGAGCGCGCGCGGGCCAGCATCGGCTCCGCGTCGTAGATGCGCTCCTGCTGCCCCACCAGCAGGAGCGTCGGCGTCTGGATGCGCCGCAGCACCTCCTCCTTCACCACTCCCGGCCACTGCCCCGGGTACCAGCCGAAGTGGCGGAGCCCCGTCCACATCACGT